>NZ_JBIVDY010000006.1:0-105717 GCF_044747365.1 Kitasatospora sp. NPDC090091
GCCGCCGCCGACGCCATCCGCCTCTCCCGCCGCACCCTCGCCACCATCAAGGGCAACCTCTTCTGGGCCTTCGGCTACAACGTCGCCGCCCTCCCACTCGCCGCCGCCGGCCTCCTCAACCCGATGATCGCCGGGGCGGCGATGGCCTTCTCCTCGGTCTTCGTGGTGGGCAACAGCCTCCGGCTCCGTACCTTCCGCTGACGCCCGCGGGCCCCGTCCGGCCGCCCCTCACTCGTTCGGGTGAGGGGCGGCTGTCATGTCCGGGGGCGGGCCGTGCGGTGGCTAGCGTCGGCGGGAAACCCGCACCCGTACCGAGGAGACACGCCGTCGTGAGCACTGAGCAGACCCGCAGGATCGTCCTGGTCCGGCACGCCAAGGCCGAGTGGTCGGACGGCGACGACCACGACCGCCCGCTGGCCGACCGGGGCCGCAAGGACGCGCCGGCCGCCGGCCGCTGGCTGGCCGGTGCGGGCATCGCACCGGACCTCGCCATGGTCTCCACCGCGGTGCGCACCCGGGAGACCTTCGGCCTGATCTTCGCCGAACTGCCCACGCGGCCCCGGACCGTCTACGAGGAGCGCGTCTACGAGGCGAGCCCCGGCGAGCTGATCGCGCTGCTCAACGAAGTCCCGGACGAGGTGGCGGACCTGGTGGTGGTCGGCCACAACCCCGGGATGCACGCCCTGGCCGACGCCCTGGCCGGCGAGGCCGACGGCGACCTGCCCGCCCGGATGAACCGCTCCGGGTTCCCGACCGCCGCCGTCGCCGTGCTCACCTTCACCGGCTCCTGGAAGAGCGTCGAGGACGGAGTCGCCAGGCTGGTCGCGTTCTGGGCGCCGCACGCCTGACCGGCGCCGAGGCCGGACAGGGCCAGGCGGGCCGACCGCTCCGGGAGCTCCCGGCGGCCGGCTACCGCACCCGGCCGTCCCAGGACCACGCGCCGGCGGACAGCCGGGGCCGGTCGGGCAGGGCGGCCCGGCCGGTGCACCAGAGGAGGGTCGCGCCGGGGGCGTGGCCGGTCGGGGCGGCTGGGAAGAGCCGGGCGACGGCGGGGGCGGCGAGATCGTCCGGGAGCGGCCCGCCGACGCCCAGTGCACCGGCCAGGTCCCAGCCGTGGACGAGGAGTTCGACCGTTCCCATCGCCGCGAAGCCCGGCCCGTCGGAGTGGCCCCAGGGGTGCCAGGCCCGTACGTCCGGTGTCGCGTCGCGGACGGCGCCGGCCAGCAGGGCGGCGGCGATGCGCAGGCCCTCCAGGCAGTGCGGGACGGGCGCGGCCGGGTCCAGCGAGCCGAAGAGGGTGATGTAGCGGTCGGTCGGACGGGCCGTCAGCAGGCCGGCGTAGCCGAGGACGCCGAGCGCGAGGTGGTCGAGGGTCGCGCGGCAGGTCCAGTCGCCGCCCTCCGGCCGGCGCGACCAGTCGGCGTCGGCCGCCCGTTCGAGCAGGGCGGTGGTCCGGGCGGCGGTCTCCGTCACCAGCGCGGGCCAGTCGACCGCGAGGCCCGGCGCGGTGGGGGCGGGCAGGGCAGGGGCAGTGGTGGCTGCGGTCACTTCTTGACCACCTCGATCAGGCGCGCGTAGCTGTCGGCGCCGTGGCCGGCGGCGACGGCCTCGCCGGCCTGGCGGGCGAGCAGTTCGGGCAGGGCGGTGTCGACCCCGCGGGCCCGGGCCGCGTGCAACAGGTGCTCCATGGCGGCCAGGTGGACGTCGAGGCTGGCGTCGTCGCCCGGGTAGCGGCCGGCGTCGACCTGTGCGGCGTAGCGGTCGATGAAGCCGGCGACCGCGCCGCTCAGCCAGCGGGTGGCGACCGGCGTGAAGTCGGCGGCCCGCACCCCGTCCGCACCGACCAGGGCGGCGCCCTGCAGCCAGCCGCTGAGGGCGGACCACATCAGGCCGAGCAGCGCGGTGTCGTAGAGCCCGGCGACGCCGGCGTCCGGGCCGAGGTCGACCGGCTCGCCGAGGGCGGCGAGGGTGGCCCGGTGCCGGGCGAGGGCGTCGGACGCGCCGCTGTAGAGCAGGGTCGCGTGCGGGCCGCCGATGCCCGGCGGGGTGATCATGACGGCGCCGTCCAGGTAGGCCAGGCCGTGGCCGGCGGCCCGGGCGGCGAAGTCGCGGGCCTGCTCGGGCGAGCCGGAGGTCAGGTTGACCAGGGTCCGGCCGGCCAGCAGCGCCTCGGTGCCGGCCAGGACGGACCGCAGCGCGTCGTAGTCGAGCACGCAGGCGACGATCAGCCGGTTGGCGCCGACCGCCTCGGTCGGGGTGGCGGCCCGGACGGCGCCGCGGGCGGCGAGTGCGTCGGCCCTGGCGGCGGTGCGGTTCCAGACGGTGGTGTGGTGGCCGGCGGCGAGGAAGGCGCCGGCGAGCGCGGTGCCCATCGCGCCCAGGCCGAGCACGGTGACGGGCTCCGGGGCGAGGTTGTCGGTGTCGCGTGGCATGCGGTGCTCCTTCGGTGCGTCCGGTCCCGGCGCGGTCGGGTTCCGTGCGGGGGCCGGTCCTGATCGGCAGGTCCTGATCGGCAGGACCACCCTCGCCTCCGGGCCCCGGCCGCCGACAGTGGCAGGATTGCCCTTCGCCGCACCATTCCTGCCAGTAGGCTCGGGGCCGTGAACGCCTTACCGCAGACCCCGGGGCGGGGCCCCGGCACCGTGGCCGTCGCCGTGCTCGACCACGCCGAGCTGCCGCTCTGGGACCTCTACGAACTCGGCATGGCCTGCGCCGTGTTCGGCATCCCGCAGCCGGACCTCGCCGACCGCTGGTACGAGCTGCGGCTCTGCGCCGAGACTCCGGACGCCGGGGCGCCGCCCCGCCCGCCCGGCGGGTTCGGCTTCTCGCTGCGGGCGGAGTACGGCTGGGACGCGCTCGCCGGCGCCGACACGGTGATCGTCACCTCCGTCCCGGACGCCTGTGTGACGGGGGAGCGCGAGGTGCCGCCGGCGCTGGTCGCGGAGCTGAAGCGGGCGCAGCGGGCGGGGGCGCGGATGGTGTCGCTGTGCACCGGCGCGTTCGCCCTCGCGGCCGCCGGCATCCTGGACGGGCGGCGGGCCACCGCGCACTGGTCGCACACCGACGACCTGGCCCGGCGCCACCCGGCCGTCACCGTGGACGACAGCGTGCTCTACGTCGACGACGGCACGGTGCTGACCAGCGCGGGCGTCGCCGCCGGGCTCGACCTCTGCCTGCACATCGTCCGCACCGACCTCGGCGCCCACGTGGCCAACCAGCTGGCCCGCCGGCTGGTCGTCCCGGCCCACCGGCCCGGCGGCCAGGCGCAGTTCGTCGACCTCTCGGTGCCGGTGGCCGACGACGACGGCCTGGCGCCGGTGCTGCAGTGGGCCGCCGAGAACCTCGAACAGCCGCTGACCGTGGACGACCTGGCCCGCCGGGCGCGGATGAGCCCGCGCACCTTCTTCCGCCGGCTGCAGGCCGCCACCGGGACCACCCCGCTGCAGTGGCTGCTCAACCAGCGCCTCGCCCGCGCGCAGTCGCTGCTGGAGGCGACCGACCTGCCGGTCGAGCAGATCGGCGAGCGCAGCGGTCTCGGCAGCCCGACCAACCTGCGCCGGCACTTCACCGCCCGGGTCGGGGTGTCGCCCACCGACTACCGGCGGGCCTTCGCCGCCCGCGCGTCCGCGCCCGGGCACTGAGGCGGGCGCCGGGCGCGCGGTCGCGCCGTCGCCCGGCGGCGGACGCGAACCGGGCCCCGGTCCCCGGGCGCCGAAATCGCTGGCCAGGGCCGGCCGGCCGCTGGCATGCTGACCAGGTGGAGAGACCGGAGATCTGGCTGAGTTTCGCCCCGGAGCTGCACCTCTTCGTCGCCTCGCGGCGTCGGGCGGCGCCGACGGCCGTGCGGACGGACGGCGCCTCGACCCTCGGCCACCTGGTGGAGTCGCTCGGCGTCCCGCTGACCGAGGTCGGCAGCCTGCTGGCGGACGGGAGGCCGGTGGACGACGCGCACATCCCCGGCCACGGCGAGCGGATCGCGGTGCACGGCGTCACCCGCCCGCAGCCGTCCGCCGCCCCGCTGCGCTTCCTGCTCGACGTCCACCTCGGGACGCTGGCCCGCCGGCTGCGCCTGCTCGGCGTCGACGCGGCCTACGAGAACCCCGACATCGGCGACGCCGCGCTTGCCGCCCGCTCGGCCGCCGAGCAGCGGGTGATGCTCTCCCGCGACCGCGGCCTGCTGCACCGCCGCGAGCTCTGGGCCGGCGCGTACGTCTACAGCCACCGGCCCGACGAGCAACTGCGGGACGTGCTCTCCCGGTTCGCGCCGCCGCTCGCCCCCTGGAGCCGCTGCACCACCTGCAACGGGACGCTGCGCAGCGTCGCCAAGACCTCGGTGCGCGACCAGCTCCGGGACGGCACCGAGCGCTCCTACGACGCCTTCGCGCAGTGCACCGCGTGCGGCCAGGCCTACTGGCGCGGCGCCCACCACGCCAGCCTGGACGCCATCGTGGCCGACGCCGTGCGCGAGTTCGGCGGCGGCCGCCCCGCCGCCGAAGGGCCCGACGGCGCGGACCGGGCGGCGGCCGCCTCCTAGCCGCCTCCTGGGCCTTGCCGGACCCGCGTGGCGTCCCTTGACAGCCGGTGCGGCTGCTGGGTTACTGGGGCGTGCCCGTGCACTGACCGAATGATCGGTCGGTGTTCGGGAGGGGGCCGGCCACGACGGAGGAGACGCCATGAGCAGCAGACCGCCCGGCCCGGCCGCCGTCCCGACCCGCCTGGGCGAGCCGCTGCCGGCGGAGCTGCTGGACGCCGGGGAGCGGATGACCGGCGAGGAGCTGCGCGCCCACCAGCTCAAGCACCTGCGGGCCACCCTGCGCCACGCCTACGACCACGTCGAGCTCTACCGGCGGAAGTTCGACGCGGCCGGGGTCGGCCCCGAGGACTGCCGCACCCTCGCCGACCTCGCCCGCTTCCCGTTCACCACCAAGGCCGACCTGCGGGACACCTATCCGTTCGGTATGTTCGCCGTCCCGATGGCCGAGGTCCGGCGGATCCACGCCTCCAGCGGCACCACCGGGCGGCCGACCGTGGTGGGCTACACCGAGCACGACCTCTCGGTCTGGGCCGATGTGGTCGCCCGCTCGATCCGGGCGGCCGGCGGCCGGCCCGGCCACAAGGTCCACATCGCCTACGGCTACGGACTGTTCACCGGCGGCCTGGGCGCGCACGCGGGCGCCGAGCGGGCCGGCTGCACGGTGATCCCCGCCTCGGGCGGCATGACGGCCCGCCAGGTGCAGCTCATCCGGGACTTCGGCCCCGAGGTCGTCATGGTCACCCCCTCCTACCTGCTCACGCTGCTGGACGAGTTCGAGAAGCAGGGCGTCGACCCGCGCACCACCGCGCTGCAGGTCGGCATCCTCGGCGCCGAGCCGTGGACGGAGGAGATGCGCCGCGAGATCGAGGAGCGGACGGGCATCCACGCGGTCGACATCTACGGCCTCTCCGAGGTGATGGGACCGGGCGTCGCCCAGGAGTGCGTGGAGACCAAGGACGGCCTGCACATCTGGGAGGACCACTTCTACCCGGAGGTGGTGGACCCGCTGACGGACGAGGTGCTGCCCGACGGGGACCGCGGCGAGATCGTCTTCACCTCGCTCAGCAAGGAGGCGCTGCCGGTCATCCGCTACCGCACCCGCGACCTGACCCGGCTGCTGCCCGGCACCGCCCGCCCGGTCTTCCGGCGGATGGAGAAGGTCACCGGCCGCAGCGACGACCTGATCATCCTGCGCGGGGTGAACGTCTTCCCCACCCAGATCGAGGAGATCCTGCTCCGCGTCCCGGCCGTGGCGCCGCACTTCCAGCTCCGGCTCACCCGGCGGGGAAGGCTGGACCACATGACGGTCCGGGTCGAGGCCCGCCCGGACGCCGGGCCCGGGCAGCGCACCGCCGCCGCGGCGGAGATCGTCGGGGCGGTCAAGGACGGCGTGGGCGTCACCGTGGAGGTCGAGGTGGTCGACCCGTACACGCTGGAGCGCTCGGTGGGCAAGATCAAGCGGATCGCCGACCTGCGCGACCAGGAAGGGTAGCGGCCCGCGGTCCGGGTGGGCGTCCCCCCGGACCGCGGCCGTCACCCGGGCGGTCAGTCGGCCGCGTGGACCAGCTGCCCGCCGACGTACGTCCGCAGGACGCGTGCCTCGGCGATCTCCTCGGCCGGGGCGGTGAGGATGTCCCGGTCCAGCACCACCAGGTCGGCCAGGTGGCCCGCGCGCAGGCTGCCGGCGTCGTCGTGGCCGTTGACGTGGGCGGAGCCCGCCGTGTACGCGGTCAGGGCCGAGACCAGGTCGAGCCGCTGCTCGGGGAGGAAGACCCGCCCGTCGGTGGACTCCGGCTCCATCCGGTTGACCGCGACGTGCAGCCCGGCCAGCGGGTCGGGGCTGCTGACCGGCCAGTCGCTGCCGGCGGCCAGCGTGGCGCCCGCCCGCAGCAGGTCGCCGAACGGGTACTGCCAGGCGGCGCGCTCGGGGCCGAGGAAGGGGATGGTCAGCTCGTCCATCTGCGGCTCGTGCGCGGCCCAGAGCGGCTGGATGTTGGCGATCGCGCCGATCCGGGCGAACCGCGCGACGTCCTGCGGGTGGACGACCTGGAGGTGGGCCAGGTGGTGGCGGGTGGCCCGGCGCCCGTTGGCGGCCCGGGCCGCCTCGACGGCGTCCAGCGCCTCGCGCACGGCGCGGTCGCCGAGCGCGTGGAAGTGCACCTGGAAGTCCAGCGCGTCCAGCGCGGTGACGTGCTCGCGCAGGGCCGCCGGGTCGACGAAGCTCAGGCCGCTGTTGCCGGTGGCGCAGCCGCAGCCGTCCAGGTAGGGGCTGGTCATGGCGGCGGTGAAGTTCTCCGCGATGCCGTCCTGCATGATCTTCACCGACCCGGCGCGGAATCGGCCGTGGCTCAACTCGGTGCGCCGGGCGACGAGTTCGGGGATCTGCTCGGCGCCGCGGTCCCGCTCCCACCAGAGCGCACCGGTGACCCGGGCGGTCAGCGTGCCGGCCCGGGCGGCGGCCAGGTAGGCGTCGGAGGGGTCGGGCTGGCCGTTGAACACGCCGAGCAGCGCGTCCTGCCAGCCGGTGATGCCGAGCGAGTGCAGCAGTCGCTGGGCCCGCAGCAGGCCGGCCAGCCGGTCGGCGGCGGTGGAAGGCGGCACCAGCCGGGCGACCAGGGCGGTGGCGCCCTCCTGGAGGACGCCGCTGGGGGAGCCGTCCGCCTCGCGCTCGATCCGCCCGTCGGCCGGGTCCGGGGTGTCCTTGGTGAGGCCGGCGAGTTCCAGCGCCCGGGTGTTGGCCCAGGCGCCGTGGTGGTCGCGGTTGGTCAGGTAGACCGGGCGGTCCGGGACCACCGAGTCGAGCAGCTGCCGGGTGGGCAGGCCGCCCTCGAAGCTCTCCATCGACCAGCCGCTGCCGGTGATCCAGGCCTGGCCGGGGTTGGCCTCGGCGTAGGCGCGGACCCGGTCCAGGTAGTCGTCCACCCCGACGGTGCCGGTGAGGTCGCAGGTGGCCAGCTCGGTGCCGCCGTAGACGGCGTGGATGTGCGCGTCCTGGAAGCCGGGGATCAGCAGCTTGCCGGTGAGGTCGACGACCTCGGTGCCCGGTCCGATCAGCTCCCGCACCTCGTCGTGGCCGACGGCGGTGATCCGCTCGCCGGTCACGGCCAGGGCGGTGGCCCGGGTGCGGGCGGGGTCGCCGGTGTGGACGGGGCCGTGGGTGAAGACCAGGTCGGCCTTGCTCATGGGTGGTGCTCCAGACGGATCGGGTGCGGGGGCGGTTCGGTCGGTGCGGGGTGGTGCCGGTCGGTGCGGGTGGTGCCGGCAATGCGGCGCGGGGCTGCGGTGCCGGTGGGGCGGCCGGGCCCGGTGCCGGTGGCCGGCGCCGGGCCGGTCGGGAGTCGGGCCGGTCGGGAGTCGGGTACCCCGGGAGGCTCCCGCGGTACCCGCTCCGGTGGCCGGGCCGTCGTTCGGCCGCCGCCCGATCAGGCGGCCGGGGCGGCCACCGCAGGGTCGGCGTCGTCCCCGGCGGGCCGGAGGAAGTACGCCGAGCGGCGCCGCCAGCGCGCCCAGGCCGCCGCCACCAGGCCGCTGCCGATCATCAGGACCGGGACCAGCAGCTCGAACCAGCCGTTGTCGGCGGAGAGCTCGAAGTGGTCGGCGGAGTCGTAGAAGGTCCAGGCGAGGTAGCCGCCGACCAGCAGCAACGCGACCGCGCCCAGCAGCGGGCCGACCACCGCGCGCAGGCCCTCCAGCGGCGCGGTGCGCAGCAGGTGGCGGAAGCGCACGGCCGAGGCGGCGGCGGTGAGCGCGTAGTAGAGCGCCACCACGATGCCGATCGCGTTGACGGCGGCCGAGATGAGGTCGCTGACGGTGGGGATGGCGATCGAGAGCAGCGCGAGCACGCAGGCGATGCCGGTGATCAGCAGGGTGCCGACCGCCGGGGTCAGGTGCTTGGCGTGCAGCCTGGTCCAGACCGGGCCGAGCACGCCGTCGCGTCCCATCGCGTAGAGGCCGCGGGCGGTGGGGATCACCGAGGCCTGCAGCGAGGCGACGGCGGAGAGGGTCAGCGCGATCAGCGGCAGGGCGGCCAGTGGCTGGTGGGCCAGCTTGGAGCCGAAGTAGGCCAGCCCCTGCGCGCCGTTGTCGGCCAGCTCGTCCAGCGGCAGCACCCGCTGGAAGGCGGTGCCGGCGAGCAGGAAGAGCAGCATCATCACCACCAGGGCGAGCAGGCCCGCGCGGGAGGCGTCCCGCGGGTCGCGGACCTCCTCGCCGACGCTGAACACCGACTCGAAGCCCCAGTAGCAGAAGACCGCGAGCACCATGCCCTGGGCCAGCGCGCTGAGCGAGGGGATGTCGAAGGGGTTGAACCACTGGAGCGAGAAGGGCTGGTCCCCGGCGAAGAGGCCGTAGCCGCAGAACGCGAGCAGCACCCCGTACTCGAAGACCAGCAGGTACTTCTGCAGCCGGGCGGCGAGGTCGAGGCCGCGGACGGCGACCAGCGAGGCACCGATCAGCACGACCAGGCCGATCAGGGTGCACTGGAGCGTGGAGTCCGGGTCCAGGCGCAGGCCCGCGACGGAGTGGACGGTGGCCTGGCCGAGCAGCTGGACGATCGCCGAGCCGGTCACGGTCGTCGTGTACGCCATGAAGACGACGGTGCCGACGGTGTTGACCCAGCCGGTGAGGAAGCCGAGCCAGGGGTTGAGGGTGCGGCCGACCCAGCGGTAGCTGCTGCCGGCGTCCGGGTCGACCAGGTTGAGCCGCCCGTAGCCGCCGGCGATGGCGAGCACGGGCAGGAAGGCGAGCAGCATGATCGCCGGGAGGTGGAGGCCGACGATGCCGGCCGTCAGCCCGAGGCCGATGCCGATGCTGCTGGTGGCGGCCGTGCTGGAGGCGGCGATCGCCGCCCCGTCGAGCAGGCCGAGGGACTTGCGCATGGAGACGGGGGAGTCGGGCGAGCCGGATCTCGCGCCGGAACCCGTGTCCTGGACGGTTTCTGCCAAGGGAGCACCGCCTTGCGTGTGGTGGGGGGAGAAGTGGGGGGTGCGGCCGAACGGCCGGTGGCTGGCCATGAAACCGCCGCACCCGTTACACGTCAATGCTGTTGTCATAAGCTCGGGCCATGGCAGAACGAGTGGTTCCGGAGCCGCAGCGGCGGCGCAGGCGGCCGACCAAACAGGGCACCGTGCTCTCGGCCGGGATGATCGTCGACACCGCGCTGCGCCTGGTCGGGCAGCACGGCGCCGAGGCGCTGACCGTCCGGCGGCTGGGGGCCGCGCTGGGGGCCGACCCGAGTGCGATCTACCGCTACTTCCACAGCACCGACGACCTGCTGCTGGCCCTGGCCGACGAGCTGGTGGGCCGGGCCCAGGACGGCTGGCGGCCCACCGGCGACTGGAGGGCCGACCTGCGCTCGATCGGCCTGCGGATCCACGCCGCCTACCAGGCCCACCCGCAGGCCGCGCTGCTCGCCGCGCACCGGACCACCGGGCGCGGGCACGAGATGCTGGCGGTGGAGCGGATCCTCGGGGTGCTGCGCCGGGCCGGCTTCCCCGACCACGAGGCGGTGCCGATCTACCACGCCTTCGTCGACCAGGGCCTGGCGTTCGCGGCGCTCGACGCGGCCGCCCTGGCGCTGCCCGCCGCCGCGGCGACGGCCGACCTCCAGGTCTGGCGGCAGCGCTACAGCCGGCTCGGCGCCGACACCCACCCGAACATCGCGGCCACCGCGCCGCTGCTGGAGGCGGAGATGCGGCGCAGCGGCTACCCGTTCGCCCTGGAGCTGCTGCTGGACGCGGTGGCGGCCCGCCACCCGGACGCGGGCGCGCAGGCGGGCACCGGTGCGGCGGAGGTGCCGGTGCGGGCCGCGGAACAAGCCGCCGAGCTGACGGAGGAGGCCCCCGCGCGGGCCGAAGTGGCCCAGGATCCGGGCGGCCGATCGGACCTGCCGGCCGGTCCACCCGCTCCGTAGCATCGGTCGGGTGACCACCAAAGTCGACTTCTACTTCGATCCCGTCTGCCCGTTCGCCTGGATCACCTCCCGCTGGATCCTGGAGGTCGAGCGTCAGCGCGAGCTCGACCTCACCTTCCGGGTGATGAGCCTGTCCGTCCTGAACGAGGGCCGCGAGGACCTCCCCGAGCGGTACCGCCGGCTGCTCGACACCGGGTGGGGGCCGGTGCGGGTCTGCATCGCCGCCGCCGAGCGGTTCGGCGAGCACGTCCTGCGCGACCTCTACACCGCGCTCGGCACCCGCCTGCACGACCAGGACCGGGAGGCCGACGACACCGTCCTGCGGGAGGCGCTGGTCGAGGCCGGCCTCCCCGAGGAGCTGGCCGGGGCCGCCACCAGCACCGCGTACGACATTGCGCTGCGCAAGAGCCACCACGAGGGGATGGACCCGGTCGGCGAGGAGGTCGGCACGCCGACCATCCACGTCGACGGCACCGCCTTCTTCGGACCGGTGCTCACCGCGGTCCCGCGCGGCGAGGAGGCCGTCCGGGTCTTCGACGGCGTCCGGCTGCTGGCCGGCTATCCGAGGTTCTTCGAGCTCAAGCGCACCCGCACCGGCTCGCTGGACTTCTCCTGAGGGCTGCGCCCGGGGTCGGTCCGTCCCGGCCGTCCGAACGCGGCCCGGCGGCCCCGGGCTCGCGCCCGCCGCGCGGGTGAACCCGGCGACGGCGGGCCCTTACGATGGCGCCATGAGCGGGAGCCTTCGGCTGTCAGATGCGCAGAGGTCGCAACAGCACATCCACGACCGGCCGGGCGGCGAGGGCCGGACCGGGAACGACGAGCGGCTGGAGACGGCCGCCGCCATCCTGGCGCTGCTGGCGGACCGGACCAGGCTGGCGCTGATGCAGCGGCTGAGCGAGGGCGAGGCCGACGTGACCACGTTGACGGAGGCCTGCGGCGCGGCCCGGCCCTCGGTCAGCCAGCACCTGGGCAAGCTCCGGCTGGCCGGCCTGGTCAGCACGCGCAAGGACGGGCGGCGGGTGGTCTACGCGCTGCGGCACGGGCACCTGCGCCGCCTCGTCGACGAGGCGCTCAACGTGGCGGACCACCAGCTGGGCGGGCTGCCGCCGCACGACTGACGCGACCGGGCCGAGCCGCCCCGCAGCCTGAGCCGAGCCGCCCCGCGGCCTGAGTCGAGCCGCCCCGCGGCCTGAGTCGAGCCGCGTCGCAGCCTGAGCCGAGCCGGCCCGCTGCGCCGGCCGGGGTGAGCGGCACCGCAGCGGGCCGGGGCGGCCCGTCCGGAACGGGTCCCACACCCGCCCCGGACGGGCCCTTCCGACCGGTGTCGACCGGCCGGGCGCCGGCCCGGTGCCACGGTGGGGCGCGCGCCGGGCCGGCTCACCCTGCTCCGTTACCGGCGCAGGGGGCCTTCGCAGGTGTAGTCGGCGGTGCCGGCCCGACCGTCCGGCCAGACGTCGACCGTGCCGAACCAGCAGTTCATGTCGGCGAGGTTGTTGGCGGCGGCGCCGCCGCGGCCGAGCAGGTAGTGGTCGACGGTGGCGGCCATGTCCTGACGGATCCGGCCGGCGTCGGCCGAGTTGGTGAGGTTGGCGGTGATGCGCCCGCTGCAGCTGAAGCGCATCGTGTTGTTCCAGTCGGCGTTGTCCTTGCAGACCGGGGTGTTCTGGGTGGCGGCGGCGAAGGCGGACTGCACCTCCGAGGCCCACGCGTAGGCGAGCGCACCGTTCGGGGCGAAGGTGGTCACCGGCACGAAGAGGTCGTCGGCCTGTGGGATCTGCGCGTCCAGGTAGGCGGTGTACTCGGCCTGGAGGCCGGCGTCGCGGCCGAGGCGGTCGCGCCAGGCGTCGTAGCCGGCCTTGTCGTCGGCGCGCAGCAGCCGGTACATCTCGGCCAGCCGGTCGGGGTGCTTCTCGCCGAGCAGGTTGAAGAAGGTCGCCGCGTACGGGTAGGCGCGGAACCCCTGGCCGTCCCAGGTGGCGTGCAGGATCTGGTCGACCGTCAGGCGCGGCGTCCCGGCCTGGTCGTCCCAGCCGACCTGGCGGACCATGTACTTGCGCGCCTTGACGCCGCCGTCGCGGGTGGCGCCGGCGAAGTACTCGGCGGTGCCCTCGTTCATGGCGAAGGTGGCGTCGCCCGGCCAGCGGGTGGTGTAGCCGGACTCGGGGATCGCCCAGCGGGCGTTCAGGTAGTGGGTGTACTCGTGCCGGAACAGCTCCTCCAGGCTGAAGTACGACTCCTGGGTGGTGCGCTGGTAGGTGTAGAAGGTGGAGCGGTCCTCCAGGAACATGCCGCCGTTGTTGACGTCGCCGATGCCGAACAGCAGGCTCTGGAACGCCTGGTAGTTCGTCTTGGTGTCGTACAGCTGGACGGTGAGCACGGGGTGCTCGTCGCCGGGCAGCGGCCGGTCGGTGCCGATGGTGCGGAAGAACTGGGCCTTGACCTGCTTGGTGGCGTAGTAGAGCTGGTCGGCGGTGGCGCGGTCGAGCGCGGTGCGGACGACCAGGGTGCCGTTGTCGTAGCTGTAGGTGCGGGGGAAGAGCTGCCGCTCGATGTCGGTGCGGCAGACCCCGTACTGGGTGCAGAGGCCGAGGTCGTTGACCGGGCCGACCAGGTTGGCCCACGGGCGGCTCATCCGGCCGAAGCCGGCCTCGACCTGCTGGAGTTGGCCGCCGATCCGCTGGGTGAGCTCGGGCCTGAGCGCGGTGATCCGGGCGAAGCGGCCGTACTCCAGCATCGCGTCGGCGACCGCCCACTCGCTGGACGTGCCCTTGAGGTGGGTGTAGCCGGCGTAGGCGCGGAAGGCCTCGCGGTAGTCGGCGTCGGCGGCCACGGCGGCCCGGAACCGGCCCTGCGGGTCCTCGCCGATGTTCTCGATGCCCTGGAAGTCGAGCTGGAGGGCGCCCTGGACGGCCCAGTTCCACCCGGGGTTCCCGACGGCCGCGCTGCCGGGCGCGAACATCCGCAGTACCTGCTTGACCAGCCCGAGGCGGTCGGTGCGCAGGCCGGGCGCGGTGCCGGCCTGCAGCAGCTCGCCCATGGTGTCGCCGTTGGCCGTGGTGGGCTCGAAGACGCGGGGGTTGGCGGTGTAGTCGCGGATCGCGCGGTCGATCGCCGCGACGGTGGCAGCGTCGCTGATGTCGACCTCGGGGTGGTAGAAGTCGAAGTACACCGCGACGTGCAGGAAGTACCAGAGCTCGTGCTGGTTGCGGTTGTCGGCGTTGTCGAAGGACGGCGCCAGGCTGCTCACCCGGGCGGCGACGGCCTGAACGTGCGCCGGCGTCATCACCTTGGCCGTGCGGGGGTCCCAGTTGACCAGCAGCGGGCGCAGACAGTCCTGGTAGGTGTGCGCCGGGTCGGCCAGGAAGTCGGCGAGCGCGGCCGGGCTCAGGGCGGTGAAGGCTTCGGGGGTGCAGGCCGTTCCCCGGGCGGTGGCTTCGGCGGTGGTCGCGGGGCCGGCCGGGGCGCCCGGCTGGGCGCCGGTGGTCGGCTGGAGGGCCGCGGCGCCGGGCCAGCCCTGCGGGCCGGCCGCGGACGTACCGCCGGGAGCCGCGCGGTGGCCGACCTGGTCGGCGGCGGGCGTGGCGGGCGTGGCGGGCGTCGGCAACGCGGCGGCGGCCAGGGTGGTGGCGGCCGGACCGGGGCCGGCCGCGGCCTGGACGGTCTGCACCAGTGGCGTAGCGAGGGCGGCCGCCAGGGCGGCGGAGAGCAGGGTGTTGCGCATGGCGACAGTGGGGGGCACGGATCTCCTCGGTGAGGTGTGGGGGCGTCATATCTGCGGTCCGCCGGGGGAGTGGGGTCCGGGCGGCGGAGCTTCCTGTCCGGTCGAGGGGCCGGAGGGGTGACGCAATGCAACATAGTAATGTGAAATTGCACTGACAAGAGGGTGGCGGCCTGTTATCGATTCGTGTCCCGCCCGGTGCTCCGCCCCAGGTCGTGCACTCTTGACTGTCCGTCGGCCGCCCCGGCACTCCCCGTCGCGCGCCCCGGCGGGTGACGGGCGGCGGCCCCCTTTCTGCTGCAGGGGGCTTGACGCCGCCGGTGGTGCGGGCGTTTCCTGTGGGCCAACGCGTTGGAACGTGTTTGGTTCTGATCTGTTCTGTGTGTTTGAACGTTCAAATCGAAGGGTGCGGTGCAGCATGCCGGTGCGGACGACCCTCCCGGTCACCGACTACCTGCGGCAGTTCGACGAGCCTGCGGGCTACCTGGACTTCGCGCGGTTCGGCCCGGTGTCGGCCGAGGTGAGCCAGGTGCTGACCAGGGCGGCCGGCCGGATGCACAGCGGGCACGGCTGGGACACCCTGGCCGAGCTGGACGCCGCCACGCTCGACGCCGCGCGGTCGGCGGCCGACCTGCTCGGTGCCCGTCCGGAGGAGATCGCCTTCGTCGGCTCCACCTCGCACGGCCTGTTCGCCGCCGCCCACGCCCTCGCCGGCACGGCGCCGGGACCGGGCACGGCGCCGGGACCGGCCGCCGGTACCGTCCTGGTCGGCCGGCGCGACTTCCCCGGCGCCCTCTACCCCTGGCTGCGCGCCGCCGACCACGGCGGCCTCGCCGTCCGCCCGGTCGACGGCCCGGTCACCGCCGACGCCGTCCGGGCGCACCTGGACGGCACCGTGCGCGCCGTCTCGGTCTGCGCGGTGGACGCGGCGACCGGCTTCCGGGCACCGCTGGCCGAGATCCGGGAGGTGATCGGCCCGGACCGGGTGCTGGTCGTGGACGCCGTGCAGGCGCTCGGGGCGGTCGACCTCGACGCCGGCCCGGCGGACGTGCTGGCCTGCGGCGGACAGAAGTGGCTGCGCGCCGGCTGGGGCGCGGCGCTGCTCCTGGTCCGCGACCGGGTCGCCGACCGGCTCCGGCCCGGGCTCTCCGGCTGGTCCGGGGTGGTCGACCCGATCGACGCACCGCACCACCCCCGCCCGCCGCGGCCCGGCGCGGTCGCCCACACCCTCACCAACCCGGACGGACCGGCCGTCGCCGCGCTCGGCGCGGGGCTCGACCTGGTCCGGGCGGTCGGCCCGGCCCGGGTCGCCGCCCTGGTGGCCGACGCGCTCGACGGCCTGCTCGACGCCGCGCGGTCGGCCGGCGCCGAGGCGGCGCGGCCGGTCGGCGGCAGCGGGATCGGGCGGCTGCGGCTGCCTGGCGCCGACCCCCGGGCGGTGCACCGCACGCTCACCGACTCCGGCCTGGCCACCACCCTGCGCGGCGGCTGGATCCGGCTCTCCCCGCACGCCTCCACCGGACCGGAGGCGGCCGCCCGGCTCGCCGGGGCGCTGCGCTCCGTCCCCGTGGCCTGACCGGCCACGCCCCGGCCGGCCCCGGGCCGAACCGCCGGGGCGTCCTGCACCCCGACCGTCCCGCCCGTTCGGTTCCCCTGCACCGCCCCCGCCCCGCACTCCCTGCACCGACCCCCGCCCCGCACTCCCTGCACCGACCTCCGGCCCGGCGCCTCGTCCCGGCCGTCCGACCCCCGCCCGCGGCCGAGGTACCCGTCCCACGGCCGCAGCGGGGGCCGCCACCCCTCAGAGAGGACTGCCATGTCACACCTTTCCCGCCGCGACCTGCTGCGCGCCTCCGGAGCCGGCCTGTTCGCCCTGGCCGCCGGCGGCTCCCTCGCCGCCTGCGGCTCGGGCTCCGACTCCGGTTCCGGCTCGGGCGGCGACGCCGCCACCGGCACCGTCACCGTCTGGTCCTGGACCACCGCGGCCGAGGCCCTGCGCGGTGTCGTCCCGGCCTTCGAGAAGGACAACCCGGGGATCAAGGTGGACGTCCAGGACGTCGGCAACCCGGCGATCTGGGACAAGATCACCGTCGGCCTGGCCGCCGGCGGCCAGGGCCTCGCCGACGTCCTCCACATCGGGTGCGACTACCTCCCCGGCTACCTGGAGAAGTTCCCCGGCGGCCTGGCCGACCTCTCCGCGCTCGGCGCCGACGCCCACAAGGAGAAGTTCTCCAAGGGCCTCTGGCCGGTCGTCACCGGCAAGGACGGCAAGGCCTACGCGCTGCCGTGGGAGGTCAACTCGCTCGGCTTCTTCTACCGCAAGGACTACTTCGACAAGGCCGGCCTCGACCCGAACACCTTCGGCACCTGGGACGACGTGCTCGCCGCCGCGCCGCAGTTCAAGGCGGCCAACCCCGGTGTCTCGCTGATCGCCATCAACAAGCCGGCCGCCCCCGCCGAGGACCTCGACTTCCTGCAGTCGCTGATGCAGCTCCAGGGGTCGTTCTACTTCGACCTCAAGGGCAAGGTCACCATGGGCTCGCCCGAGGCGGTCCGGGCGCTCACCATCATCAAGCGCCTCGACGAGGCCGGTCTGGTCGGGGACGCCGCCGGCGACCACGGCTGGGTCAACCTGCTGAAGGCCGGCAAGGTCGCGGTCTGCCCCAACCCAGCCTGGGCCGTGCACTACCTGGAGACCAAGGTCCCCGACCAGAAGGGCAACTGGCGGATCGCCAAGCCCCCGGCCGTGGTGACCGGCGGCAAGCGGGCGGCGATCGTCAACTCCACCCATCTGGCCGTCGCCGCCGCCAGCCCGCGCCGCGTCGCAGCCTGGCGGTTCGTCGAGTACGCCCTCACCCGGCCGGCCTCGGTCAACAGCATGTTCAACGCCGGCGGCGTCTTCCCCGCGCTCACCGCGGCGTACACCGACCCGATGTACTCCGCGCCCAGCCCGTTCTACGGCGACCAGCCCGTCCTGAAGACCTTCACCGAACTGCTCGGCGAGGGCGCCGACGCCACCAACTACTCAGGCGACTACGCCCGCGCGCTCAAGCTCGCCAGTGACGCCCAGGTCAAGGTCTTCCTCAAGGGCGGCGACCCGGCCACCGTGCTCCAGGACGCCGCCAAGCAGCTCGCCCAGCAGACCGGCCGCAGCATCGCATGACCACCGCCACCCGCCCCGCCGCCCCCGCCGCGCCCGCGCCCGCCCCCACCGGCCCCGCCCGCCTGTGGGCCGCCCGCCGGCGCCGCCGCGCCCTGCCCTACCTGCTGCTGGCCCCGGCGCTGATCCTCTTCGGGTTCTTCAAGGCCTACCCGATCGTCTCCTCCCTGCTGCTCTCGCTGACCACCGGCTCCGGCGCCGCCACCCGTGACGCCGGCCTGGCCAACTACCGCCGGCTGCTGGACGATCCGCTGTTCTGGACGGCCCTGCGCAACACCGCGGAGATCCTCGCCCTACAGGTCCCGCTGATGCTGGGCCTGGCCCTGCTGCTCGCCGTCGGGATCAACTCCGCGCTGGTCCGCTGGCGCGCCGTCTGGCGGCTCGGCGTCTTCATGCCGGCCGTCACCGGCCTGGTCGCGACCGGCGTCCTGTTCGCCTTCCTGCTGCGCACCGACCACGGCGCCGTCAACTGGCTGCTCGACCTGGTCGGCCTGCCCGCCGTCGACTGGCTCGGCAGCCCGTTCTGGTCCCGGATCGCCATCGTCCTCGTGCTGACCTGGCACTACACCGGCTACAACGCCGTCATCTACCTGGCCGGGCTGCAGGGCATCCCCAAGGAGCTGTACGAGGCCGCGATGGTCGACGGCGCCGGCCCGCTGCGCCGCTTCCGGTCCATCACCGTGCCCGCGCTGCGCCCGGTGCTGCTCTTCACCGTGGTGCTCTCGACCATCGGCACCCTGCAGCTGTTCGACGAGCCCTACGTGCTGACCCACGGCGGGCCGGACAACGCCACCCTCACCGTCTCGATGTACCTGTACCAGAACGGCTTCCGCTACTTCGACTTCGGCTACGCCTCCGCCATCGCCTACGTGCTCACGCTGCTGGTGTCGGTGCTCGGCGCGGTCCAGATGCGCCTGATGGGAGAACGCGAATGACCACCCGTCCCGCCGTGGCGCGCCCCCGCACGCCGGAGCCCCGAACGCCGGGCCCCCGCACCCCGGACGGCGCCGCTGCGCCCGCCGGCCCCGCCGGCCGCCGCTCCGGCCGGTGGCGCGGCTGGCCGCTCACCTTCCTGCTGGCGGCCGTCGCCGGGCTCTCGGTCGGTCCGTTCTACTGGCTGCTGGTCGCCGCCTCCCACAAGGACTCGGAGATCTTCTCCTGGCCGCCCAGCCTGCTCCCCGGCGGCAGCCTCGGGGACAACCTGGAGCGCCTCCAGGCCAAGACCGGCATCGGCCGGGTCCTGCTCAACTCCCTTCTGGTGGCGGGCCTGCAGACGGTCGGCGCGCTGGTCGTCGCGCTGCTGGCCGGCTACGCCTTCGCCAAGTTCCGCTTCCGCGGCCGCTCGTTCCTCTTCGTCCTGCTGCTCTCCACGCTGGTGGTCCCGGAGCAGGTCATGCTGGTGCCGCTGTTCAAGATGATGCGCAGCTTCGGCCTGCTCGACAGCTACCAGGCGATCGTGCTGCCCGGCCTCTGCGTCCCGTTCGCGATCTTCCTGATGCGCCAGGCCCTCGCCGGGATGCCCGACGAACTGCTGGACGCCGCCCGGGTCGACGGCGCCGGCGAGTTCCGGGTGCTGTGGAGCGTGGTCGTCCCGGTCATGCGCCCCGTGCTGGCCGCGCTGTCGATCTTCCTCTTCCTGGGCGCGTGGAACCAGTTCGTCTGGCCGCTGATCGCGCTGCGCAGCCCCGAGATGCGCACCCTGCCGGTGGCCCTCGCCACCCTCCACGGCCAAGAGGCCACCACCGACTACGGCGCGATCCTCGCCGGGACCGCGCTCTCCACCGTGCCGATGATGGTCCTCTTCCTGGTCCTTCAGCGGCAGTTCATCTCCGGCCTGCTGGCCGGCGCCACGAAGGGCTGATCATGACCGACATCTGGGAACCGCACGCCCCCGCGGCCGACGGCGGGCTCCGGCCACTGGACGCCGGCGGCCTCGCGCTCTCGGTCAGCGGCGCCGCCACGGCCCGGACCACCGGCGAGGGCGTGGTCGAGGTGACCGCCGACCACGAGGGCGACGTCCGGATCGAGTGGCGCGTCCCCTGCGTGGACGCCACCGCCTTCTGGACCCCGGACACCAAGGGCACCGGCTGGCTGCCCGCGGCCTGGAGCGCGCCGCGCCGGGTCACCCTCACCCGCGGCGCCCCGGTGGCCGCCCTGGTCGGCACCGGTGACATCGCCATCTGCGCCTTCGCCGCCGACCGCGACGACGTGCTGGCCGGCGCCGGGGTGGTCGAGGAGACCGGCGAGTTCCGGGTCTGGGTCCAGGCCACCGGCCGCCTCACCGTCCGGATCGACACCTCCCGCCGCCACTTCGCCCGCTGCCTGGCAGGCATCGCCGGCTGGTGGTGGGCCGACCGCGAGGTGTACGTCCCCGACGCCGCCCGCCTGCCCGCCTACTCCACCTGGTACTCGCTGCACCAGAACGTCAGCCCCGAGGCGGTGGAGACCCAGGCCGCGCTCGGCAAGGAGCTCGGACTCGACACGATCATCGTCGACGACGGCTGGATGACCCGGGACCGCACCCGCGGCTACGCCCACTGCGGCGACTGGGAGCCGCTCTCGCTGCCGGACACCGCCGCGCACGTCCGGCGGGTGCACGAGCTCGGCGTCGCGTACCTGCTCTGGTACGCCCTGCCGTTCATCGGCAAGGACAGCGAGGCGTTCAAGGAGCTCGGTGGGTACGCGCTGGCCGACGCCGGCTACATGGGCGCGATCGTCGCCGATCCGCGCTACCCGCAGGTGCGCGAGCACCTCGTCGGCCGGCTCGCCCGCGCCGTCGAGGAGTGGGGCATGGACGGCCTGAAGATCGACTTCATCGACTGGTTCGGTGTCGCCGACCCGCCGGAGCCCGGCCCCGAGGCGGACAGCGCCACCGTCGACGAGGGCCTGGTGAAGCTCCTCGCCGAGCTTCGCCGCCGGATCACCGCCGTCCGGCCCGACGCCATGCTGGAGCACCGCCAGCCCTACGTCAGCCCCGGGCTCTGGCCGTACACCACCATGATCCGCGCCACCGACTGCCCGCTCAGCCCGGGCGAGAACCGGCAGCGCACCGTCGACACCCGGCTGGTGGCCGGCCCGGTCGCGGTCCACGCCGACATGCTGATGTGGCACCCGGAGGAGTCGGCCGAGCAGGTCGCCTGCCACCTGATCAACGTGCTCTTCTCGGTCCCGCAGATCTCGGTGGACCTCGCCGCCCAGACCGCCGAGCAGCGGGCCGCGCTCGCCTTCTGGCTCGGCGTCTTCCGGGAGCACCTCGCCACCCTGCAGCTCGGCGAGCTGCGCCCGGCCCGGCCCGACCTCGGCTACCCGATGGTCACCGCGGCCGGTCCGTCGACCGTCGTGGTCGCCCGGTACGCGCCGCTGCCGGTGCAGCTCGGCGGGGCGCCGTGGCAGACCCTGCTGGTGGCCAACGCCGACCCGGACCAGGTCGTCCGGCTGGTCGGCGGGGAGGGGCCGGCCGAGGTCACCGTCCAGGACGCCCAGGGGCGTATCGTCCGGCAGGGCACCGTCGACCTGGCCGGGGACGGCGCCGCCGTCGCGGTTCCGCGCGGTGGCCTGCTGACCCTGCGCCGGCCCTGACCGGCGGCTCCGCCGGCCCGGTGGCCCGGCCACCGGGCCGCCTGACCGCCCGCCCCGCCCGTCCGCCCGACCGTCCGCCCGACCGTCCCGCACCGGAGGACCGATGCCCCAGGGAGCGCCCCGGCCGCGCCGCGCCGCCGCCACCATCGAGGAGGTCGCCCGCGCGGCCGGGGTCTCCCGGCAGACCGTCTCCAACGCGCTCAACGCCCCGCAGCGGGTCCGGCCGGAGACCCTGGCCAGGGTCCGGGCGGCGATCGAGCGGCTCGGCTACCGGCCGGACCAGTCGGCCCGCTCGCTGCGCACCGGGGCCCGCCGCACCCTCGGCTACCTCGCCCCGGTGGACGACCCCTACGACCCCAACCCGCTGATGGCCGGCTTCCTGGAGGCGCTGGTCGACGCCGCTGCGACCGCGGGGTACCGGCTGCTGCTGTTCCGCCCGGCCCCGGGGACGACGGACGCCCGGCCGGCCATCGACGAGCTGATCGCGGCCCGGCAGGTGGACGGCCTGGTCCTGGCGGACGTGCTGCGCGGCGACCCGCGGGTCGGCCACGTCGCCCGGACCGGCGTCCCCTTCGCCACCTTCGGCCGGACCGGCCCCGGTGAGCCGCAGCACTGGGTGGACATCGACAACGGCGCCGCCACCGCCGGAGTCGTCCGGCACCTGGCCGACCGCGGCCACCGCCGGGTCGCCTTCGCCGGCCCGGCGGGGGAGGAGCTGCCGTGGATGGCCGCCCGCCGGGCCGGCTTCGCCGCGGAGGCCGCGCGGCTCGGGCTCGCGGCAGCACTGCCCGGGGCCGCGCTGCCCGGGGACGTACTGCCCGCGGCCGGGCGCTCCCCGGCGGGTGCCGCTTCCGGCCCCGGGGTGGCGCAGCTCCGGGCGCTGCTGCAGGGCGCCGACCGGCCGACGGCGGTGGCCGCCGGCAGCGACCTGGCCGCCCTGGCCGTGTACGAGGCGGTCCGCGCCGAGGGCCTGGTCGTCGGCCGGGACGTCGCGGTGGTGGGCTTCCACGACACGCCGCTCTGCCGGCACCTGCATCCGGCGCTGAGCTCGGTGCGGCTGCCGCTGCGGGCGATCGCGGCCGGGCTGGTCGGGCTGCTGCTGGCCCAGATCCGCGGCGAGACCGTGCGGGGGGAGGGGCTGGTCCTGCAGACCGAGCTGGTGGTGCGCGCGAGTTCGGGCTGAGCGGTACGGACACACCGGTGTCCGGCGCGGCGTGGTGCCACCGCGCGGAGCCGCCGGGCACCTCCGGAAACACCCCGCCGGTGCGGCGGGGGGACCGGCCGGGATGCTTGGGGCGCCCGGCCGGGCCGGAGCCGCGCGGGTGGGGTGCGGCTGTGGCGGGGCGGCGTGGGACGGGTGGGGCCCGTCCGCGCCGCCCCTCGGCGTTTGCTCCGGCACTCCGTCCACCGGGCGACCGTTCGCCCGCCGTGGCGGCCGCCTCCCGCACCGACAGTCGGCAGGTCCTTCCTCAGATGCCGTCCTGTTGGTTAATGTTCGATATTGTTTGTTCGTGTGGCAGTGGGAGGAGGAGTCGCGGATGGTGCCGACAGAAGCCGGACCGACGACCAGGACGGTGGTCGCGCTGGCGGACGGCCGGGAGTTGATCTACTTCGACCGGGGGGAGGCGGTCGGGCGCGACGCCGTCGACAAGCGCCCGCTGGAGCCCGGCCGTTCGGCCTCGCAGGTCCGCCGCGACCCGCTCACCGGGGCCTGGGTGACCATCGCCGCGCACCGCCAGGTCCGCACCTACCACCCGCCCGCCGACGAGTGCCCGCTCTGCCCGTCGCGCGACGGCCGGCTGAGCGAGATCCCGGCCGAGGACTACCAGGTGGCCGTCTTCGAGAACCGCTTCCCGTCCCTGGCCGGTGACGCCGCCGGTACCGGGGCGCCGCCGCCCGGCGGCGATCCGCTGCACCTGGCGCGCCCCGGCGCCGGCCGCTGCGAGGTGGTCTGCTTCACCGCCGACCACGGCGCCTCCTTCGCCGGCCTCGACGAGGACCGCGCCCGGCTGGTGCTGGACGCCTGGACCGACCGCACCGCCGAGCTCTCCGCCCGCCCCGGCGTCGAGCAGGTCTACGTCTTCGAGAACCGCGGTGCCGAGATCGGCGTCACCCTGGCCCACCCGCATGGCCAGATCTACGCCCTGCCGTTCACCACCCCGCGCACCGCCCGGACGATCGAGCAGGCCGCCCGCCACCGCGCCGCCACCGGCCGCAACCTCTTCGAGGACCTGCTCGCCGCCGAACGGGCCGACCCCGCCCGGGTGGTGGCCGCCGGCGAGCACTGGACCGCGTTCGTCCCGTTCGCCGCCCGCTGGCCCTACGAGGTGCACCTCTACCCGCACCGCCGCGTCCCCGACCTCACCCGGCTGAGCGAGGCCGAGCGCGCCGAGCTGCCCGGCATCCTGCTCGACCTGCTGCGCCGCTTCGACCGGCTCTTCGGCAGTGCCGAGCACCCCGTCCGGGCCCCTTACATCGCGGCCTGGCACCAGGCGCCCGCCACCAGCGGCGAGGAACTCGCCCTGCACCTGGAGCTGTTCACGATCCGCCGCACCGCCGACAAGCTCAAGTACCTGGCCGGGACGGAATCCGGCATGGAGGCCTTCATGAACGACGTCGCCCCCGAGTACGCCGCCGAGCGGCTGCGCGAGGTGGCCGGATGAGCGCCGCCGTCTTCCGCGGGCTGTTCGGCCACGACCCCGAGGGGGAGTGGGCCGCGCCCGGCCGGGTCAACCTGATCGGCGAGCACACCGACTACAACGACGGCTTCTCGCTCCCGATCGCCCTGGAGCAGACCGTCCGGGCCTGGGTGCGCCGCCGTGACGACGGCCTGCTCCGGCTCGCCAGCACCCGGACGCCGGGCCGGGTCGTCGAACTCGACGTCGCCGCCCTCGACCCGGGCGGCGCCGAGGGCTGGGCGGCCTACCCGGCCGGCGTCGTCTGGACGCTGCGCCGGGCCGGCCACGCCGTCGGCGGCGCGGACGTGCTGATCGACAGCGACGTGCCGGCCGGCGCCGGCCTCTCCTCCTCCGCCGCGCTCGAATGCGCCGTCGCCACCGCCTACGCGGACCTGCACGGCCTCGGCCTGGAACCCGGTGAACTGGCGCTGCTCGCCCAGCGGGCCGAGAACGACTTCGTCGGCGTCCCCTGCGGTGTCATGGACCAGATGGCCTCGATGTGCTGCCGGACCGGCAGCGCCCTCCACCTCGACGCCCGCGACCTCGCCACCCGGGACATCCCCTTCGACCCGGCCGCGGCCGGGCTGGTGCTGCTGGTCGTCGACACCCGGGTCCACCACGACCTCGGGGACGGTGCCTACGCCGCGCTGCGGGCCGGCTGCGAACGGGCCGCCGCCCTGCTCGGCCTGCCCGCCCTGCGCGACCTCGCCCCGGCCGGCCTGGACGCCGCCCTCGGCCGCCTGCCGGCCGAACTGCGGCCGCTGGTGCGGCACGTGGTCACCGAGGACGAGCGGGTCCGGCAGGCGGTGGACGTGCTGGAGAAGGACCCGGCAGCCCTCGGCCCGATCCTCACCGCGGGCCACGCCTCGCTCCGTGACGACTACCGGGTCTCCTGCCCCGAGACCGACCTGGTCGTCGCCACGGCCGTCGCGGCCGGTGCGCTCGGCGCCCGGATGACCGGTGGGGGCTTCGGCGGCTCGGTGGTCGTCCTGGTCGAGCAGGGCGCCGCCACCGAGGTGGCGGACGCGGTCACGGCAGCCTTCGCCGCCGCCGGGCACACCGCGCCGGAGATCCACACCGCCACCCCGTCCCGCGGCGCCCACCGGGTCCGCTGAGTCCGGCCGGGGCCGGCCCGGTCGGCCCCGGCGTCGGCACCGGCCCCGCGGCTGCCTGGTCCTGACAGGGCCAGGCAGCCGCGGGCGCCGTCCGGGAGACTGGCCGGGTGAGCACTTCGAACACCATCGGCGACTTCCTCCGGACCCGGCGCGGCCGGCTCCGCCCCGAGGACGTCGACCTGCCGGAATTCGGCGGCCGCCGCCGGGTGGCCGGCCTGCGCCGGGAGGAGCTCGCGCAGCTCGCCGGGGTGAGCGTCGACTACTACACCCGGCTGGAACAGGGCCGGGTCGGCAACCCCTCCGACGCCGTCCTCGACGCCGTCGCCCGCAGCCTGCGGCTCGACCCCGACGAGGCCCGGCACCTGCACCGGCTGGCCCGTCCCCGCCCGGCCGGCCGTGCCGCCGCCGCGCCGCCGCCGGCACCGCGCGGCCCGCAGCCGGTCCGGCCGATGCTCGGCCGCCTGCTGGAACAACTCCACGACACGCCCGCCATGGTGATGGGCCGCCGGATGGACATCCTGGCCTGGAACCCGGCCGCCACGGCGCTGTTCGGCGACTACGCCGCGCTCGCCCCCGCCGAGCGGAACATCGCCCGGATCACGTTCCTCGACCCCGCCTCGCGCGAGCTCTACGCGGACTGGGCCGCCTGCGCACGGGAGAACGTGGCCTTCCTCCACCTGGAGGCCGGCCGCCGGCCCGAGGACCGCCGGCTGGCCGCGCTGATCGGCGAACTCTCCATGCGCAGTGAGGAGTTCCGCCGCTGGTGGGCGGAGCACCCGGTGCGCGACAAGACCTCCGGCCGCAAGTGCTTCCACCACCCGCTGGTCGGCCGGCTGGAGCTGGCCTACGACACCCTGCGCCCGACCGACGACCCGGACCAGGCCCTGATCACCTACGCCGCCGACCCGGGCAGCCCGTCCGACGACGCCCTGCGGATGCTCCTCACCTGGTCCGCGACCCCGGTCGGCTGACGGACCAATCCCGCTGCGCACGGCGCGCGGGGACGACGGAGGGCCCCGCCGGTGCGGCGGGGCCCTCCTGGCCAGGTGCGCGGCCCGCGTGGCGCGGGCCGGGTCCGGCTAGTTGTACTGCGTGGTGACGCTGACGCCGCCGAAGGCCTGAGTGGCGGAGAGGCTGAAGTAGACCCAGCCGGCCGGCGGGTTCGAGACGGTCAGCGTCTCGTTGTTGCCGGCGTTGGTGGACTTCGCCAGGGCGTTGGAGGTGGTGGCCCAGCTGCCGCCGCCGTAGTAGAGGTCGGCGTTGCCGGTGCCGCCGCTGCTGGTGATGGTCAGCTGCTTGACGCCAGCCGGCAGGTACAGGAAGTGGTAGCTGTAGTTGCCGGTGGCGGCCGCGAGGTTGTCCCGGCGGCAGTTGTTGTCGAACTGCCGGGTGTCGGCGATGGTGCAGACCGGGGTGGTCGGGGCGACCGGGGCGTCCGGCAGCGGGCCGCAGTCGTTGGTGGCGCAGGCCGTGGTCAGCCAGGTGTCGAAGCCGGCGTCGTACCGGGTGCCGATGGTCTGCTTCAGGATGGTGCGGGCACCGTTCCAGTCACCGGTGCGGTACTTGGCGAGCACGGCGTCGAGGTCCGCGCGGTGCTCCTGGATCATGTAGCGAACGGCCAGCCAGCCCCAGCGGTAGACGCGGTTGGAGTTGACGGTGGCGTCGGCGGTCTGGTCGTAGACGGTGTCGAACAGCTCGCTGAGCTTGTAGGTCTTCTTGGCGGCCTCGGCGATCGCGTCGGTGTTGCGCGCGTTGCGGTAGCCGTAGGAGATGGTCTCCGCGATGCCCTCGACCCACCAGATGGTCGGGGTGACGATGCCGGCCTCGAAGTCGCCGTACATGTTGTAGCGGCCGTCGAGGTAGTGGGTGTACTCGTGGTTGAGGTTCCAGATCTGGAAGTCCGGGCGCAGCCAGGACGCCTCGTGGGCGATGAAGCGGGCCTGGTTGCCCGGCAGGGCCGGGTTGCCCTCCTCGTACATGCCGCCGTTGTCGACGTCGATGTTGTAGAAGGCCCAGGCGTAGAGCGAGTACTGGTCGTAGTCGTCGAAGACGACGACCTCCAGGTTGGTGTTCACGTCGCCGGGGATGGCGCCCTTGTCACCGATGATCCGGTGGAAGTAGGCGTCCTGGTTGATCAGGCTGGTGCAGGTGGTGGCCAGCTGCGCGGGGGACATGTCCTGCGCCTTGATCCTCAGACCGTCGTTGCAGGTCTGCTGGATCGGCAGGACCACCGGGATGAGGCGGGTGGCCAGATCGCAGATGCCGTAGTCCGCGCAGTGGTCCTTGTCGAACTCACGGGTGGCCCAGCCCAGGTTCATGGTGATCGGGGCGGTGGGGCCGGTGTTCGGGTAGCGGTTGATCAGGTCCTTCAGCATCGGCCGCAGCTGGGTCCGCAGCTCGGGGACCTCCAGGCCGTAGCCGAGGTAGCGGCCGATGTTGCTGACGACGTCCCAGCGGTTCAGCAGCGAGTCGTTGCGGGTGATGAAGCCGGACCAGGAGTTGAGGATGCCGGTGTCGGCCTTGAGCGCGGCCTTCCAGCCCGTGCTGTCGGTCGTGGACGCGAAGCCGTCCTTGAGGACCCAGTCGAACTCGGCGACGGTGGCCGTCATCCGCTCGGGCCAGGTGCCGGTGTAGTGGTCGAGCAGCCACTTGAAGAAGCCGGCGTAGCGCCCCAGGGTGTCGGTCTGGCCGATCACCTTGACGACCTCGACCAGGAGCTCGCCGTTGGCGGTGGTGGCGTCCTTGCTGTGCGCGTTGGCGAAGAAGGCGTCCAGCGCGCCGCGGGTGGCGGCGGCCAGCGTCGGGCTGTAGCTGCCGACGGTGCCGGGGTTGACCGACTGCTGGTAGTAGCCCGCCCGCAGGAAGAGGACCAGCTGACCGACGGCCGTGCCGTTGTCGCCCGGGTAGGCCGGGGAGGCGTCGCGCAGCGCGTTGGCGACGGTCACCATGTTGGACTCGCGGAACGCGGTCGCGGCGGTGTTCGCGTCGATGTTGAACAGCGGGTAGGTGCAGTCGACCCGCGGCAGCGCCTTGAGCTGCTGCACCAGTGCGCCGCCCGTGGCGTTGATCACCCCGGACAGGTCCGGACAGGGGTCCCCGGCGGCGGCCGAGAACTGCTTGGCGGCCTTGACGGGGGCGGTGGCCGGGGCGGCCGGCGGGGCGTGCTCCTCGGTGCTGTCCTGCGCGGAGATCTTGAAGGGGCTGTTGCTCTTGGCGTCGGGCGACTTGGGGACCGGGATCGACCGCGGGGCCGCAGCGCCGGTGGCGCTGGTGGTCGCCGGGGCCGCGGAGCCGGCCGGGGCGGCCTGGCTCGCCGGGGCGAAGAGGCCGAGCGAGATGAAGAAGGCCGCGCCGAGCGCAGGGAGCCTGCGCGCGTTGGCCTTGGATATCCGGAAGGGACGCATCTGTGGGGGCCTCCGGGGCCGTTCGGGGCCGCGGAATGGGGCGCGGCCTCTCGATGTGTGACATGTAAAATGGCACATGGTCCCCAGTGGCGGGAAGGCCCTGCGATCGGATTGCCGCCCGCCGCAACCGAAACGTTGTCAGAGATCCGCCGCCGCACCGCCCGAAGCGGGGCGATTCGGGCGGCCGGCCCTCCATCTCCCGTCGCGCCCCGCCTCCCTTCGCGCCCCGCTTAGCGTCGCGCCTCGCGGTCACTCACCCTCGCCGCCCGTGCCGGGTGCTGACGGCCGTTCCGCCCGACGGCATGTGAGGAATAAGCAGGAGCCCATACTTCGTTCTTGCAAGTGATACGCAATAGTGTGGTGCCGGCACGATCACCACCCGTTGAACCCGCCGAAAGGGGCTGTGTCCCACCATGGGCACCTACTCGCTTCCCGACCTGCCGTACGACTACTCCGCGCTGGAGCGGGCGATGTCCGCCGAGATCCTGGAGCTGCACCACTCCAAGCACCACGCGGCCTACGTCAAGGGCGCCAACGACACCCTGGAGCAGCTCGCCGAGGCGCGCGACAAGGAGCAGTTCGGCGGCCTGGTCGGCCTGCAGAAGACCTTCGCCTTCCACCTCTCCGGCCATGTGCTGCACTCGCTGTTCTGGCAGAACCTCTCGCCCGAGGGCGGCGACCGCCCCGAGGGCGAGCTGGCCGACGCCATCACCGAGCACTTCGGCAGCTTCGAGGCCTTCAAGAAGCAACTCACCACCGCCACCACCGGCGTCCAGGGCTCCGGCTGGGGGATCCTCTCCTGGGAGCCGCTGGGGCAGCGCCTGATCGTCGAGCAGGTCTACGACCACCACGGCAACGTCGGCCAGGGCACCACCCCGCTGCTCGCCTTCGACGCCTGGGAGCACGCCTACTACCTGCAGTACCGCAACGTCCGCCCCGACTACGTCACCCGCCTCTGGGACGTCGTCAACTGGCAGGACGTCTCGGCCCGCTTCGCGGCCGTCAAGTCCGCCTGAGCGGCCGGCTGTAACGGGAGGACCCCGGACCGCTCGGCGGTCCGGGGTCCTCCCCGTGGTCGTTGGTCCGGGTGGGGCTCAGTCGGCCGAGGCGCCGAAGAAGCCGTCGAGGATGCGCTGCGCGGCCAGGCCGGGGGGCAGTGAACCGGCGCGCACCTGCTGCTCCAACTCGGGGGCGAGGCGCCGGACTTCCGGGTGTTCGTGGAGCCTGGACCAGAGCTGGTCGTGGACCATGGCCCAGGTCCACTCGACCTGCTGGTCCCGGCGCTTGGCCTGGAGCGCGCCGGTGGCGTCGAGGACCTTGCGGTGCTGCTGGATGCGCTCCCACAGCACGTCGAGGCCGGCGGCGTCGCGGCCGCTGCAGGTCAGCACCGGCGGCGTCCACGGCGCGTCCGGCGCCTGCAACAGCCGCAGGGCGCCGGCGAGTTCGCGAGCGGCCGCCTTGGCGTCGGTCTCGTGCGGGCCGTCGGCCTTGTTGACGGCGATGACGTCCGCCAGCTCCAGCACGCCCTTCTTGATGCCCTGCAACTGGTCGCCGGTGCGCGCCAGGCTGAGCAGCAGGAAGGTGTCGACCATCCCCGCCACCGTCGTCTCCGACTGCCCGACGCCGACCGTCTCGATCAGGACGACGTCGTAGCCGGCCGCCTCCATCACCACCATGGACTCCCGGGTGGCCTTGGCGACCCCGCCGAGCGTGCCGGAGGTGGGGGAGGGGCGGACGAAGGCGTTCCGGTCGACGGCCAGGCGCTCCATCCTCGTCTTGTCGCCCAGGATGGAGCCGCCGGTGCGGCTGGACGTCGGGTCGACGGCCAGCACCGCGACCCGGTGGCCCAGGCCGGTGAGCATCGTGCCGAAGGAGTCGATGAAGGTCGACTTGCCGACGCCCGGAACGCCGGTGATGCCCACCCGGACCGCGTCGCCCGCATGCGGCAGCAGCCGCCGGAGCAACTGCTGCGCCAGCGCGCGGTGGTCGGGCCGGGTGGACTCGACGAGGGTGACGGCCCGCGCGATCCAGGCGCGCGAGCCGTCCAGGACGCCCGTCGCATAGCTGTCGAGGTCGATCGTCCGCGGTGGCATGAGGGTCAGCGGCTCACAGCTCGTGGCCGAGGTCGGCCGCCAGCGACTTCAGCAGGTCGTAGGCGGCGTCCGGGATCACCGTGCCGGGCGGGAAGACCGCCGCGGCGCCCGCCTCGTACAGCGCGTCGAAGTCCTGCGGGGGGATCACCCCGCCGACCACGATGGTGATGTCCTCCCGGCCGGCCTCGGCCAGCTCGGCGCGCAGCGCCGGCACCAGGGTGAGGTGCCCGGCGGCCAGCGAGGAGACGCCGACGATGTGCACGTCCGCCTCGACGGCCTGGCGGGCCACCTCGGCCGGGGTCTGGAACAGCGGGCCGACGTCCACCGTGAAGCCGAGGTCGGCGAAGGCGGTGGCGATCACCTTCTGGCCGCGGTCGTGGCCGTCCTGGCCCATCTTGGCGACCAGGATGCGGGGGCGGCGGCCCTCGGCCTGCTCGAACCGCTCGACCAGGTCCCGGGTGCGCTGGAGGGGGGCCGACTGGCCCGCTTCGTCTCGGTACACACCGGAGATCGTACGGATCTGGCCCGAGTGCCGGCCGTACACCTTCTCCAGGGCGTCCGAGATCTCGCCGACGGTGGCCTTGGCCCGGGCCGCGTTGACGGCCAGGTGCAGCAGGTTGCCGTCCAGCGCGCCCCCGCGCTGCGGGCCGGCCTCGGCGGCCCGGGTCAGCGCGTGCAGGGCGGCCTGGGTGGCGGCCTCGTCGCGCTCGTCGCGCAGCCGGCGCAGCTTCTCGATCTGGCGCGCCCGCACCGAGGAGTTGTCGACCTTGAGCACGTCGATCTGCTCGTCGCTCTCCACCCGGTACTTGTTGACGCCGATCACCGGCTGCCGGCCGGAGTCGATCCGGGCCTGGGTCCGCGCGGCGGCCTCCTCGACCCGGAGCTTCGGGATGCCGGCGTCGATCGCCTTGGCCATGCCGCCGGCCGCCTCGACCTCCAGGATGTGCTGCCAGGCGCGGTTGGCCAGGTCGTGGGTGAGCTTCTCGACGTACGCCGAGCCGCCCCACGGGTCGATGGACCGGCAGGTGCCGGACTCCTGCTGGAGCAGCAGCTGGGTGTTTCGGGCGATCCGGGCCGAGAAGTCGGTCGGCAGCGCGAGCGCCTCGTCCAGCGCGTTGGTGTGCAGCGACTGGGTGTGGCCCTGGGTGGCCGCCATCGCCTCCACACAGGTGCGGGTGACGTTGTTGAACACGTCCTGCGCGGTGAGCGACCAGCCGGAGGTCTGCGAATGGGTGCGCAGCGACAGCGACTTGGCGTTCTTCGGGTCGAACTGCTTGACCAGCTTGGCCCAGAGCAGCCGGGCCGCGCGGAGCTTGGCGACCTCCATGAAGAAGTTCATCCCGATCGCCCAGAAGAACGACAGGCGCGGCGCGAAGGCGTCCACGTCCAGCCCCACGTCCAGACCCGCCCGCAGGTACTCCACCCCGTCGGCCAGGGTGTAGGCCAGCTCCAGGTCGGCCGTGGCCCCGGCCTCCTGGATGTGGTAGCCGGAGATGGAGATCGAGTTGTACCGCGGCATCTTCTGCGAGGTGTACGCGAAGATGTCCGAGATGATCCGCATCGACGGCTGCGGCGGGTAGATGTAGGTGTTGCGGACCATGAACTCCTTGAGGATGTCGTTCTGGATGGTCCCCGCCAGCTTCTCCGGCGGCACCCCCTGCTCCTCGGCGGCCACGATGTAGAGCGCCAGGACCGGCAGCACCGCGCCGTTCATGGTCATCGACACCGACATCCGGTCCAGCGGGATGCCGTCGAAGAGCTGGCGCATGTCGTAGATGGAGTCGATCGCCACGCCGGCCATGCCGACGTCGCCGGTGACCCGCGGGTGGTCGCTGTCGTAGCCGCGGTGGGTCGGCAGGTCGAAGGCGACCGAGAGGCCCTTCTGGCCGGCCGCCAGGTTGCGGCGGTAGAAGGCGTTGGACTCCTCGGCGGTGGAGAAGCCGGCGTACTGCCGGACCGTCCACGGCTGGTTCACGTACATGGTCGGGTACGGCCCGCGCAGGTACGGGGCGATGCCCGGGTAGGTGTCCAGGAAGTCCAGGCCGGCCAGGTCGTCCGCGGTGTACAGCGGCTTGACGCCGATGCCCTCGGGGGTGTCCCAGACCAGCTCGTCGACGTCCTTGCCGGTGGCCTGCCGCCAGGCGGACCGCCACTGGCCGTCGGTGACGTCGGCGGAGCCGTCCCGGTCCAGCCCGATGCCGGTGAAGTCGGGGATCATCGTGCCACTCCGCTTTCGTCGGTGATCAGGTCGAGCAGGCCGGTCAGGGTCGCCACGGCGTCGCCGCCGGCGAACACGAACGCGTCCACCCCGGCGGCTTGGAGGGCCTCGCGCCGGTCGCCCGGCCGGCCGGCCAGCAGCACCTGCCGGGCGCCGGCGGCCTTCAGGGCGGCCGCGACGGCCGCGGCGTGCTCGTCGTACAGCGGGTCGCTGGAGCAGAGGCAGGCGACCGGTGCGCCGGAGGCGGCGAAGGCCTCGGCGAACGCGGCCGGGTCGGTGCCCTCCAGCGAGGCGGTGGCGATGCCGCCGGCCTGGAACAGGTTGGCGGCGAAGGTGGTCCGCGCGGTGTGCGCGGCGGCACCGCCGATCGAGGCGAGGAACAGCTTCGGCCGCTCGCCGGTGGCCGCCAGGTGGGCGTCCGAGCGGGCGCGCAGCGCCTCGTAGGCTTCGGCGCGCCGGACCCGCGGCAGCCCGCCGGCGGGCCCGGCCGGGGCCGGCTCGCGCACCGGGGACTGCTCGTCCAGGTTCGGGAACTCGCTGACGCCGGTGATCGGCTCGCGCCGCTTGGCGAGCTTCGCGGAGCGCTCCGCCCAGGTGGCGGCGATCCGCTCGCCGACCAGCCCGGAGCCCAGCGCGGCCCGCTGGCCGCCGGCCCGCTCGATCTCCTGGAACCAGGCCCAGGCGGCGTGCGCCAGCTCGTCGGTCAGCTGCTCGACGTACCAGGAGCCGCCGGCCGGGTCGACCACGCGGGCCAGGTGCGACTCCTCCAGCAGGATCGCCTGGGTGTTGCGGGCGATCCGGCGGGCGAAGGCGTCCGGCAGGCCCAGCTCGCTGTCGAACGGCAGGACGGTCACCGCGTCGGCGCCGCCCACCCCGGCGGCCAGGCAGGCCACCGTGGTGCGCAGCATGTTCACCCACGGGTCGCGTGCGGTCATCATCACCGGGGAGGTGACGGCGTGCTGCCGCTGCGCCGAGGCCTCCGGCGCTGCGCCCGACACCTCGGCCACCCGGGCCCAGAGCCGGCGCGCGGCCCGGAACTTCGCGATCGTCAGGAACTGGTCGGCGTCGGCCGCGTAGCGGAACTCCAGCTGGCCCAGGGCGGTGTCCACCGGGAGCCCGGCGTCGGTGAGCGCGCGCAGGTAAGCGACGCCGGTGGCCAGCGAGCAGCCCAGCTCCTGCACCGGGGAGGCGCCGGCCTCGTGGTAGGGCAGGGCGTCGACGGTCAGCGCCCGCAGGCCCGGGTAGCCGTCGGCGCAGCGGGCGGCGAGCGCGGTGGCCTCGGCGAGCAGCGCCTCGGTGCGCCCGGCCTCGCCGGTGCGGGCCTCCAGGCCCAGCGGGTCGGCGCCGAGACTGCCCGCGGCGGCCCCGGGGGAGACCTCGCGCTCCTGGTAGAGCTTGAACAACTGCTCGGCGGCTGCACCGAATTCGGCGCCGGCGTCGAGGGTGACGCCGGCCAGGTCGAGGTAGACGCCGGTGAGCGCCGCGGGCAGCGCCGCGATGGGCAGGGCGTCACCGCCCAGCTCCAGCCAGAGCGAGCTGCCGCCGTTCTCCAGGTCGGCGAGGACCGCCTCGTTGGTGCGGCGCGCGTCGGGGTCGGCGTGGCGCTGGCGCACGTCCCAGCCGGACACCGCGGCGCCCTGCGGCCGCCCGCCGCGGACGAACGGCGGGAAGCCGGGGTAGCCGGCCTCGGGGGCGGAGTCCTCGGCGGTGTACAGCGGGCGGGCGCGCAGCCCGTCCTGGAGTGCGGTGGTGAGCGCGTGCTCGGCCGCCCCGCCGTCCGCGGGCTGCGCACCCGACTTGCGCAGCACGCCCTCGACGAGGTGCTGCCACTGCTCACGATGTGCGGCCGGGAACTCGGCAGCCAGGGGGAGCCCTTCGGGCGGGACCGTCATGTCCGGCAGGTTAGCGCCCGTCGGCGGGGGTGCAGCAGAGGCAGCGGGTGTGACCTTGCACTCCCTCTGCAATCGGTTGCACTGCCGCCCGCTCGCGGTGTCGAACGTCGGCGCCGTCCGGCCGTAGGCCGAGGCCGCCCCCGTCCGCCGGCGCGCCGAGGCCGGCTCCGGCACCCGTTCGTCAGTCGACGATCAGCAGGCTGGCGCCGGTCGGCGCACTGGAGCGGTGCGCCTCGGCGTCGTCGGCCACCTGGTAGCTGCCGCCCTGGGGGGTGACCACGACGCGGCCGTCGTCGAGCGTCGTGACGAGCTCGCCCGCCAGGACGTACAGCACGTGCCCCTTGCGGCACCAGTGGTCGGCGACGTACCCGGGGCTGTAGTCCACCCGGCGGACCCGAACCCCGCCGAAGTGCTGTACCCGGCTGGCCACCTCACCGCTCTCACCCGGCTTGCGGTCCTCGCGGACCTGGCTCCAGTCGGTGGCGGTGAAGGGGAATCCACTGAGATCCATACGGGCACACTACCCGGCCCGGCACGGGGAGTTCGGCCGTTTTCGCGGCGTGGTCGTACCTGCAGACTCCTTCGGAGGGCCCCTGCAGTCGCCGGCCGTTCCGTCGGCCGGCCCGCGGTCAGGTGCCGGGGTCAGGGGTACGGGGCGCAGGCGAGGAGGCAGGGGAGGAACGGGCCGGGCGCCAGCGGCGGCGCCGGGCCAGGTCGACGGCGGCGGCCGGCCACTGCGGGTGCTCGAAGCCGAACCCTGCCTCCTGCAGCCGCCCGGGCACCACCGTGCGGCTCTTCAGCAGCAGCTCGGTGTCCGAGCGCAGCGCGAAGGCGCCGACCTCGGCCATCCACCGGGTGGCCGGCAGGCCCACCGGAATCCCCCAGGCGCGCCTGATCGCCTGCATGAACGCGCGCTGCGCCACCGGGTGCGGCGCGGCGAGGTTGACCGGGCCGGCCAGCTCCTCCCGGTCGAGCAGGAACCGCACGGCACGCACCAGGTCCCGGTCGTGGATCCAGGACATGTACTGCGAGCCGCCGCCGATCGGGCCGCCCAGCCCGCAGCGCGCCAGCCGCAGCATCATGTCGAAGGCGCCGCCGCGGTCGGGGCTCATCACCATCGCGCAGCGCAGCGCGACCTTGCGGGTCTGCGGGGTGGGGGAGAGCTCCTGCGCGCGCTCCCAGGCCTTGGCGATGTCGACGCTGAAGTCCCAGTACCGCGGCACGTCGGGCTCGCCGCCGCCGAGGACGCCGCTCTCCTCGTCGTGCGGTGCGCCGAAGTGGTGGGAGTAGATGGTGGCGGTGCTCATCTGCAGCCAGACCCGCGGCGGGCGCTTCGCGGCGGCGATCGCCTCGCCGACGACCCGGGCGGAGTCCACCCGGGAGTGCAGCATCTCGCGCTGGTTGGCATCGGTGTAGCGGCAGTTGACGCTGCGCCCGGCGAGGTTGACCACCGCGTCGGCGCCGTCGACGGCCTCGGCCCAGCGGCCGAGGGTGCGGCCGTCCCAGTAGAGCTCGCGGTCGGCGCGCGGCCGGCGGGTCAGGACCAGGACTTCGTGGCCCTCTTCGGTCAGCGCGCGGTCCAGGATCCGGCCGATCTGTCCGGTTCCGCCGGGTATGACGAAGCGCATCGAGCCCCCTCTCGTGGTGTCGGTCCGAGCGTAGGGCATAAATGAACGTGTTCAAAACTGGCTCCCGCCCTGGAGCGCGCCCCGGTCGGCGGGCGGACCCGTTTTGCGCAGCGTCGCCGTTCGCACTAGGTTTCGACGCCGTCGGCGCGGGGGGCCGCAACGGAGCTGATCAGGGGTCAGGCGGCCGGTGGCCCCACCGGTGCCGGCGGACGACACCACCTCGGGGGAAGGAAGCAACACCTTGCGCACCAACCGCACCGCCCGCACCAACCGCACCGCCGGAACGGCGGTGGCCGCCGTCGCGGCGATCGCCTGCCTCGGCACGCTCAGCGCCTGCGGGCCGGACAACGGCGGGGACCAGAACGCCGCGCCGAGCAAGGCCGCGAGCCCGGCCGCGACCGCCCCGGCCGGCGGAACGGGCACCGGCACCGGCGCGGCGCAGCCGTCGGGCGGCGCCGCCAAGCCGTCCGCGGCCGGTGCCACGGGGGCCGCCGGCTCCCGGGACGTCCCGGCCGGCGCCTGGATCAACCCGCGCAGCATCCCGCTGGACGCGACCTACCACTGGCCCGCCCCCGCCGGCACCGCCAAGTCCGTCGCCGGCGCGCCCACGTTCAAGCTCCAGGAGCTCTGCCACGCGAAGCTGTCCCCGGACACCGCGGACCTCGGCACCGGCCGGGCGGCCGCGCAGTCCCTGCTCGGCGCCGGCGGCCCCGACCAGTGGCAGGCCCAGCAGACCCTGCTGTACGAGGGCGACCCGCGCCCGAGCAGCGGCGTCGCGCAGAGCGCCCACGCGGTCTTCAGCGACCTCCGGGAGGAGGTCAAGGCCTGCGCGAAGACCGCCCCGGGCGCCACGGTCAAGGTGACCAGCCCCGAGGACGCGAACTACTTCGCCGCGACGGTGACCGTCCCGCAGGCCGGCGGCAACGCCGTCACCCTGCACGAGTACCTGACCGCCCCGGACGGCACGGTGAACGAGCTGGCCGTCTGGACCACCGGCAAGAGCGGCGCCCAGCCCAAGGTCCCGTGGGCCGGCCCGGCCGACGCCGACGTGGCCAAGGCGATGGACTCGGCGCTCTGCACCACCCTCAAGGACTGCTGAGGACCGCCGAGGGCCGCCGGGACGGCCTCCGGCGCCCGACCGGCCGCCCGTCCGGCGGCGTACGCCTCCCGGCCCCGCCCCGCCCCGGCCTCTCCCGGGGCGGGGCGGCGTCGTCTCCCGGGCAGCCGGTCGGGCGTAGAACGGACGTGGTGCCGGAACCGCCGGGCACGCACGACCGGAGGAGGAGCGCGATGAAGAGCGACCCACGCCACGGCCCGCTGGTGCCGATGCTGCTGGCCCTGACCGTCGTCACCGGCCTGGTGGACGCCGTGAGCTACCTGGCCCTCGGCCACGTCTTCGTCGCCAACATGACCGGGAACGTGGTCTTCCTCGGCTTCGCCCTGGCCGGCGCGCCCGGCCTCTCCGCCACCGCCTCGCTCGCCGCGCTGGCCGCCTTCCTGCTGGGCGCGCTCGCCGGCGGCCGGCTCGGCGAGATCCTCCCCGGCCACCGCGGCCGGCTGCTCGTCGTCGGGGTCTCCGTCCAGGTGGTGCTGCTGGCCGGCGCCACCCTGCTCGCGGCCCTGGCGGACCACACCGCGGACCCGGCCCGGTACGGCCTGATCGGGCTGCTCGGCCTCGCGATGGGGTGGCAGAACGCGGTGGTCCGCCACCTGAAGGTGCCCGATCTCACCACCACCGTGCTGACCATGACCATCACCGCCCTGGCCGCCGACCGGGCGGGGCGGCGGCGCCTCGCCTCCGCGGTCTGGATGCTCGGCGGCGCGGTGCTCGGCGCGCTGCTGGTGCTCCACGCCCACATCACCGGCGCCCTCGCCGTGGCCCTCGCCCTGCTGGTCGCCGTCGCCCTCCTCACCCGCGCCGCCGGCACCACCCGCCCGGGCGCCCCCGCCCCGGCCTGGACCGCCCCGGACGGCGCCCCCTGAGCCCGGGGAAGCCGGCGGCGCGGAGGCCTCAGCGGGCCTGCCGCTCCGGGGTGCCGTGCCAACCGGCCTCGACCCGGGCCCGTTCGGCGGCGATCAGCGGGCCGACCACGTCCTCGACCCGCCGGTGCGAGACCTCGGCGAACGCCCGGACCCAGTCCACGAGTTCGGCCGGCAGGTCGAGGGCGAGCCGACGGGTTGCGCCGGCGTCCCCCGGCGCACCGGCCGCACCGCTTTTCCCGCCCGCCCCGTCGGCGGGCGTCGGGACGGCCAGGAAGGCGTCCATCCCGACGCCGTACCAGCGGTCGGTACGACCGATCGCCGCCATGCCGAGCCGCCGGCAGACCGCTGCCGAAGGGGCGTTGCCGGGGCGCACCACCGCGTGGATCTCGGCCAGGCCCTCGGCGAAGCCCTTGGCCAGCGCTCCCCGAGCGGCCTCGGTGGCGAAGCCGTGGCCCCAGGAGTCGGGGTGCAGGTGCCAGCCGACCTCCACGGCGCCGTCCCCGTCGGGCAGCGGGACCAGCAGGACGGAGCCGATCACCGTCGCGGTCTCCCGCTGCTCCAGCGCCCACACGCCGTAGCGGGGGTCGGCCGAGCGGTCGCGGAACCGCTCGATCAGCTGCGCGGCCTCGGCCCGGGACTCCAGGGCCCTGGGCTCGGCGCCGAGCCAGCGCATCACCTCCCAGCGGGAGTAGAGCTCGTACGCGCGATCCAGGTCGCCCGGCTCCCAGAGCCGGGCGGTGAGTCGATCGGTCGTGAAGGCGATGTGCACGGAGGCCCTTTCAGGTTCTGGGGAGTGTCTCGGCCGGACGTCCTAGTCGTCCTGCGGGCCGCCGGGGCTGCTGGCGGTGCGGCCGCTCCACAGTGGTTCGTGGTGGGCCCAGGATCGCGTCCAGGCGCGGTCGGCGCGGCGGTCGAGGACGCGCAGCCGCAGGGCGAGCGCGCCGCCGACGCCGGTCCCGAGGGCGGCGAAGCCGGCGAGGCCGAAGCAGACCGCCTCGACGGCCAGGCCGACCGCGGACGGTGGGGTGTCGTGGGGCGTTCCGCCCCGGTCGACCCAGAGGGTGACGGTGGATCCGGCCACGACGGTGCGGCGCACCTGGACGCTGCCGGTGTGCGGCTGTCCGTCGGGCGCGGTCCAGGTGGCCCGGACGGTGGTGCGCTCCTGGTAGTCGCCGGACCAGCGGGCGCCGGGGGTGGCGGTGGGCTGCTCAGTGGCGAGGACGGTGGCCTCGACCGGTTTCAGGCGGGCCCGGTCGGCCGCGGCCGCACGCACGGTCGCCCGGTGGGCGAGTAACGCGCCGCCGACGGAGACGGCGAGGGCGAGCAGCAGCGCCAGCGCCGCCGCGGCCCGGGCCCGGCTGCGGGAGCGGTCCAACGGGCGGGCGAGCGGCTCGCGGAGCCGGTGGCGGCGGGTGCCGAAGGCCCGCCGCAGCTGCCGGGCGGCGCGCCGCGGCGGCGACGCCGGCCGCGGCGGGCGGGGTGTGCTGGACACGGCGTGGCTCCTCGGGGTCGGCGCGGGCACGGCGACGGGCGCGCCCGGACGGGACCAGGGGCGGTCCGCCGGGCGTCCGGCACCCAATCTCCCGCTGCCGGACGCCCGGCACAAGAGCCGTGCGCGCCCGCACCACCGGGACGTCCGATGCCGGCTCCCCGGTGGCGGAAAGGGACGTTGGACACTGGCCGGCCGGCTGCGGCAGGGCCGTTCGGCCCTCGGCGGGGGAGGGGTCGGCGGGGCAGGCTGGGGGCAGCCGCGTCCTCCACGTGCCGGGACGCGGCAGGCCCGGCCCGCTGTGGGGGCCCGTCGGGCCGCGGTGCGGGAGCGGGCGGCGGCGTGGGGCCGCCCCCGCTCCGGCCGCCGTCACCGGGCGGGTGCCGAGCGCCCCGCGCCCCTCCTCAGCCCCCCGCGCCCCCCTCCTCAGCCCCCCGCGCCCCCTCTCGGCCCCTCGCGCCTCCTCTCGGCCCCTCGCGCCTCCTCTCGGCCCCTCGCGCCTCCTCTCGGCCCCTCGCGCCTCCTCTCGGCCCCTCGCGCCTCCGCCGATTCAACGTCTTCGCAGGTCAGCGCCGTATTCTCGCCAGCTATACACTCGGAGTATACCTCTGGTGTATGTTTCTTCCATGAGTGTTCCTTTGACCCTCCTCGGGCTGCTGGAGCGGGAGCCGAGCCACGGCTACGACCTCAAGCGCGACTACGACGCCTTCTTCGGACGCGGCAAGCCCCTCCCGTACGGCCAGGTCTACGCCACGCTCGGGCGGCTCGCCCGGGACGGCAAGGTGGTGGCCGGCGAGGCCGAGCCCGGCGACGGGCCGGAGCGCAAGCGGTACGTCATCACCGAGGCCGGTGTGACCGAGTTCGAGCACTGGCTCACCGAGCCCGTGGCACCCGAGCCGAACCTGCAGTCGGTGCTGTTCACCAAGGTCGTGCTCGCCCTGATGCTCGGCCGCGACGCCGAGGTGTACCTCGACACCCAGCGCGCCGCCCACCTGCGGCGGATGCGCGAACTGACGGAAGTCCGCCGCAGCGGCGCCCTGGTGGACGCCCTGCTCGCCGACCACGGGCTCTTCCACCTGGAGGCAGACCTGCGCTGGATCGACCTGACCGCCGCCCGCCTGGACGCGCTCGCCGAGGCGGTGCGCCCGTGACCACGCTGATCGAGGCCCGCGACCTCACCCTCTCCTTCGGCGAGACCCCCGCCCTGCGCGGCGCGAGCCTGGCCGTCGACGCCGGCGAGGTGCTCGCTATCATGGGGCCCAGCGGCTCCGGCAAGTCCACCCTGCTGCACTGCCTGGCCGGCATCCTCACCCCCGACTCCGGCGAGGTGCACTTCGCCGGACGCCGGCTCGACACCATGACCGAGGCCGAGCGCAGCGCCCTGCGCCGCGACACCTTCGGCTTCGTCTTCCAGTTCGGCCAGCTCGTCCCCGAGCTGACCGCCGAGGAGAACGTGGCCCTGCCCTTACTCCTGCGCGGCACCAAGCGGGCGGCCGCACTGGCCGAGGCCCGCCCGTGGTTCGCCCGGCTCGGCCTGGACGGCATGGAGCGGCGTCGCTCCGGCGAGCTGTCGGGCGGACAGGCCCAACGGGTCGCCCTCGCCCGCGGGCTGGTGGCCCGTCCGCAGGTGCTCTTCGCCGACGAGCCGACCGGGGCGCTGGACTCGCTCACCGGCGAGCAGGTGATGGAGCTGATGGTCGGCGCCGCCCGTGAGCAGGGCACCGCCGTCGTCCTGGTCACCCACGAGCCCAGGGTCGCCGCCTACGCCGACCGCGAGGCGATGGTCCGGGACGGCAGGGCCAGGACGACCAGGCTCGCACCGGAGCAGGTCGCCTCGTGATCGCCTTCGCGCTCCGCCTCGCCGTCAGCGGCGGACGGGAGGCCGTGGCCCGGCTGGTCATGATCGCCGCAGCCGTGGCGATCGGCGTCGGCCTGCTGCTCTCCACGCTGGCCGGCATCAGCGCCGTCGACGAGTCCAACGAGCGGCAGCTGTGGACCAACACCGGCGCGGTGAGCCGCACCGAGACCGCACCGGTGGACCCGCTCTGGTGGTGGGACCACGGCGACTACTTCGACGGCAGGGAGATCCTTCGGATCGACGTCGCCGCCACCGGGCCGACCGCGCCCGTCCCCCCGGGCCTCGACCGGCTGCCCGCGCCGGGTGAGTACTACGCCTCGCCCGCGCTCGCCGAGCTGCTCCGCAGGACCCCGGCCGCGGAGCTGGGCGACCGCTTCCCCGGCCGGTTGGCCGGAATCCTCGGCGACGAGGCGCTGCCCTCCCCGGACTCGCTCTACCTGATCGAGGGCCGCGCCCCGGCGGAGATCGAGCACATGCCCGGCGCGAGCAGGGTGACCACCATCGCCACCGCCCTCCCGCCCTCCTGCGAGCACGACTACTGCCCCGGGACGGGCGTGCGCGGCGACGCCATGACGCTGATCCTCTCGGTGGTCGCCGGCGCGCTGATCTTCCCGGTGGTCGTCTTCATCGGCACCGCGACCCGGCTCTCCGCCGCCACCCGCGAGCAGCGCTACGCCGCGATGCGGCTGGTCGGCGCCACCCCGCGGCAGGTCTCGCTGATCTCGGCGGTGGAGTCCACGGTGGCCGCGGCGGCCGGTACCGCCGCCGGCTTCGGCCTGTTCCTGCTGCTGCGCCCGCTGGTGGCGACCGTCCCCTTCACCGGGGACCGGTTCTTCGCCGAGGACCTGACGATCACTCCGCTCCAGGCCGTGGCGACCGCGCTCGGCGTCCCGCTGGCGGCGGCGGTCGCGGCCCGGCTGGCCCTGCGGCGGGTCACGATCTCGCCGCTGGGCGTCACCCGCCGGGTGACCCCGAAGCCGCCGAGCGCCTGGCGGCTGGTTCCGCTGCTGGGCGGCCTCGCCGAGCTCGGCTACTTCGCCGACCGCCGCCCGGAGACCACCGACGGGCAGACCGCGGCCTACCTGACCGGCTTCCTGGTGATCATGCTGGGCCTGGTGATCGCCGGACCCTGGCTGACCATGGCGGCGGCCCGGAGCGTGGCCCGGCGCACCAGCCGGCCGGCCACCCTGATCGCCGTCCGCCGGCTCGCCGACGACCCGAAGGCGGGCTTCCGCTCGGTCGCCGGCCTCGTCCTCGCGCTCTTCGTCACCACGGCGACGGTCTGCATCATCGGCACCATCAACGAGAACCGCGGCACCCTCAGCGGGGACCCGCAGACCCGGGTCGCCGTCGAGCAGAGCGGCCTGGTGGAGGACCCCCCGATGACGGACGCCGTGTCGGCGCAGCTGCTGGCGGACCTCCGGGCGGTGCCCGGCTTCCGCGGCCTCGCGCTGGGCCACGACAACCCGAAGGCGGTCGGCGCGCTACCGGGCGAGGCCCCCGGGTTCGCGCCGAACCTGGTGCTCTGCACCGACCTCGCCCAGGTCCCGGTGGTGGGCCGCTGCCCGGCCGGCGCGAGCGTCGTCGGCGTCCCGCCGTGGGGCTTCCTCAGCCTGCACTCCACCGCCGACATGGAGTGGACGGCCGCACCGGTCTCCGTGGAGGAGGCGGCCGCGCTGCCGGTGCGCAACCTCTACGTGACCACCGACGGCTCCACCGCGGCCATGGAGCGGGTCCGGACGCTGCTCACCCGGGCCCACCCGGGGTACCAGGCCCGGACGGTCGGCGACTGGGGCTCCACCCAGCAGAAGGAGCTGGCGGGGTGGCGGCAGCTGGCCAACGTGGTGCTGCTGACCACCCTGCCGATCGCCGGCTGCAGCCTGGCGGTGAGCGTGGTCGCGGGCCTGTCCGACCGCAGGCGGCCGTTCGCGATGCTGCGGCTCACCGGGGCGCCGCTGCGCCTGCTGCAGCGGGTGATCGGGCTGGAGAGTGCGCTGCCGCTGCTGGTGGTGGCTGCGATCGCGACCGGGACGGGCTTCGCGGCGTCCGCGATGTTCCTCACGTCCCAGATGCACTACGACCTGGTGTCGCCGGGTGCGGTGTACTTCGTCCTGGTTGCGCTCGGTCTGGCGGCCGCGCTCGGGATCGTCGCCTCGACGCTGCCGCTGCTGAAGCGGATCACCGGCCCCGAGGCGGCCCGCAACGGCTGACCCGGGCCGCCGGGGCGGCGCCCCGGCCGTGCCCCGTCGTCCGCGCTCAGCGGGCGACGGGGTACGCGTACGTGCCCGGGCGCAGGGCGGACGGACGGTCCGTCAGCCAACTGCCCAGCACCAGTGCGGACGGGTAGAACATCGGCTCCGGCAGGGCGTCCAGCGGGAACCGCTCCCAGCCGGCGCAGGCGTGCGGTTCGGTGACCTCGGCGGCGGCCAGGCTCGGCGGCGCGAGGACGGCCGCGGTCAGCCGGGGCCGGCCGAGCTCGTGGTCGAGCAGGACGCCCAGCACCCGCATCTCCCCGGCCGGCAGTACGATGCCGGTCTCCTCGGCCAACTCCCGTGCGGCGGCCTGCTCGAAGGACTCACCGGGGGCGTCCACCTTGCCGCCGGGCAGGCTCCAGGTCGGCGGCTCGCCGGAGGTGGTCCGGCGGCCGATCAGGACCCGGCCGTCCCCGGTGGGGACGATCACGCCGGCGCCGATCAGCGGTGCGGTGGTCAACTCGGTCTCTCCTTCGGGCCGGCGCCCAGCAGTCGGCGCGGGGTCTACCAGTCGGCGCGGGCTTACCAGTTGGCGCGCTCGTAGTCCTTCAGGAAGCAGCCGTAGAGGTCCTCGCCCTGCTCGCCGCGGACGATCGGGTCGTAGACCCGGGCCGCGCCGTCGACGAGGTCGAGCGGGGCGTGGAAGCCCTCGTCGTGGAGCCGCATCTTGTCCGGGTGCGGGCGCTCGTCGGTGATCCAGCCGGTGTCGACGGCGGTCATCAGGATGCCGTCGGCCTGGAACATCTCCTCGGCGCTGGTGCGGGTGAGCATGTTCAGCGCGGCCTTGGCCATGTTGGTGTGCGGGTGGCCGGCACCCTTGTAGCCGCGCGCGAAGACGCCCTCCATGGCGGAGACGTTGACCACGTACTTGCGGCGGGACGCCGAGGCGGCCATCGCCGGGCGGAGCCGGCTGATCAGGATGAACGGCGCGGTGGAGTTGCAGAGCTGGACCTCCAGCAGCTCCACCGGGCCGACCTCGCCGACGGTCTGCACCCAGCTGTTGGTGGGCGCGAGGTCGGGGACGAGGCCGCCGGCGTCGATGGCCGTGCCGGCCTCGATCCGGGCGGGCGTGGCGGAGCCGGTGACCAGGGCGAGCGAGGTGACGTCCTCGGCGGAGATCCGCTCGCCCTCGCCGGTCGCCTGTGCCGGCAGGGCCGGCAGGTCGACGCTGCCGCTGCCGAACCGGCCGATGGTGGTGGACTGCGGCAGCTCGCCGGCCGGCAGCGGCGCGGACTCGGCGGCGACCAGCTCGCGGTAGGACTCCGGCGGGCGGCGCACGGTCTGTGCGGCGTTGTTGATCAGGATGTCCAGCGGGCCGTCCGCGGCCACCTCGTCGGCGAGCGCCATCACCTGGGCGGGGTCGCGCAGGTCGATGCCGACGATCTTGAGGCGGTGGATCCACTCGGCGCTGTCCGGCATCGCCGTGAAGCGGCGGATCGCGTCGTTGGGGAAGCGCGTGGTGATGGTGGTGTGGGCGCCGTCGCGCAGCAGCATCAGCGCGATGTACATGCCGATCTTGGCGCGGCCGCCGGTGAGCAGTGCCCGCTTGCCGGTGAGGTCGGCGCGGGCGTCCCGGCGGGACCGGTTCTTGTACGCGCAGGCCTGGCAGAGGTTGTGGTAGAACGCGTCCACCTCGATGTACCGGGTCTTGCAGGTGTAGCAGGAGCGGGGGCGCTCCAGGATGCCGGCGATCTCCGTGGTGGTGACGGTGGTCAGGCCGAAGGCGCCGGCCGTCTCGTCGTCGATCCGGGTCGGCGCCCCGGTGGCGGTGCGGGCGGTGACGGCGCGGTCGTTGGCGGTCTTCCGGGCCCGGGTCTCCTGGCGGCGGCGCTGCTTGAGCGTGCGGAATATGCCGCCGACGGCCTGGCGGACGGTGATCGCGTCCGGGTGGTCGACGTGCAGGGTGTCCAGCTCGGTGAGCACGTCGAGGCAGAGCCGCAGGCGCTCCGGGTCGAGGCCGGGACCGTAGTCGATCTCCTCCTCGCTGCCCTCGATGCCGCTGTCCTGCCCGATGTCCGTGCCCGCCGTCATGCCCACTGCCGTTTCCTGGATCGCCTCACCGTTTACCGCGTGAATGCTACGGGAGGCGGCCCGAGCGGGGCGAAAACCCGATCATTTGGAGGAACCTCCAGTCCGGGTGGCGGTGCGGTGATCACGGTTTGTGCACTGCGCCAGCAAAGGTTCGCGGACTGGCGTTTTCACCCGTGGTTCGGCGAGGATTGGTCCACGGGTCAAGGGAGCCATGTGCGTCCACCCGTTCCCGGCCCAGTCCGCACCCAAGGTGTATCCACTGATCGCCGGAGTTCCCCCCATGCGTTTCCTGAACGATCTTCAGCCCTCGTACGACCTCACGTACGACGACGTCTTCATGGTCCCCAGCCGTTCCGCGGTGGGCTCCCGCCAGGCCGTCGACCTCTCCTCGAACGACGGCACCGGCACCACCATCCCGCTGGTCGTCGCCAACATGACCGCGATCGCCGGCCGCCGGATGGCCGAGACCGTCGCCCGCCGCGGCGGGCTGGTCGCCATCCCGCAGGACATCCCCACCGAGGTGATCGCCGAGGTCATCGGCTGGGTCAAGCAGCGTCACCTGGTGCACGACACCGCGATCACCCTGGCCCCCGGCGCCACCGTCGCCGAGGCGCTCTCGCTGCTGCACAAGCGCGCGCACGGCGCGCTGGTCGTGGTCGAGGACGGCAAGCCGGTCGGCGTGGTCACCGACTCCGACTGCCAGGGCGTCGACCGCTTCACCAGCCTCGCCGACGTCATGTCGCGCGACCTGGTGCTGCTCGACGAGGGCATCGACCCGCGCACGGCCTTCGACAAGCTGAGCGAGGCGCACCGCAAGCTCGCCCCGGTGGTCGACCGTGAGGGCCGCCTGGTCGGCATCCTGACCCGCAAGAACGCGCTGCGCGCCACCCTCTACACCCCGGCCGTCGACGCCGGGGGCCGACTGCGGATCGCCGCCACCGTCGGCATCAACGGCGACGTCGCGGGCAAGGCGAAGGCCCTGATCGAGGCCGGCGCCGACGTGCTGGTGGTCGACACCGCGCACGGCCACCAGGAGAGCATGATCACCGCGCTGCAGGCGGTGCGCGGGCTGGACCCGCAGATCCCGATCGTGGCCGGCAACGTGGTCTCCGCCGCCGGTGTCCGCGACCTGGTCGAGGCAGGCGCCGACATCCTCAAGGTCGGCGTCGGCCCCGGCGCCATGTGCACCACCCGGATGATGACCGGCGTCGGCCGCCCGCAGTTCTCCGCCGTCCTGGAGTGCGCCGCCGAGGCACGCCGGCTCGGCAAGCACGTCTGGGCCGACGGCGGCGTCCGCCACCCGCGCGACGTCGCGATGGCGCTGGCCGCCGGCGCGTCCAACGTGATGATCGGCTCCTGGTTCGCCGGCACCTACGAGTCGCCGGGCGACCTGCAGACCGCCGCCGACGGCCGCCAGTACAAGGAGTCCTTCGGCATGGCCTCGGCGCGCGCGGTGAGCAACCGCACCGCCCAGGACTCCTCGTACGACCGCGCCCGCAAGGCGCTGTTCGAGGAGGGCATCTCGCACTCGCGGATGTTCATCGACCCGGCCCGCCCGGGCGTCGAGGACCTGATCGACTCGATCGTGGCCGGCGTGCGCAGCTCCTGCACCTACGCCGGCGCCTCCAGCCTGGAGGAGTTCCACGAGAAGGCCGTGGTCGGCATCCAGAGCGCGGCCGGCTACGCCGAGGGCAAGCCGCTGCACTCCAGCTGGGCCTGATCGCCCCGGTACACCCGTCGTACGGCCGGCCGGTTCCCCGCTCCGGGGAGCCGGCCGGCCGCCGGGTTCTCCCGGTCGCGCACCCGGGCGCGCTCCTGGTTGAGCGTCCGGCCGCGTTCCCGGTCGGGCTCCCGGTCGCGTTCCTCGGCGAGCCCGAGCGGGGTGAGCAGGGCGCGGCCGAGCAGGCCGACCGAGCCGTCCAGCGCGTCGGCCAGCGCCGCGGCCGCGCGCGGCGCCCCGCGCAGCTCCCAGAGGGCGCGGGCGCTCGCCCAGGCCGCGTCCCTGGCGGTGTCCACCGACCAGGCGCCCACCCGGTGCGTCAGCGGCTCGACCCGCTCCAGCACGTCCGGCCCGGGCATCAACTGCTCCCGGACGTCCGCCTCCACGCCGGCCAGCAGGCCGTTGATCCGCCGGTAGTCCCCGGCGAGGTGCTCAGGCGCGCGGCCGAGCCGGCGGCAGGTGTCCACCACCGCGAGCGGCAGGTCGTGCTGGATGTGCGCGTTCATCCCGGCCAGCGCGAACTGCAGCGGGTGCACCCCCGGGTGTGCCCGCAGCTCGAACAGCGGCCGCCAGCAGGCCGGCGGTCGGCGCCCCGCCGCGACGGCGTCCACGGCCAGCAGGTACCGCCCGGCGAACACCGCGTCCAACTCGGCCATCGCCGCCGGGTCGGCGAAGTGCGGCCGGGTCAGCCGGTCGCGCACCGCCTCGGTCACGGTGAGGTACATCCGGTTGAACACCGCGACGCCGTCACCCGCCGGCAGGCCGGCGCCGATCGCCCGCAGCCGAGCGATCACCCCGTCCACCCGGCGCAGGCGCGGCCGCCGGCCGTGCTCCGTCGCCGCCGCTCTCCCCGCTGCTGCCGCCTCCGCCGTACCGGGCATGCGCCACCCTCCGCGATCGATCGTGCACTGATCGCATCATCGTGTCAGTGTGTGGATCGGCCGGGGCGGTGCCGCGCGGGCGGCAGGGCGGCCCGTGTCGTCAGCCCAGCTCGTACTCCAGGGTGTAGGTGTGCCGGCCCTCGTCGTCCACGGTCAGCTCGAAGGTGCCGGTGATCCCGGCCAGCTCGCCCGCGCCCGTACCGGACACCACCCGGATCGCCAGCCGCTCACCACTGCTGCCGGGCGCCGCGTGCTGCAGGACGAACGACCCCTTCCGCCCGTCCAGCTCGCCGGTGAAGCGCTCCACCGCGACGTACGCCGCCGGCCCGCCCGCGCCGTCCAGCACGGAGAGCATCCGCACCGTGCTCCGGCCGGTCAGACCGCCCGTGAACTCCTTGGTGATCCGGACCCGGCCGAGCGTCGCACCGGGCTCCTCCTCCGTCTCCTCCGGCTCGAACGCCGTCACCTCGAACGCCCCGCTCGATCTCGTACCCATGACGCGCTCCGCTCACGACTCCGGACGGTGCGGCACCCCGCCGACCCGCGCACAGCCTTGCACGAGCCACTGACATCCGGGCCGTGCCGGCGCACGCGTCGCCCCGGCACGGCCCCGACGCGCCGGCCGGCGCCCGGTCAGCGCTCCCAGCGCAGGGCCAGCAGGGCGGCGTCGTCCGCCAGACCGGCGTCCCCGACCCAGGCGCGGACCTCCTCCAGCAGGGCGTCCAGCACGTCCTCCGGGTTGCCCGCCGTGATCGCCGCCAGCCGCTCCGCCACCGGGAAGAACCGGCCGGCCCCGTTCCGGGCCTCCGAGACGCCGTCGGTGTAGAGCAGCAGCAGATCTCCCGGGCCGGGGTCGAAGGAGCCCACCCGGTAGTGGCCGCCGAGCAGGTCGAGCAGGCCCAGCGGCGGGGCGTGCTCCGGCGGCACCAGCTCGGTCACCCCGCCCGCGCGGCGCAGCAGCGGGTGCGGGTGCCCGCAGTTGACGAACCCGGGCCGTCCGCCGGGCCCGTCCACCTCCAGCAGCACCGCCGTCACGAACCGGTCGTTCTCCGGGCGGCCCGCCAGCGCGGCGTCCAGCCGCTCGGCCAGCCGGCCGAGGTCCGGCTCCGTCCGGGCCGCCTCGCGGAACACCCCCAGCACGTCCGCCGCCGTCTCCACGGCCGGCAGCCCATGCCCCTGCACGTCCCCCAGCAGTACCCGGACGCCCTGCGGGCCGTCCGCCGCCTCGTAGAGGTCCCCGCCGATCCGGGCCTCCGCCGCCGCCGCGACGTATCGCACGGCCACCCGCAGCGGGCCGAGGTGCTCCGGCGGCGGCCGCAGCAGCGCCCGCTGCGCCGCCTCGGCCACCGTCCGGACCGCGAACAGCTCACGCTCCCGGGCCGCCACCAGGACGACGTTCCCCGCGCTGACCAGCGTGGCGGCCACGACGGTGACCAGCGCGGCCAGGTGCACGGAGGAGGGCAGCCGGCCGTTGACGGCTTCCAGCACGGCGACGAGGGCCGTGGCGATCGCCCCCGTCACGAGCGGCCGCCGGGCCTTCCGGGTGGTCGCCCCGGCCAGCATCGGCGCCACCGCGAGCACGGGGGAGAGGGTCGTGCCCGGACCGGTCACCAGGTCCACCACCACTGCCGCGACCAGCAGCAGGACCGCGCCGGCCAGCAGCCACCTGGTCCCCCGCGGCAGGTGCAGCGGCGGCAGGACGTCCGGCGGGCCGTCGGCGGTCACACGGACACCTCCCGGGGGTCGGTCGGACAGCGGGCCTCACCGTCCACTCTCCACCGCCCCCGCACCACCCGGCACGTCGGAGCGGCAGCGGGGCCGGGCGGGAGCGCGTCGGACACCGCCTAAGCTGGCGGCGAGATGAGACGCAAGAGCAAGGTGCCGCCCGCCCCCCTTCCGCAGCGCCTCGGGGTCGACCCGGTGCACCTGCGGCTGCCCGTCGAGGGCGCGTGGCCGACGCTGCGCGCCTACCTGGCGGAGCGCCTTCCCACCGTCGCGCCGGAGCGGATCGACGCGCTGCTGTCCCGGCGCGAGATCGTCGGCGAGGACGGGCCGGTCGGGCCGGAGGAGCCGTTCCGGCCCGGCGCCCACCTCTGGCTCCACCGGGACCTGCCCGACGAGGTCCCCGTCCCCTTCGAGCTGGACGTGCTGCACCACGACGACCGCCTGGTGGTGGTCGACAAGCCGCACTTCCTGGCCACCACCCCGCGCGGCCGCCACGTCGTCGAGACGGCGCTGTCCCGGCTGCGGCACACCCTCGGCCTCCCCGCCCTCAGCCCCGCGCACCGGCTGGACCGGCTGACCGCGGGCCTGGCGATGTTCGTGGTGCGCCCGGAGGACCGGGGCGCCTACCAGACGCTCTTCCGGGACCGCCTGGTCCGCAAGGAGTACCGGGCCGTCGCGCCGTACGACCCGGCGCTGGTGCTGCCCCGCACCGTGCGCAGCCACATCGTCAAGGAACGCGGCGTGATCGCCGCCCAGGAACTGGACGCCCCGCCGAACAGCGAGAGCCGGATCGAGCTGGCGGAGCACCGCGACGGCCTCGGCCGCTACCGGCTGCAGCCGCGGAGCGGGCGCACCCACCAGCTGCGGCTGCACATGAGCGGGCTCGGTGTGCCGATCCTCGGCGACCCGGTGTACCCGGTGCTGCTGCCGGACCCGGCCCCGGACGACTTCCGCCAGCCGCTGCAACTGCTCGCCTCCGGCATCGAGTTCACCGATCCGCTGACCGGCCGCCCGCGCCGCTTCGAGAGCCGCCGCACCCTGGCCGCCTGGTCGGACCCGACCGGGTGGGCCGACGGCGCGGCGCCGCGGTGGTAGCCGGACCCGTCCGGGGGAACCGCTCGGCGCGCCGCCGGGGAACGGCCGCTCCGGCCGGTCCGGCGGCGGTCGGGCGGCGGTCGGGTGGTCGGGCGGTCGGTCTAGGGCGAAGGGAGGACCGGGCCCCGGGGCCGGTGGCCGATCCGGACGGGACCGTGCCGGAGCGATCGTGGTGCCATGAACGTTCCGCAGAACACCGACCTCGCCGCCGCACCCGGCACCGGAGACGCGCACACCACCGATGCCGCCCGCCTCGCGTCCGCCGCCCGCGCCGCGTCCGCTGCACCGGTCGCGGTGGTGACCGGCGCCTCGCGCGGGCTGGGCCTGGCGCTGGCCCGGGCGCTCGCCGCCGAGGGCTGGCACCTGGTCGTCACCGCCCGCAACGCGGCCGAACTCTCCGTCGTCGCGGCCGAACTGGCCGTCCACACCAAGGTCGTCGCACCGGCCGGCTCGGTGGTGGACGACGACCACCGCGAGCGGCTGGCCGAGGCCGCCGCCGGCCTCGGCGGCGCGAGCCTGCTCGTCAACAACGCCTCCACGCTCACTGGTTACGACCTCGCGGGCGCCCCGCTGCCGCGCCTCGCGGACTTCCCGCTGCCCGGTCTGCTGGAGACCTTCGAGGTCAACGTGCTCGGGCCGATCGCCCTCACCCAGCTCCTGCTGCCCCAACTGCGCGAGCGGGCCGGGGCGGTGCTCAACGTCAGCTCGGACGCCGCCGTCGAGGCCTACGCAGGGTGGGGCGGCTACGGCGCCAGCAAGGCCGCACTGGACCACGCCTCCGCGGTGCTCGCGGAGGAGGAGCGGGAGCTGCGGGTCTGGGCGGTCGACCCGGGCGACATGCGGACCGGGATGCACCAGGAGGCCTTCCCGGGTGAGGACATCTCCGACCGGCCGCTCCCCGAGACCGTCGTCCCCGCGCTGCTGGCCCTGGTCCACGGCCGCCCCTCCTCGGGCCGCTACCGCGCCGCCGACCTCCTGCCGGAGGCGACGGCAGAGGCGACGGGAGCCCCGGCGGCCCCGGCGGCCATGGAGACCACTCGGGCCACCGCCGCCCCGACCGACCCGGCCCCGGTCGGGGGTGGGCGATGACCGCAGCCGCCGATCCCGGGATCGACGTCGCCGTCCCGCCCGAACTCTCCGCCCGCGCCCCCGCCGAGGCCCGCGGCACCACCCGCGACGGCGTGCGGATGCTGGTCGGCCGCCGCGACGGCAGCGCCCTCGAACACCGGCGCTTCACCGAGCTGCCCGAGGTGCTGCGCCCGGGCGACCTCCTCGTGGTCAACAACTCGGCCACGCTGCCAGCCGCCCTCGCCGGCAGCCTGCCCGACGGCACGCCGGTCGCCCTGCACCTCTCGTCCGCGCAGCCGGACCGGCTCGGTGCGTACCTGGGTCGAGCTGCGCCGGGTGGTCCCCGGCACCGCGCCCGCCTACTACCCGCCCGACGAGTCGCCGGCCCGTCCGGGCCTGCGGGTGGCGCTGCCGGGCGGGGCCGGGGCGGAGCTGACCGAGCCGCTCACCGCCCGCCTCTGGCACGCCCGACTCGACCTGCCCGGGCCCCTGGTGGCGTATCTGGACCAGCACGGCAGGGCCATCAGGTACGGCTACGTGGACCGCGACTGGCCGATCGAGGCCTACCAAACGGTGTTCGCGACCGTCCCCGGCAGCAGTGAGATGCCCAGCGCGGCACGGCCGTTCAGCGCCGAGGTGGTGGCCCGGCTGGCCGGACGCGGGGTGCTGGTCGCGCCGGTCACGCTGCACACCGGCGTCGCGTCCCCGGAGGCCCACGAGCCGCCCTACGCCGAGTGGTTCGACGTGCCGGCCGCCACCGCCCGGCTGGTCGGCCACGTCCGGGCCGGTGGCGGCCGGGTGATCGCGGTCGGCACCACCGTGGTCCGGGCGCTGGAGTCGGCGGCCGGGGCCGACGGAACCGTCCAGCAGGCCGACGGCTGGACCGAGTTGGTGATCACCCCCGAGCGCGGCGTGCGGGTGGTGGACGGCCTGCTCACCGGCTGGCACGAGCCCCGCGCCTCGCACCTGCTGATGCTCGCTGCGGTGGCCGGACGCCCGCTGCTGGAACGCTGCTACGCGGCGGCCGTCCGGCACCGTTACCTCTGGCACGAGTTCGGCGACGTCAACCTGCTCCTGCCGGACTGACCGGCGCGGCCCGGCGCGGGCCGGCCCGGGCGTGCCGGGCGGCCCGGCGACGCAGGCCGACCGAAGCGCCCGGCTCCGCCGCTCAGGCGGCCGGCTCCGCGAACAGCGTCCGCGCCGCGTGCTGGGTGTCCAGGTACTCGCGCACCGCCGTGATCAGCCCGTTCTCGACGGTGAAGATCCCCAGGCACCGGTTGTCGTAGGCGGAGCCGTTGGCGGCCGTGCCGCGGGCCGTCCACTCGGCGACGACCTGCGGGCCGTCGGCGATCAGGCCGGTGAGGATGACCTGCAGGGCGCTGCCGGGGGCGAACAGGGTGCCCGCCGAGCCGAGGAAGTCCTCGACGATGGCGGCGCGGCCCCGCCAGACCCGCGACAGCGGCAGGTCGCCGGGGTAGTCCCAGACGGCGTGCTCGGCGAAGCAGGCCGCCGCGGTGGGGAGGTCGCCGTCGGCGACGGCGGTGACGTAGCGCTCCACGACGGTACGGGGGGCGAGCTGGTCCATGGTGGGCTCCTCGGGAGGGTCGGTCGTTCTGTTGACGGACCCAGCCAATCCCCGCGGCCCCCGGGCGGGCGAACAACCGCACCGGTCCGACGACAACGATCCGTTGTCCAACCAGGCCGGCCGGGGTGCGGCGCACCCGACCGGTGGGCCCCGGGCGCCCGCCGCCCCCCGCCCTACCGGCCCGACGCCCCCGGCGGCAGCTCCAGCTCGAACCAGACCACCTTGCCGTCCCGGGTGCGCCGGCTGCCCCAGCGGTGCGCCAGCTCGTTGACCAGGTGCATGCCGCGCCCGCCCTCGTCCTCCTCCCGGGCGCGCCGCATCCGGGGCGTGCCGGTGTCCCGGTCGGCGACCTCCACGGTGAGTACCCGGTTGTAGAACAGGCGCAGTTGGACCGGGGAGCCGGCGTGCACCAGGGCGTTGGTGATCAGCTCGCTGGTGAGCAGCTCGGCCCAGTCGGCGAGCGGGCCGAGGCCCCACTCGATGAGCGTGTCGCGGGTGAACCGGCGGGAGTGCGCGACCATCGCGTGGTCGTCGCTGAGCGGCAGGGTGGCGATCCGGTCGGAGCCGGCGGGCCGGACCTGGGCCAGGATGATCGCGATGTCGTCCTCGCTGGTGCGGCCGGTGAGTTCGGCCAGCACGGCGTCGCAGGTCTGCTCCAGCGAGCGGTGCCGGTCGGCGACGGTGCGGCAGAGCAGGTCGAGGCCCTCGTCGAGGTCGCGGCCGCGCCGCTCGACCAGCCCGTCGGTGTACAGGCCCAGGATGCTCTCCTCCGGGAGGGTGAACTCGACGCTCTCGAACGGGACTCCGCCGACGCCGAGCGGGGCGCCGGCCGGCAGCTCCAGCAGCCGGGCCCGGCCGTCGGCCTCGGCGACCACCGGCGGCAGGTGGCCGGCGCAGGCGGCGGTGCAGTGCCGCTCCACCGGGTCGTACACCACGCAGACGCAGGTGGCGAACTGGCCCTCGCCGAGTGCCGTGGTGGCCTCGTCCAGGCGGTGCAGCACCCGCGCCGGGTCCAGCTCCAGGGTAATCAACGTCCGGGCGACGGTGCGGAGTTGGCCCATCGTGGCGGCGGCGCGGATGCCGTGGCCCATCACGTCGCCGACCACCAGGGCGACCCGGCCGGAGGAGAGCGGCACGACGTCGAACCAGTCGCCGCCGACCTCGCTGACCACGCTGCTGGGCAGGTAGCGGTAGGCGATCTCCAGTCCGAGGGTGCGGTGGATCTCCTGCGGCAGCAGGCTGCGCTGCAGGGTCAGCGCGGTGTCCCGCTCGCGCCGGTAGAGCCGGGCGTTGTCCATCGCGAGCGCGGTGCGCGCGGCCAGCTCCTCGGCCAGCGCCCGGTCGGCCTGGCCGAACGGGACGGGATTGCGGATCCGGATGAACTCCGCGCCGCCGAGCACGATTCCGCGCGCCAGCAGCGGCACCATGAGGTAGGAGTGCACCCCGGCGTTCACGCCGGGCTCGACGCGGTCGGGCGAGGCGACGATCCGGCGCAGCGCTTCCTCGTCCACCTCCGAGACGAGGATCGACCGCCCGGTGCGCAGGCTCTCGGCGTAGATCTTCGCCGACTGCGAGGTCTCGCCGACCTGGTCGGCGGCCGCGGACATGGGACCCTCGGCGCTCGCCTCGCCGACCGCGACCGCCCGCATCAGCACCGAGCCGTCGTTCGGGACGGGCCCCGGCTCGTCGCCGCTGAGCACCGCCTCGCGCAGGTCGACGGTGACGAAGTCGGCGAAGCGCGGGATCACCACCTGCACCAACTCCTGTGCGGTGCGGTGCAGATCGAGCGTGGTGCCGATCCGGGTGCTGGCCTCGTTGAGCAGCGACAGCCGCTGCTGGGCCGCCCAGGCCTCGTCCAGGGCGCGCTGGCGGGCGGCGGCGGCGTCGCGCTCCCGGGTGAACAGCAGGGCGTTGTCGATCGACACCGCGGCCCGCACCGCCAACTCCCCGGCCAGCGCCAGGTCGTCGTCCTCGTACGGGCGCTCCACCACGGTCCGGTAGAAGCCGGCGACGCCGACCGGCGCGCCGCGCGCGATCAGCGGCACCACCATGAAGGAGAGGACGTTCTGCTCGCGCACGGCCGCCGTCCGCACCGGGTCGTCGGCGAACCAGGCCATGCCGGCCTCGTCCATCCGCGGCACCAGCACCGGCTTGCGGTGCCGCAGGCTCCACGCGTACGGCGAGCCGGGACGGAACCGGTGGATCCCGCCGGTCCGGTCGATCGGCTCCAGGGTGGAGCCGTGCGCCGAGTGGAACGCCATCCGGCGCAGCACGGCCGAACCGTCCGGCATGGTGCGGGCCTCGCGTTCGCCGCGGACCAGGTCGTCCAGCACCTCGACCACCACCGTGTCGGCCAGCCGGGGCGTCGCGACCTCGGCCAACTCCTGGGCGGTGTGGGCGAGATCGAGGGTGGTGCCGATCCGGGCCGAGGCGGAGTTGACCAGCGCCAGCCGCTCCTGGGCGGCCTTCGCCTCGCGCAGCGCCTGCTGGCGGGCCAGCACGGTCTGGTGCTGGCGCAGGTAGAGCCGGGCGTTGTCGATCGCCACGGCCGCCCGCGAGGACAGCTCGTCGCCGAGGGTGATGTCCGCCTCGGCGAAGGACTCCCGCTCGCCGCGCCGCGAGTACACCACCATGCCGAGCGTGGTGCCGCGCGCGACCAGCGGGGTGATCCGCACCGAGCGCGGCCGGTCGCCGAGGTAGGCCTGGCGGCGGCTCTCGGTGATCCCCTCGCTCAGCAGCGGCAGTTCCCAGGAGGGCACCACCACTGTCCGCCCGGTCGTCATCGCCCGCGCGTACGGCGAGTCGGCCGCCAGCTCGTAGACGGTGTCCACCGGCAGGGCCTCGGCCGGGTAGAGGGGGTCGGCGGTGGCGAGGGCGAGCCGGCGCACCAGGTGCGGGCCGGCCGGGTCGAGCGGCTCGACGTTGCGGCCGGCCACCAGTGCCTCCAGGGCGAAGACGCCGCTGATGTCGGCGACCCGGGGGACCATCGCGTCGGCCAGCTCGCGGGCGGTCTGCCGCAGGTCGAGCGTGGTGCCGATGGACGCGGTGGCGTCGACGAGCAGGGCCAGGCGCTCCTGGGCCCGGGCGGCCCGGGCGTCCGCGCGGAACCGCTCGGTGATGTCGATGAGGGTGGAGCTGACCCCGAGGACCTCGCCGCCCGGGCCCTCCAGCCGGAAGTACGAGGCCGACCAGGCGTGGTCGTGCGCCGGGTCGCCGGGGGTGCGGCCGTGCGAGCGGGCGTCCAGGACGGGCTCGCCGCTCTCCATCACCTGCCGCATCACGGCCTCGCTCTCCTCGCCGTTGATCCCGGGCAGCAGCTCGGTGAGCCGGTGCCCCAGGTGCTGTTCGACGGAGAGGCCGTTGACCCGGGCGAGGGCGTTGTTCAGCCGGACGAAGGCGAGCCGGGTGTCGTACACGCCCATGCCGACGGGGGACTGGGTGAAGAACCCGTCGAGCACGGCGAGGTCCGCCTGGATCCGGCGCAGCGTGGTGACGTCGGACGCCACGGCGAGCACCAGCGGGCTGCCGCCGGGCCCGGCGATCGGGTGGGTGCGGAACTCCAGGTTGACGTGGTGGCCGTCCCGGTGCCGGACCGGGAACACGCCCGACCAGCCGCGGCCGTCCAGGATCTCCTGGAACAGCTCCAGTACGTCGGGCCGCTCGTTGTCGGAGACCAGCAGCTGGGCGGCCTTGGCGCCGATCGCCTCGTCGGCGCTGTAGCCGAGCAGCGCCTCGGCGTCGTCGCTCCAGTGCAGGATCCGGCCGTCGGCCTCGATCAGCGCGGTCGCGATCGGCACCATCAGCAGGGCGTCCGGCCGCGGCTCCCCGCCCGGCTCGCCCCGGCGCGACCGGCCGGACCCGTCGGCATCCCGCTGCTCGTTCACCATGGCCAGAGAACCGCCCGGAGATCGTTTCCACCAGCTCTGCCATCTTCCCACGTGGGCCCGGCCGCCCGCTCGTTCCGGCAGCGGTGCCGGCCCGGCCCGGGCCCGGCGGGGGAACGGGCACCAGGGCCTAGCCCAGCGCCTCCAGGACGACGGCGTTGGCCAGGCCGCCCGCCTCGCACATGGTCTGCAGCGCGTAGCGGGCGCCGCGCTCGCGCATCGCGTGCACCAGGGTGGTCATCAGGCGGGTGCCGCTCGCGCCGAGGGGGTGGCCGAGGGCGATCGCGCCGCCGTTGACGTTCACCTTCGCGGGGTCGGCCCCGGTCTCCTGCAGCCAGGCCAGGACGACGGAGGCGAAGGCCTCGTTCACCTCGAACAGGTCGATGTCGGCGAGCGAGAGCCCGGAGCGCCGCAGCACCTTCTCGGTGGCGGGCAGGACACCGGTGAGCATCAGCAGCGGGTCCGATCCGGTCACCGCGAAGGAGTGCAGCCGGGCCAGCGGGCGCAGGCCGAGCCGGGCGGCCGTCTCGCTGCTGGTGATCAGGACGGCCGAGGCGCCGTCGTTGATCGGGCTGCTGTTGCCGGCCGTCACCGACCAGTCGATCTGCGGGAAGCGCTCGGCGAAGGCCGGGTCGGTGAAGGAGGGCCGGAGCCCGGCCAGCACCTCGGGCGTGGTGCCGGGCCGCACCGACTCGTCCGCCGTGACCACGGTGCCGTCCGGCAGGGTCACCGGGGCCAGCTCCGCCGCGAAGTGCCCGGCGGCCTGGGCCCGGGCGGCCTTGGCGTGCGAGGCGGTGGCGAACTCGTCCATCGCCTCGCGGGTGATCGACCACTTGGCGGCGATCAGCTCGGCGCTCACGCCCTGGGGCACCAGCCCGCCGGGGTAGCGGGCGGCGATCGCCGCGCCGAACGGGTCCGCGCCGGGCGGCACGTTGGACCACATCGGTACCCGGCTCATCGACTCGATCCCGCAGGCAACCACCAGGTCGTACGCCCCGGCGATCACCCCCTGGGCGGCGAAGTGGACGGCCTGCTGCGAGGAGCCGCACTGCCGGTCGACCGTGGTGGCCGGCACCGACTCGGGCAGTCCGGCGGCAAGCCAGGCGTACCGGGTGGTGTTCATGGCCTGCTCGCCGACCTGGTCGACGCAGCCGCCGATGACGTCGTCGACGAGCGCGGGGTCGACGCCGCTGCGGGTGATCAGGGTCCCGAGGGTGTGCGCCAGCAGCTCCACCGGGTGGACGCCGGAGAGGGCACCCCCCGGCTTGCCCTTGCCGATGGGGGTGCGGACGGCTTCGACGATCACGGCGTCACGCATGGCGGCCGCCTTCCTCTAAGGGTCGTTGGATTTCCGAACTTACTAGAGAGTAGTGAGTTTGGGAATCCAACGCTATGAAGTTGTGGAAGGCCGGACCGCCCGCTCCCGCGCCGGGCCGAGGGCGGGTCCTGGGCCCTAGCCGTTCTGCAGCGAGCGGAGCAGGGCCACGCCGGCCGGGTCGACCGCGCGCCGGCTGTTCGCCAGTGCGATGACGCCCACCTGCTTCTCGGGGTCGAAGGCGACGAACGACCGGAAGCCGCCCGTCCCGCCGTTGTGCCAGATCTGCAGATGGCCGCCCTGGCGCTGGTGCAGGCGGTGGCCGAGCCAGCCGAGGTGCGTCCAGGCGAACGGGTTGACGCGGTGGCGGACCTCCCGGGTGAGCGCGATCGCGGGCGCCAGGGGCGAGTCGTCGTCCGGACCGGACGCCAACTGCGCCCGGAGGAGGACCGCGAGGTCGCTCACGGTCGAGTGCAGGCCGCCGGCGCCGACCAGGTCCGCCAGGTGCCAGGCGGGCACCGGTCGGCCGCCGGGCGTGTGGCCCCGGGCGAGCCGGGCGGACCGCTCGGCGTCGACCGCCACGACCGTGTCGGTCAGGCCGAGTGGCGCGCAGACCTCGCGCGCGATCAGCTCCTCGTACCCGAGGCCGGACCGGTGGGCGAGGGCCAGGCCGAGCAGCCCCGCCCCGAGGTTGGAGTAGCGGAACCCGCGCCCGGGCGCCGTGCGGAGCCTCGTCCGGGCGAGCCCGGCCAGCAGTGCGTCACGGGTGCAGTGGCGGTACGGGTCGGGCTTGTTCGGGCCGAGCAGTGCGGGCAGCAGCATCCCGGCGGGCAGCCGGGGCAGGCCGGAGGTGTGGGTGGCGAGGTGCTGCAGAGTGATCGGGGTGCCGCCCTTGGCGGGTACGGCGGCACCGGCCGGCAGGGCGTCCGCGAGCACCGCGGCGAGCGGCTCGTCGAGCGTGGCTGCCTCGGCGAGCACCAGCCGCGCCAGCGCGAGCGAGGTGAACACCTTGGTCACCGAGCCGATTTCGAACAGCGTGTGCGGGCCGGGCACGCCGCCGGCGGGGTCGGTGCCGGTGGTGCCGGTGGTGTCGGTGGCGCCGGTGCGCCCGGCGCCGCGGATCTCCACCGCGCCGCCGGCCAGTCCGGCGACCACCGCGCCGACGTGTCGGCCGGCGAGCCGGTCGGCGGTCTGCTGGACGAGGCTGCCAAGGTCGTTCATGGCGGTGAGCCTAGGGCCCGCCGGCCGCGCCGTCGTCCGCCGGGACGACGATTCCCCACCCCGCCGGTCTGCTGCCGGACGGCCGCCGGGCTGCTCCCCGCGGCGTAGCGGGGAGCAGCCCGGGTTCCGGGTGGGTGCGGTCGCGCCGCGGGCCCGGCCGGTGGAGCCGTCGGACCGTCAGCAGCCCAGGTTCGAGCCCGGGACGGTGCCGAGGATCCGGGTGAAGTTCTGGTACGCGTCGATCCGGCTCTGCACCTGCGCGGGGTTGCCGCCGTTGCACTCCAGGCTGCCGTTGATGCTGCGGATCGTCTCACCGAAGCCGTAGCCGTTGACCATGGCGTTGTGCGGGGTCATGGTGCCCGGCCCGGTCTGGGTGTTCCAGTACCAGAGCGCGGTCTTCCAGGCCACGGCCGGATCGGTCTGCACCAGGTTGGGGTTGTGCAGCAGGTCGATGCCGAGGGCGTCCCCGGCCGCCTTGTAGTTGAAGTTCCAGCTCAGCTGGATCGGGCCGCGCCCGTAGTACGCGGCCTGCCCGGCCGGGCACCCGTACGGCTGCGAGGTGTCGCAGTAGTGCGGGTAGTTGGCGGTGTTCTGCTCGACCACGTACACCAGGCCGCCGGTCTCGTGGCTGACGTTGGCGAGGAAGGCGGCGGCCTCCTGGCGGCGGACGGTGTCGCTGCCGGTGTTCGCGAAGCCGGGGTAGGCGCCGAGCGCGTCGAGCAGGCCCTGGTAGGTGTAGAAGGCGTTCCGGTTCGGGAACATCTGGTTGAACTGCGCCTGGCTGACCGGGAATCCGCCGGGGTTGGGGGTCGTGGTCGGCGTGCCGGTGGGCGTCGGGCCGCAGGTGTGCGGCTCCCAGTACCAGGTGCTGATCACCGGGTCGTAGCCCGGGTTGTCGTGGGTGGCCCGGTAGAGCCCGCCGTTGGTGTAGCGGACGATGCTCCCGGTGGCGTAGGTGCGGCCGGCCACCCAGGCCGGGTAGTCGCAGCTGCCCGAGGTGGGCGTGGGCGTCGGGCCGGTGCCGCCGCAGGCGCCCTGGTCGGACCAGACGCCGGAGCCGGCGGTGCTGGGGGCCTCGTTCTGGGTCCACCACTTGGCGTTCCAGTTGTGGCCGCCGTAGGAGACGGTGGCGCCGCCGGTGTAGGCGGTGGACGGGTTCCAGGGCGCGGCGCAGGTGGCCGCGCCGGCGGAGGCGGCGGGCAGCAGCAGCGCGAGCGCGAGTGCCGTGATGACGGCGGAGAGCAGTGCGAGCAGGCGTTTCGCGGACACTTGATCACCCCTTGTGCGGTGGGGGCCGCACGGTCGTGGAGACGGGAACGTTCGGCGCAGGGAGTGGTGCCGGGCGCAGGGAGTGGTGCCGGACGGGGCAGGGAGGGGCGTCGGGGCAGGGGGCGACCCCGCGGCGTGGGGGCTCGTCGTGGGGGACGGGCCGACCGGGGTGCGGGCCGGGTGCGGGGCTGACCGAGACTCAAGCGGAATGGTCTATACCTGTCAAGGGGTCGGCCCGGCATTTCCGCGGATTCGGCCTGAATCGGGCGGCGGAGCGCGCGGGTCGGGCCGGATCGAGGGGTGGCGGCCGCACCGGAGGCCGGCCGCGCCGGGGGCTGCCGGGCGGCCCGCCGGGCCGGGGCGCCGGGCCCGGTCTGGGAGGATGTCCGGATGGACCAGACCCCCGGCCCCGCCACCCCGCCGCCCGGCGGCCTCGACGCGCCGATCCGGGCCGGCATCCCCGACCACGGCCGGGTGCCCAAGTACTACGCGGTCAAGGGCCAGTTGGAGGAGCTCCTCGACGAGCTGGGCGAGGGCGGCGTGCTGCCGACCGAGCGCGACCTCGCCGCCCGCTTCGAGGTGGCCCGGGAGACGCTCCGCCAGGCCCTGCGGGACCTGCTGATCCAGGGCCGGGTCCGGCGGCGCGGCCGCAGCACGGTGGTGGCCGGGCCCAAGCTGGAGCAGCCGCTCTCGCTGGCCAGCTACACCGAGGGCGTCCGGCGGCAGGGGCGGATCCCGGGCCGCACCCTGATCGGCCTGGAGCGGTTCGCCGCCGACCCGGTGCTCGCCGGGCAGCTGGGCCTCGGGGCGGGGGAGCAGGTCTGGCACCTGGAGCGGGTGCTGCTCGCCGACGGCGAGCGGGTAGGCCTGGAGAGCACCTACCTGGCGGTGGCCCGGGTCCCGGCGCTGGACCGGGAGTTCGACCCGGGCTCGTCGTTCTACGCCTTCCTGCGGGAGAAGACCGGGGTCGAGTTCGGCGCCGCCGACGAGCGGATCGAGACGGTGCTGGCCTCTCCCCGGGAGGCCCTGCTGATCGGGACGCCGCCCGCGCTGCCGATGCTGCTGCTGCACCGGCTCACCCGCGATGCCGTCGGCGTCCCGCTGGAGCGGGTGCGCTCGCTCTACCGCGGCGACCGGTTCAGCTTCACCACCCGCCTCGAAGCCGACTGACGCCCCGGCGCCGGCCGGCCGGCGCCGCCGGGCCACCGCGTGCGGCCGCCGCATGCAGGCACCGCAGCCGGCCCCCTTTTGATCACCAAATGGTAACGGGTCTGGACCGAATTCGAGCACTGTTCACGCCCGGGACGAAACCCCGGCGACCGCCGTCCACCCGCCGCTCCGACCGTTGTCACCGCTCCTCCTCCGCCCCCTTCCCCGCTGTGACGAAGCCTCAGGAGACGAACGTGACCGCCGGATTCCCCCGCCGCAGCCTGCTCATCGGCGCCGCCGCCGTGCTCGCCGCCGGCCCGCTGGCCCGTACCGCCGTGGCGGCGACCACCGCCGCCCGCACCCCGAAGGTCCTGGTCATCGGCCTGGACGGCACGATGCTCAACCGCATCAAGGACGCCGACGCGCCCAACCTGGACGCGCTGATGGCCGGCGGCCTCACCGCCGCCAGCAGCCTCTACGCCAACCCGATGGCCGCCACCGCCTCCGGCCCCGGCTGGTCCACCATCGCCACCGGCGTCTGGCCCGACAAGCACAACGTCAAGGACAACAACTTCACCGCGCCCGCCTTCGCGTCCTACCCGGACTTCCTGACCCGGATCGAGAACGCCGCCCCCGCGCTCTCCACCTACGCCGTCGCCTCCTGGGCGCCGATCGCCGACACCATCTACTCCGGCAAGGTCGACACCCGCGTCGCCACCCCGGCCGCCGAGTACGACGCCGGCACCACCGCCCGCGCCGTCGCCAAGCTCCGCGACGGCAACCCGGACGCCGTCTTCGTCCAACTGGACAACGTCGACCACGCCGGCCACTCCAGCGGCGCCGCGAGCCAGGCCTACCTGGACGCGATCCGCGGCGTGGACGCCCAGGTCGGCCAGATCGTCGCCGCCGTCCGGGGCCGTGCCACCTACGGGCAGGAGGACTGGCTGATCATGGTCACCGCCGACCACGGCCACACCGACGCGGGCGGCCACGGCGGCTCCACCTGGAGCGAGCGGCAGACCTTCGTGATCGCCAACGGCTCGGCCTTCCCGGCCGGTTCGGTCCGCCACGACGTGCGCATCGTCGACATCGCGCCCACCGCCGTCGCCCACCTCGGCCTGGCGATCGACCCGGCCTGGCAGCTCGACGGCAGCCCGATCCCCGCCCTCGTGCCGGACGCCTTCGACGCGCTGCGCCCGCTGCTCACCGGGCCGGTGGACGAGACCGGCATCGCCGCCGGCACGATCGGCTTCACCCACACCCCGCCGAGCGGCTGGTCGATCGACAACTCGGCGATGGGCACCGGCGGCGTCACCGAGTGGCGCGGCTGGTCCTTCACCACCGACGAGTTCTGGACCAAGACCCAGCGCGACCAGTACCGCGAGCTGAACGTCCGCTCCCGCAACGTTTTCGCGGTCGCCGACTCGGACGAGTGGGCCGACAAGACGTTCAAGGGCAACTACGACACCACCCTGGTCAGCCCGGAGTACCCGGTGGCCGGGCTGAGCGCGGTCCCGGTCTCCTACACCACCTACTACCAGCAGGAGGGCGCGCAGACCGCGCAGGTGCTGGCGGTCTGGGACGGCGGCACGCCGGTGCCGGTCAAGAGCCACACCGCCGAGACCAACGGCCGACAGAGCCTGGTGCTGACCGTTCCGGCGGGCGCGAGCAGGCTGCGGCTGCGGTTCCGGTACACCGGCAGCAACAACTGGTACTGGGTCCTGGACAACATCCGGGTCGGCTGACCCGGTCCGGCAGGCCCCGGGGTGCGGGTCCGTCGTCCGGACCCGGTGGCTCACCCGGTCGCGGCCAGCGCGGCCCGCAGCCGCTCGGCGACCTCCGCCGCACCCGCCTCGTCCGGGTACTTCCCGCGCGGCCAGAAGAAGCCGCGCAGCCCGTCCTTCGGGTTGCGCGGCACCACGTGGACGTGGAGGTGCGGCACCGACTGGCTGATCCGGTTGTTGGCCGCGACGAAGCTGCCCGCCGCGCCGAGCCCGTGCTCCACGGCCGCCGCCACCCGCTGGACCTGGAGGAAGAACGGGCCCACCTGCGCCGCCGGCAGGTCCGCCAGGGTGGGGTGGTGGGCGCGCGGCACCACCAGGACGTGACCGGGGAAGAGCGGCCGCCGGTCCAGGAAGGCCACCGCCGCCTCCTCGTCCAGCACCCGGTGGGCGGCCTCGGTGCCCGCGACCACCGCACAGAAGACGCAGTCCATCCGTCCATTCAACCGAGCGCCCGCCCGCCCGGCGCGCCCGCGCACCCCGCCCGGCGCGGATTCACCCGCCCGGGTGGCCGTCCCGCCGGGCGGGTGGGCCTGATCGGCACTCGTAGCGGTGGAGCAGGGCCTCGCGCCCGGCCGGCTTCACTCAGGTCAGGAGCTGGTCGCCGAGTCGGCTGCGAAGGTAGAGGACGAGGTGCCCGTGGCGGGCGCGGGTGACCAGCCCGGCGCGATGCAGGACTCCGAGGTGCTGGCTGACCGTCCCCGGGGTGACGTCCAGCCGGTGGGCCAGTTCGGTCGTGCTCGCCGGCTCGGCGAGGAGGGTGAGGATCCGGGCGCGGGTGCGGCCGAGCAGGTCGGCCAGCGCGGCCGGTGGAGCGGTCGTGGCGGTGTGCCAGACCGTGGCGAGGCCGCGGGCCGGGTACCGGACGGCGCGTTCGACGCCGCGATGGCGGTGATGACGGTGCACCACTGGCCCGACCTGCACCGTGGCCTCGACGAACTGCGGCGAGTCTCGCGCCGACAGGTCGTGTTCACCTGGGATCCCGGGCACCGGCCCGAGCTGTGGCTGATCGAGGAGTACCTCCCGGAGATCCGCCGGCTCGAACACGCCCGCTTCACGCCCCTGTCCACCGTGGTGGAGGCGCTGGGCGCGCACACCGTGCTGCCGTTCGGGATTCCGCACGACTTCACCGACGGCTTCCAGATCGCCTACTGGCGGCGGCCGGAGTTCTACCTCGATGCCCTGATCCGGCAGGCCAGCTCGACGTTCGCCCAACTCCCGCCGTCCGTGGTCGAACCGGCGATCGCGCGACTGCGCGCCGACCTCGCCTCCGGGGCCTGGCGGCGGCGCCATGCGGACCTGCTGGAGCAGGAGTCCGTGGACTACGGCTATCGCCTGCTCGTTGCGGGAGACAGGTAGAGCGCCACGGCATGCGTCCCGGATGGTTCGGCTACCAGGTCGTCACTCCGGCCGGGACACTGGGGAGTGCCGGCGATCGGCGGTGCCCGGTGGGGGAGGGCGGCCACCAGCAGGGCGGCGGCGCAGGCGGTGGCGCCGACGCAGCTGACCGCGCTCCAGCCGTCGTACCTCCACGCCAGGGTGCCGGCGAGGGAGCCGGTGGCGATGCCGAGGAAGCGGAGGGTGGAGTAGCACGCGTTCAGGCGGCTCTGCATGGCAGGCCGGAGGGCGAACAGGACGCGCTGGCAGCCGACCTGGTTGCTCCACGTCCCGATGTCCAGCACCACCACCCCGGCGATCAGCCATCCGAGGCCCGTCTCGCCGGGGAGCAGAAGGGCCCATCCGACCAGGACGGCGCCGATCATGACGGTCTGCGCCAGGCGCCACCCAAGCCGGTCGGCGAGGCGGCCGGCGAGCGGCGACACGAGGGCGCTCGCGGCGGCCACGAGTCCGAACAGGCCCACGGTGGCGGGCCCGTAGTGGTAGCCCTCCTCCAGGAGAAGGGTCAGCGGGGTCCAGAACGCGCCGAAGGAGATCCCGACCAGCGCGCCGGAGAGCGTGACCCGGCGGATCCGCGGGTCCGCGGCGAACACCTTCGGCACGGACATCAGCGCCGTGCGGTACGCCACCGGCGCTGCGGGCGGAACGGACGGCAGGAACCGCCGCAGGACGAGTACCAGCAGCGCGGTGGCCGCGCATGAGCACCAGAACACGGCGCGCCAGCCGGCCACCGAGGCGAGGGCCCCCGCGTAGGTGCGGGATGCCAGCACGCCGACCAGGAGTCCGCCCTGGACCACCCCCAGTGTCCGGCCGATCCGGTGCCCGCCTGCCAGCGCGACGGCCACCGGGGCCACCAGCTGCGGGACGGGGGAGAGGATGCCGAGCAGCAGGCCGCCGGCGATCAGCCAGAACGCCGTCGGGGCCATGGCGCAGGCGGCGAGGACGAGCGCGGAGGCCGTGCACAGGCCGAGGACCAGTCGGCGCCGGTCGACCCCGTCACCGGCCGGTACCAACAGCGCGATACCGGCCGCGAACCCGATCTGGGTGGCCGTGGGCAGCGCGCCGAGCGTTCCCACGGGGACGTGCAGAGACCTGGCCGCATCTCCCAGCAGCGGCTGGCCGAGGTAGACGTTCGCCCCGGTCACCGCACTGGTCGTGGCCAGCAGCGCGGTCAGCCGCAGAGGGGCGGGGCGTTCTTCCGGAACTCGTCGGTCGGATTCGATCACGGGAGGAAACGGTAGGCAGGCCGGTGCATGGCATGCTGTCGCCGATGTGCCGCCTACTGTCGAGAGTGTGCCAATGCACGGCAAGAGCGAGGACCGCGAGGACTACCAGCACGTCCCCAGACCGGTGGCGGCCATGGCACGCGACCTTCCGGACGGGCACCACATCCCCCCGCACCACCACCGGCGAGCCCAGCTGATCTACGGCACCAGCGGGGCCGTCACCGTCGTCACCGACCGAGGGATTTGGGTGGTGCCGGCGACACGCGCGGTCTGGGTCCCGGCAGGCGTGACCCATGCGATGACCTGCACCGGCGCGGTCCGCATGCGCACCCTCTACGTCGAACCGTCGGCCGCACCGAGCCTGCTCACGGGTCCACTGGTCGTCTCGGTGTCCCCGCTGCTCCGCGAGCTGATCGAGGAGGCGACGCGCCTGCCCATCGCCTACGAGGTCGACGGACGGGCCGGCAGGCTGATGGACCTCCTGCTGCTGGAGCTCGAACCGGACCCTGTCGCGGCCCTCCACCTCCCGGCCCCGACCGACCCCGTACTGGTCCGCCTGTGCGCCGCCATCCGCGAGGATCCCGGCGCCCGGTGGACGGCCGAGTCGGCGGCGAACCGCGCCCACCTGAGTGTTCGAAGCCTGCACCGCCGATTCTCCGACGAAACGGGAATGAGTCTCGCCCACTGGGTCCGTCAGGCGAGACTCGTCCGTGCCCTGACTCTGCTGGCTCACGGTACGGCGGTGACGAGCATCGCGGCGGAACTCGGCTACGCAACCCCGAGTGCGTTCTCGGCGATGTTCCGTCGGGCTGTCGGCCAAGCTCCGAGTGCGTTCTACCGGGGCACCGTCGAGCCCGGCGGAAGTACGCGGCAATGAGTTGTCGGGCCACCCGGGCTCGCGCGACGGCAGCGGCGCAACGTGAGTGAGGCGGCTGGGGTCAGGCCCGACGGCATGAGGAGGAGGGATCGATGACGGGGCGGCCGGATCTGCGTCAGTTGCTCCGCGGGATCGACGTCTTCGCCGGAGAGCTACCCGCGTTCGATCCGATGACGACGCCCGGAGATCCGGTCGAGCTGTTCACCGAGTGGCTGCTCGACGCGGTTCGGGCGGGGGTGCGTGAGCCGCATGCCGTGTCGTTGGCCACGGTGGATGCCGTTGGCGATCCCACGGCTCGGGTGCTGATCCTCAAGGACGTCACTGACTGGGGCTTCCAGTTCGCCTCGGACGCAGGCGGCGCCAAGGGGCAGGATCTCGGCGCACGCCCGTACGCGGCACTGACCTTCTACTGGGCCCCGCTGGCCCGCCAGGTGCGGGTCAGGGGTCCGGTCGAGTGCGAGCCGCCCGAGATCTGTGCAGCCGACTTCCTGGCGCGAGGAATCGAGGCTCGGGCCGAGTCGCTTCTGGGCCGTCAGTCCCAGCCCCTGACAAGCCTTGCCGAGCGTGACGCCGCGGTCGAGGAATCGCTGGCTCGGCTTGAGGAGGAACCGGACCTGGTGTCGCCGTCCTGGACGGTGTACACGGTGCGCCCGGAGTCGGTGGAGTTCTGGCAGGGTGACAGCCGTCGGCGCCACACTCGCCTCGTCTACCGGAGTTCGGCCGATGGCTGGGCAAAGCACATGCTCTGGCCGTAGGTCGTGCTTTGAAGAGGTGACTCCAGGCCCTGGACCCCGGGACGACGTCCACTCCAGCGCCCTGCAACTACAGGAACGCGTCACCCAGGACGTTGCGCACGACATCGCCAAGGCCGCCGGCACCGACGACGTTGCCGTCCAGGGCCTGCGGGTCTGGTCGGTTCTGGAAGAGCCGCGTGGTTGCGGGACATGATGGAGTACGCCTACGTGGACAACGCTCGACTTGGCGGTAGAAGTCGGGCAATCCCCCTGGGGAAGTGGCCGTATCCAAGCATTGGACAGAAGATGAGTGTGGAACTGCACCGCCTGGCGCAGATCTTCGGCGAGCCCTCGCAGCAGCCGACGGCTACGCCGTGGGAGCGTTCCCTCGCGGAAGTCGGATTCGCTTTCCCTGCGGACTATCGGGAGTTCGTGGACCAGTACGGGAGTGTGCGGATCAACGGCGAGCTGTCTGTGCCGGTCCCAACCCTGCGCTCCTACGACGGTGGGCCGATCGTCGGCTTCCCCGGATTCTTGCGCCTGACGACCGACGGGGTCGCTGCCGAGTTGGCTGGTGGCCCGGACTGCCCCTACCCCGTCCACCCTGAGCCCGGCGGGCTCATCGCATGGGGCTCCAACCTCAACGCTGACCAGTTCTTTTGGCTCACCGAGGGCGAGAATCCGGATTCGTGGCCAGTGGTCGCGTTCTATCGGAGCCTGGAGGAGTGGGACCAGTTCGACGGCGGGTTCGCTGCCTTCCTTCTCGCCGTCCTCGACGGCACGTACGCGTATGCCGATGAGGTGGCGCCCGCCAACCCCGACGAGCCGCTGTGTCGGTACCAGGGTGACTGGACCTGGGTGGAATAGCTGCGCCGCCGGGGCGCGGGAGCCCTCCACTCCTGGGGCTCAACCGGCCCCCCGAGTTCGCCGGTGCGCCCGTTGCGTCGAATGAGCAACGACCGGTGACCCGTGCTGCTCGCCGGGCTGTCGATCTGACCCGAGATGCTGTCCGCCCACAGGCCGAGATCGAGATCTACAGGTGGTACTGGGTTCACCATGAGATCGGGTACAGGTTTCATGGCATCGTCCTCCTTCGGTGCCCTAGCGTCGTGCCATGACGATTCCAGCTGGACTGAGACGCACGGTCCTCCGGGCGCAGCGGGACACCGGCTTTCTTGCCGCTGGTGTGCTGCCGCACCTGGCGCTGGTGCCCGTGTGGGCCTGGGCGGCGGCGACTACCGCCAGGACGGGGAACTGGCTCCTCACGGTTTCCATGTCGGCCGCCCTGGTCCTGCTCGGCACCCCGGTGCTGACGGCCGTTCAGCGGGCTCGCTACCGGGTGCTCATCGGTGTGGACGTCCCCCGGCTCACCCCCACCGCGCCGGAACAACGGACGTGGGCCTCGACCGCCCGGCGGCTCGCGGCGACGCGGCCTTGGCGCAAGATCGGCTACCACCTCCTGCTGGGCCCGCTGCTCGCGCTGCTGGAGCTGCTGGTGCTCGCGGTGGCAGCGGCGTGCCTGGCGGGCGTCACCGCCTACGCCTGGTCATGGGCGCTGCCGACCGGAATCCGCCAGGACCGGTTCGGCTACCTGACCCAACTGCCGGCTTACACAGCCGCTGGACTCCTCCTCCTGTGCGCCCTGCCCTGGACCGCGCGGGCAATAGCCCGGGCCGAGGCGCGGCTGGCGTTGGGCCTGCTCGGGCCCAGCCGGGCGCAGCGGCTCCAGGAGCGGGTCGATCAGCTGGCCGTGAGCCGGACCGACTTGATCGAGGCCGTCGACGCGGAGCGCCGCCGGATCGAGCGCGACCTGCACGACGGCACCCAGCAGCGGTTGGTGTCTCTCGCGGTCAACCTGGGTCTGGCCATGGCCACCCGCCCGGACCTGTCGAGTGATGCCCGCGAGGTGATCGGGAGAGCGCACCTGGCGGCGAAGGAGGCGATCGCCGAACTCAATGACCTGGTGCGGGGGCTGCACCCGGCCGTGCTCGAAGACCGAGGTCTGGACGCGGCGTTGTCCGGGCTGGCTGCCCGCACGCCCCTGCCGGTGCGGCTGCGGGTCAATCTGGAGGAGCGGGTGGCGCCCAGCGTGGAGTCGGTCGCGTACTTCGTGATCTCGGAGGCGCTGACCAATGCGACGAAGCACGCCGACGCGATGCGGGCAGAGGTCATTGTCCGTCGGGTCGGCGAGGTGCTACGAGTGCGCGTTACCGACGACGGGCTGGGCGGCGCCGACGCCGCCGCCGGCACGGGGCTGACCGGGCTGGCCAAGCGGGTCGGCTCCCTCGACGGGACCTTCCACGTCAGCAGCCCCGTTGGGGGACCCACCACCATCACCGCGGAGCTGCCGTGCGTGCGGTGATCGCCGAGGACTCGGTGCTGTTGCGGGTCGGCCTGATCAAGGTGCTGGAGATGGGCGGGTTCCAGGTCTCCGCCGAAGTCGGCGATGCGGAAGGGCTGTTGGCGGCGGTGGCGGAGCACCGGCCCGAACTCGCCCTGATCGACGTCCGGATGCCGCCGGACTTCACCGACGAGGGGGTGCGAGCGGCGGTGGAGATCCGCCGGCGCTGGCCGGGGACGGCGGTGGTGCTGCTTTCGCAGTACGTGGAGGAGCGGTACGCGGCTGACCTGCTGTCTGCGAACACCAGCGGTGTGGGCTACCTGCTCAAGCAGCGGGTTGCCGATGTCGCCGACTTCGTGGCGGCGGTCCGGCGAGTGGCGGACGGGGGCACGGCCCTGGACCCGCAGGTCGTCGCCCAGTTGCTGCTGCGGCGCGACAGTGACCCGCTCGCGCGGCTGACCCCCCGCGAACGGGAGGTGCTCGGTCTGATGGCCGAGGGGCGCTCCAATGCCGGCATCGCGCAGGCGCTGGTGGTCAGCGAGAGCGCCGTGGCGAAGCACATCAACAACATCTTCGCCAAGCTTGACCTGCCCGTGGTCGACGCGGACCACCGCCGCGTCCTGGCCGTGCTGCGATTCCTCGGAGCGTCCCGGGTCTGACCGTCCCATCCGCCAGCAGCGCTGAGGCCTGTCGCGGAAGGCCCCGAGGGCGCGGCACACCGTCGCGGACCCGGAGGGGCGTCCTGGTGCGGACCGTCCGGAGCAGGCCTTGGCGGCCGACAGGTCCGGCACCATCGCACGGTGCCGGACCTCACCGTCCTGTACTCGTGCAGGCACCTCGACCAGCGCGACCCCGGATGTTCACAGTCCTTGAAGACGGAGCTCGTGCCGGGCCCCGATCGCCGTTCGCGAAAACCCCGGTCGCCCATCCCCACCAGCGGCTTTACGCCGATAATGGGGCCAAGGGCACCCGTGGGAGGTGGTCGCCGTGATCGTCAGGATCTGGGCCGGTCAGGTCATGGCAGGGCGCGTCGAAGAGTTCTGCAGCGTGCTGCTCTCGCAGGTCATCCCGCAACTCGGGGAGACGGACGGCTGCCTGGGCGGCGAGCTGCTGCGCTCGGTCTCCGAGGACGGCCACCGGGTGCTGGTGGTGAGCCGGTGGCGCGACGAGGAGGCCCTGCGCGGGTACGCCGGGCCGATGTGGCGGATCCGGCCGGTCTGGTCGGAGGGCGAGTTGCGCTACCTCGCGCACCCGCCCGAGGTCTCCCACTTCATGCCGGTGGCGACCGCCCGGCCGGCCTGAGCCGGCACGAGGCTCAGGCCGGACAGCGTCCTGGTCCGGCCGGGGTCTCGGGCCGACAGCCGTCAGACGATCAGCGGCACCGGGTGGATCTCGTCCGCCGGGTGGCCGGAGCGCTCGTGGATGCGCTGCACGGCCTCCTTGGACGGTGCCTCGGAGAGGCAGTAGACGGTGCCCGAGGAGGGGTCGGCCCAGGCCTGCTCGAAGTGCACGCTCTCGTCGCCCTCGATGGCGAGATCGGCCTGGTGGGCCATCCGCAGCTGCTCCTCGGTGATCCCGGTCATGCCGTGGTGGACGTCCATGAACTTCGCCATCGCCCTCGCACCTCCTGGGTCCGGGCCGGCGGTTGCCGACCGCCTCTCACCAGCCTGCGCCCGCCGCACCCCGGCCCGCCACCGGGAGCGGGCCGCCACCCGCGCGCCCGTCCCGCGCTACCCGCGCCGGCCGTCACCGCCGGGCGGCGGCCCGGTCCGGCGACCTACGCTCGGAGCGGGGGCGGTCCCGGGTGTCCGCGCGGCTGAGAGGAGGGTCCGATGCCCGTGCTTCCCTTCGTCGGCCGCGCCGACCTGCTGGCCGAGCTGGCCGCTGCGCTCGCCGACGCCCGGGCCGGCCGGGGCGGCCTGACCGTCCTCACCGGCGCGGCCGGCGCGGGAAAGACGCGGGTGGCGGAGGAGGCCGTCCGCCGCGTCGAGGGCTTCCGGACACTCTGGTTCTGGTGTCCGCCGCAGGCGGGCGGCCGGTCCGGCGCCGACGACGCGCTGGGGCCGTGGGCGCAGGCCGTGCACGAGCTGGCCGCCGCCGACACCGGCTGCGCGCGGCTGGTCCGGGCCTCACCCGGGCTGCGCGCCCTCGTCGCGGCCGGGACCGAACCGGCCGGCACCCCGGCCCGGGGCGAGCCGCGCACCCGCGACCCGGAGGCCGCCCGCCGGCGCCTCGGCCGCGACCTCGCCGTCTTCCTGCGCACCGCCGCCGGGACCGGCCCGCTGCTGCTCGTCCTGGACGACGTCCACGAGGCCGACGCCTCCACCCTCCGGCTGCTGACCGAACTCGCCGCCGCGCTGCGCACCGCGCCCGCCCTGCTGCTGGTCACCGCCCGCGACGACGACGCCGCCTGGCAGGGGCGCACGGCGGAGCGGGCCGCGCTGCTCCGGGCCGGGCGGAGCCTGCCGGTCGGCCCGCTCGGCGAGCCGGAGGTGCGGACGCTGCTGGCCGCCGCCGGAGGGACGCGCAGCGGACCGGCGGAGGCCCGGGAGCTGCTGGAGCGCACCGGTGGTGACGCCTTCTTCGTCACCGAACTCCTGCGCCACGGTGGCGCCGACCGGCCGGGCCCGCTGCCGGCCACCGTCCGGGCGGCCGTCGCGGCGCGGCTGGCGCGGCTGCCGGGGGAGTGCGCCCGGGTGCTCGGCGCGGCCTCCGTGCTGGGCAGCCGCTTCGCCCTCGACGTGCTCGCCCGGCTGGCCAGTGTGCCGCTGTCCGACCTGCGGGCGGTGCTCGCCGCGGCGGCCGACGAGGGGCTGCTGGCGCTGGTCGAGCCGGGGGAGGGCGAGTTCCGCCACGAGCTGATGCGGGAGGCCGTCCTGGACGGTCTCGCCCCCGCCGACCGCGCCGCGCTGCACGCGCGGGCGGGCACCGTCCTGGCCGGGCTCGCCGACCGCGGCCGCGACACCGGACCGGCCGGCGCCGCCCGCCACCTGCTGCTGGCCGGACCCGAACACGCCGCTGCCGCCGCCGAGTTCGCCGGCCGGGCGGCGGACCGGTCGGCCCGGCTGCTCGCCTTCGAGGACGCCGCCCAGTGGTACGGGCGCGCCCTGACCGCCCTCGCCGCGGCCGGTGGCGACGAGGCCCGGCAGGCCTCCCTCCTGGTCGGCCTCGGCACCGCCCGGCTCGGTGCGGGCCGCCGGGAGGAGGGCCGGGTGGACCTCCTCGCCGCCGCCGGCCCCGCCCGCCGCGCCGACCGCCCGGACCTGCTGGCCCGGGCCGCGCTCGGCCTCGGCTCCGGCCCGGTGGGCTTCGAGGTGGAACTGCTCGACCGCCCGCAGATCGACCTGCTCGCCGAGGCGCGGACCAGGCTGCTCGCCCGCCCCGCCCCGCTGCCGGGGGCGCAGCCGTCCGCCGGGTCCGTGGACGGCGCCGCCGCACTGCTCGCTGCCGTCACCGCCCGGCTCTCCGTCGCCGGCGCGCTGGTCGAGCCGGACCGCGACCGGCTGGCGCTCGCCGAGGAGGCCGTCCGGACGGCCCGGGCGAGCGGTGACTCCGCCGTGCTGGCGTACGCGCTCTCGGCGCTCTGCGACGCACGCTCCGGCCCGGCGCACCGCACCGGGCGCCGGGCCTGGGCGGGCGAGATCGTCGACCTCGCGCGCGGCCTGCCCGAACCCGACCGGGAGCTCGAACTCCTCGGCCGCCGCCTGCGGTTGGTCGCTCTCCTGGAGGGCGGGGAGCTGGCTGCGGCCGACGCCGAGAGCCAGGCGTACGAGGCGGTGTCACGGGCACTGGGCCGGCCGTTCTACGCCTGGTACGTGCCGCTCTGGCGCGGCATGCGCGCCCTGCTGGAAGGCCGGTACGAGGACTGTCCGGCCGCGCTGGCGGAGACCGAGGAGCTCGGGCGGCGGGCGGACAGCCCCAACGCCGCACTGCTCGCCGCCACCCAGCGGTGGTGCCTGTACGCCGAGACGGGCCGGACCGAGGAGCTGGCCCGGATGCTCGGCGGGATGCCGCCGCTGGACTCACTGCCGGGGGTCTGGCCCCGGGTGGCGGTCGCGCTGGTGGCCGCCCAGTTCGGCCACCGGGCCGAGGCCCGGCGCCGACTCGCCGCCGCCGCACCGCTGTTGGAATCCGCCCCGGTGGACAGCGAGTGGCTGCCGATGCTGGCCCAGGCGGCCGAGGCGCTGGCCCTCGTCCGGCCCACCGGCCCCGAGGATCGCACCGGCCCCACCGGCCCCGAGGACCGCACCGGCCCCACCGGCCCCACCGGCCACACCGGCCCGGAGAGCGACGAGGACGCCGAGCTGTGCGCCCTCGCCGGCCGCCTCTACGACGAGCTGCACCCCCATCGCGGGCTGCTGGTGGTGGAGGGCATCGGGGCCGCCGTCCGCGGCCCGGTCCACCGCCACCTCGGGCTCCTCGCCGGTGTCCTCGGCCGGTCCGCCGTCGCGCGCGAGCACTTCACCGCGGCCCTCGCGACCGCCCGCGCGCTCGGTGCGCCACGCCTCGCCGAGCGGATCGCGCACGAGGCCGCCGCCCTGGCGCCGCTCGGTCCCTGGCCCCCGGCCCCGGCCGGGGAGGCCGGACCGGAGGCCGCCGCCCCGGACGGCCAGGTCTTCCGCCGGCAGGGCGAGCTCTGGCAGCTCCGGTACGCGGGGGAGGAGGTCCGGCTGGCCGACAGCAAGGGACTGCGGGATCTCGCCGCGCTGCTGTCCCGCCCCGGCACGCCGGTCCCCGCGCTCGACCTGGCCGCCGCGTCGGCACCGGCGTCGGCACCGCCGCCGGCGCCGTCGGCGGCCAGGCAGGGGGCGGCGGAGGCCGGCGCCGAGCTCCACCGGCCCGCAGACACCGGCGAGTTGATCGACGCCACCGCCCGGGCCGCCTACCGCCGCCGACTCCACGAGCTGGACGAGGAGTCCGCCGAGGCCGACGCCGCCGGGGACGCCGAGCGCTCGGCCCGGATCGCCGTCGAGCGGGACGCGCTGGTCGGCCAGCTCTCCGCCGCGTACGGCCTGGGCGGCCGCCCGCGCCGGACCGGCTCGGCCGCCGAACGGGCGCGCACGGCCGTCACCGCCCGGATCCGCGCCGCCATCGACCGGATCTCACGCGCCCACCCGCCGCTCGGCCGCCACCTGGCCAACGCCGTCCGCACCGGCACGCTCTGCGTCTACGAGCCGGAGCAGCCCGTCCACTGGCGGCTCTGACCGGGCGGCCTCCCCGTCGTACGGCCCGCACCCCGGCCGCGTGCCGCCGCGGCTCACATCGTGCGGCCGTTCCTCACGCCCCCTGAGCAGAGAAGCAGGACCGCACCGAGGAGGACACCATGCCCCGCATCTCCAAGGCCGAGGCCGCGCTCACGCTGGACGAGCCGGTGATCGAGGGCCGCTACGCCGAACTCGGCGGCTACACCGTCGGATTCGAGACCCACAAGGCCGACATGGACCCGGCCCCGTTCTTCGCCGGGCTCCCGCAGGACCGCTGCCAGAGCCCGCACTGGGGCGTCGTGGTGACCGGCCGGGTGGTGTTCCGGTACGCCGACCACGACGAGGTCTTCCGGGCCGGCGACGCCTACTACGGCGCGCCCGGCCACCTGCCGCTGATCTTCGCCGGAACGGAGCTGATCGAGTTCAGCCCGACCGAGGCGCTGGAGCAGACGTCGGCGGTGGTCGGCCGCAACCTCGAAGCCGCCAAGGCCGCCGAAGCCCCCACCGCCTGAGGCCGGCCGCACCCACCGGAGCGCACACCATGACCACCACCGCCCCCGCAGCCGCGAACCCCGTCCGGGCCGTCAGCGCCACCGAGGCCACCCAGGCCACCGACCCCATCGAGCGCCTCGCCGCGCTCCTGATCGCCTTCCTGGAGACCGGCACCCCGCCCGACGGCCTCTTCCACCCCGACGTGTTCTGCGACCTCACCGTCCCGCAGTGGCGGCTCCAGGCGCGCGGCGTCCCCGGCCTGGTCGCCCTGCGGCGGGGCGGGCACCCGGTGCCCGGCGCCGTCCCGCGCCACCGGCTGGACCGCACCGGCACCGGATTCCTCCTGGAGGTCGAGGAGAGCTGGGAGCAGGGCGGGCAGCGCTGGTACTGCCGGGAACTGCTGCGCGCCGACGTCCGGGGCGGCGCGGTCGCCCGCATCTCCGTCTACTGCACCGGGGACTGGGACGCCGAACAGCAGCGCCGCCACCGAACGGAGGTGACCCTGCTGGAACCCTGACCCCCCCCGTGCACCACCCACACCCCCGTGCACCGTCGTACCCCCGTGCACCACCGCACCCCCGGGGTACCCGAACCCATTCCCGGCCCGCGCGTGAAACAGGCCACAGCGAAGGCCTCTCCCTCGGCCCGCGCGGGCCATGGCACAATGACGTCAGTAGTAGCAGTGACGTTCAGCGCACTCCGGGGTCGGTGAAAATCCGAACCGGCGGTTACAGTCCGCGACCCGTCCGCAGCCAGCGGCCGGTTGACCAGGTGAAATTCCTGGACCGACGGTTAAAGTCCGGATGGGAGGCGTGCGCGGCGGACGAAGAGCAGTACCCGAGGCTCCCCCGGTGGACCTCGGGAAGGTGTGCGACGGGAGAGTCCTCTTCCGGCGGCTCCGGCACCCCGGCGACGGGCCCTGCCGGCGGCTGCGCCGCGCACCCGTGCAGCTGCGCCCGTCCGTGTCCTCTCCCATGCCGCCCCGGAGTCCGCGCCCCAAGCGCGAGGAGAACCCGGGTGTTCACCGGCATCATCGAAGAGCTCGGCGAGGTCGTGTCGATCGAGGAGATCGGCGACTCCTCGCGAATCCGCCTGCGTGGCCCGGTGGTCTGTCAGGGCGCGCACCACGGCGACTCCATCGCGGTCAACGGCGTCTGCCTGACCGTCGTCGACACCCCTGAGCAACTGGCCGCCGAAACCGGCGAGTTCAGTGCCGACGTGATGGCCGAGACGCTGCACCGGTCCAGCCTCGGCGAGTTGAAGCCCGGCTCCCGGGTCAACCTGGAGCGGGCGATGGCGCTCGGCGCCAGGCTCGGCGGTCACCTGGTGCAGGGTCATGTCGACGCCGCCGGTTCGCTGTTGAGCCGCGAGCCGGGTGAGCGCGACGCCGACGGGAACCTCCGCTGGGAGGTGCTGCGGTTCTCGCTGCCGGCGAGCATCTCCCGCTACCTGGTGGAGAAGGGCTCGATCACCGTGGACGGCGTCAGCCTCACCGTGGTCGAGGCCGCCCGGGACAGCTTCACCGTCAGCCTCATCCCCGCGACCCTGGCGCTGACCACGCTGGGCGCCAAGACCGTCGGCGAGAGCGTCAACCTGGAGGTCGACGTCCTCGCCAAGTACGTGGAGCGCCTGCTGGAGTCGCGCACCCTGCCCGCCGGGCTCGCCCCCGCCGGGACCACCGGGACCACCGAGACCGCTGAGGACGCCTCGTGAACTGGCTCAACGGCACCGTCCACCTGGTCGGCCAGGACGTCTACCGGTCCGACATGATCGGCAACCTGCTCGGCCTGACCGCGCTGGCCCTCGGCTGGCGCCGCTCCCGGCTCACCTGGCCGGTCCAACTCCTCTCCGGCGTCGTCCTGGTGGGCGCCTACTGGAGCGCCCACCTGAGCGGCGGCGTCGGCAAGCAGATCGTCGTCATCCTCGCCGCCGTCTGGGGCTGGACCCAGTGGCAGCGCGGCAAGCGCTCCGACGGGGACGTGGAAGTCCGGTTCGCCACCGGCCGCGAGCGCGCCGTGCTGGTCGGCGGCACCGCGCTGGGCACCCTGGCGGTCGGCACCCTGTTCACCGTCTACCCGCAGCTGTCCTGGGACGCCTGGCCGGACGCCTACATCTTCGTCGGCACGCTGGCCGCCATGGTGGCCCAGGCGCGCGGCTGGGTGGAGTTCTGGTTCGCCTGGGTCGCGGTCGACCTGGTCGGCGTCCCGCTCGCCTTCAACAACGGTCTGGTCTTCTCCGGCCTCACCTACAGCATCTACTTCGTCCTGGTGCTCCTCGGCCTGCGTGCCTGGTGGCAGCGCGGCCGTACGGTCCGCCCGGCGAAGGACACCGTCCTCCAGGGAGCCTCCGCATGAGCACCGACCGCGCCACCGAAGAAGACCTCGTGCTCGACCCGGTCGAGCGGGCCATCGCCGACATCGCGCTCGGCCGGGCCGTGATCGTCGTCGACGACGAGGACCGCGAGAACGAGGGCGACATCGTCTTCGCCGCCTCCGCGGCCACCCCCGAACTGATGGCCTTCACCATCCGCTACAGCTCCGGTGTGATCTGCGCCCCGATGACCGGCGAGGAGCTGGACCGGCTCAAGCTGCCCCCGATGACCCAGGTCAACGAGGACCGCAAGGGCACCGCCTACACCGTCTCGGTGGACGCCCGCGAGGGCGTCGACACCGGCATCTCGGCCGCCGACCGGGCCCGTACGGTCAAGCTGCTCTCCTCGCCCGGCACCGAGCCGGGCGACCTCACCCGCCCCGGCCACGTCTTCCCGCTGCGCTCCGTCGAGGGCGGCGTGCTGGTCCGCCCCGGCCACACCGAGGCCGCCGTCGACCTGGCCCGGCTCGCCGGACTGCCCCCGGCCGGCGCCATCGCCGAGGTGGTCAACGACGACGGCACCATGGCCCGGCTGCCCGAGCTGGTCGCCTTCGCCCGCGAGCACGGCCTGGCGATCATCTCGATCGAGGACCTGATCGCCTACCGCCGCCGCACCGAGCTGCACGTGGACCGGGCCGCCGTCACGGCGCTGCCCACCGCGTACGGGGAGTTCACCGCGGTCGGCTACCGGGGCAGCATCGACGGCATCGAGCACCTCGCCCTGGTCGCCGGCGGGCTGGACGCCGACGGCAGGCTGCCGGACGGCGAGGACGTGCTGGTCCGGGTCCACTCCGAGTGCCTCACCGGCGACGTGTTCGGCTCGCTGCGCTGCGACTGCGGCCCGCAGCTGGAGGCCTCGCTGCGCCGGGTCGCCGAGGCCGGCCGCGGCATCGTCCTCTACCTGCGCGGGCACGAGGGCCGGGGCATCGGCCTGGCCCACAAGCTGCGCGCCTACGAGCTGCAGGAGCAGGGGCGCGACACCGTCGACGCCAACCTGGACCTCGGCCTGCCCGCCGACGCCCGCGACTACAGCATCGGCGCGCAGATGCTCGGCGACCTCGGCGTCCGCTCGCTGACCCTGCTCACCAACAACCCGGAGAAGCTCGCCGCGCTCACCGAGCACGGCCTGAAGGTCAAGGGCCGCGAGGCGGTACAGCCCCCGGCCGGCGAGCACAACCTGCGCTACCTGCGCACCAAGCGCGACCGGATGGGCCACGACCTTCCCGGCCTCGACTCCTGAGGCCCGGAGCCTGACGCCCGGAGCCTGACGCCAGGACCCGGGACACCAGGACCCTGACGCCAGGACCCTGACGCCCGGCCCGTCCCGCCGGACGGAGCCCACCCTCCCCACGCACGATTCCACGCACCGCAGCACTGAAGGGAACAGCAGATGAGCGGCCACGGAGCCCCCGAGCTGACCATCGACAACGCCGCCGACCTCAAGGTCGCCGTGATCGCCGCGCAGTGGCACGAGCAGGTGATGAACGGCCTGCTCGACGGCGCCCACCGCGCGCTCAAGGAGCTCGGCATCGCCGAGCCGACCGTGCTGCGGGTGCCCGGCACCTTCGAGCTGCCGGTCGCCGCCAAGCGGCTCGCCGAGCGTGGCTACGACGCGGTGATCGCCCTCGGCGTGGTCATCCGCGGCGGCACCCCGCACTTCGACTACGTCTGCCAGGCCGCCACGTCCGGCCTCACCCAGGTCAGCGTCGACACCGGCGTCCCGGTCGGCTTCGGCGTCCTGACCTGCGACAACGAGCAGCAGGCGCTGGACCGCGCGGGCCTGCCGGGCTCCGCCGAGGACAAGGGCCACGAGGCGGTGACGGCGGCCGTCGCCACCGCCGCCGTGCTCCGCGCGCTCTGACCGACCCGCCCCGCACGGGCCCGGAACGCCTCCCGGACCGTGGACGTCCACCGGACTGTCCACGGTCCGGAATCGTTTACCGCCTGTCAGCCCGCACGCCGTAAGGTGAGTCCATCATGGCTTCGAAGACATTCGAGGAGCTCTTCACCGAGCTCCAGCAGAAGGCCGCCACCGGCGACCCCTCGTCCTCCCGTACCGCGCAGCTCGTCCAGCAGGGCGTCCATGCGATCGGCAAGAAGGTCGTCGAGGAGGCCGCCGAGGTCTGGATGGCCGCCGAGTTCCAGTCGGACGAGCAGACCGCCGAGGAGATCTCCCAGCTCCTCTACCACCTTCAGGTGATGATGGTCGCCCGCGGGCTGACGCTCGACGACGTCTACAAGTACCTCTAGCACCCGGCTCCCTGCACCACGTCCAGGGCACGTGCACACCACCCCCCAACCAGGTAAGGAACTGACCTCCATGCTGCGCATCGCCGTTCCCAACAAGGGTTCGCTCTCGGGTCCTGCGGCGGAGATGCTCCATGAGGCCGGCTACCGCCAGCGCAAGGACCCCAAGGAGCTCGTCCTCGTCGACCCGGACAACCAGGTCGAGTTCTTCTTCCTGCGCCCGCGGGACATCGCGGTCTACGTCGGCTCCGGCCGGCTGGACGTCGGCATCACCGGCCGCGACCTGCTGCTGGACTCGCACTCCAACGCCGAGGAGGTGCTGGCCCTCGGCTTCGGCGGCTCCACCTTCCGGTTCGCCCGCCCGGAGGGCGTGGACGTCAAGGACGTGCAGGGCCTGGAGGGGCTGCGGATCGCCACCTCCTACACCGGCCTGGTCGAGCAGCACCTCGCCGACCACGGCGTGAAGGCCACCGTCACCAAGCTGGACGGCGCGGTGGAGACCGCGGTGCAGCTCGGCGTCGCCGACGTGATCGCCGACGTGGTCGAGACCGGCACCAGCCTGCGCAACGCCGGCCTGGAGGTGTTCGGCGAGCCGATCCTGGTCTCCGACGCCGTGGTGATCCGGCCCAAGGGCGCGGGGGAGGACCCGGCCGTCGACCAGTTCCTGCGCCGCCTGCAGGGCGTCCTGGTGGCCCGCCGCTACGTGCTGATGGACTACGACATCCGGGCCGAGAACGTCGGCGCCGCCGTCGCGCTGACCCCCGGTCTGGAGTCGCCGACCGTCTCGCCGCTGCACACCGAGGGCTGGGTGGCGGTCCGCTCGATGGTGCTCCGCAAGGAGGCCCAGCGGATCATGGACGACCTGTGGGGCATCGGGGCCCGGGCCATCCTGGTCACCAACATCCACGCCTGCCGCCTCTGATCCCTTCCGCCGCAGATCCTTCCGCCGCGCCCGCCGACCCTCCCGCCGCGCCCGCCGACCCTCCGGGGCCGCCCGCCGGTCCCGGAGGGGCGGGCGCCGGCCGGGAGGTAAGCACCGGTTCAATGGGGCGGGGCCGCCGACTCCGGCGCCCCGCCCCTTCCCCCTGAACGACCCCGGAGAACCCACGTGACCACCCCCGCCGAGCTCCCCGTCACCTGGGCCCCGCGCCGCACCCGTGCCGTGCTGCTGCCGGTCTGCGGCCTGCTGGTGGTGATGTTCGCGGTGATCGCCGTGGCGCTCCCGGCGAACTGGCAGCTCAACGACCGGATCATGATGGTGCTCAGCGGGCTGCTGTTCGCGGCCGCCGGCGTGATGCTGGCCCGCCCGCGGGTGAGCGCCGACGCCGAGGGCGTCACCGTGGTGAACTTCGTCCGCAGTCGCCGGCTGGACTGGGCCGAGATCGTCCGGGTCAACTTCCGCCAGGGCGACCCGTGGGCGACCCTCGACCTCGCCGACGGCACCTCGCTCGCGGCCGTGGGCATCCAGTCCGGTGTCGGCAAGGCCCAGGCGATCGCGGACGCCCGGGCGCTGCGCGACCTGGTCGACGGCCGCGGCCGCTGAGCCGCCGAACCTCCGAACCTCCGCGCTGCTGAGCCGCCGAACCTCCGCGCTGCTGAGCCGCTGAGCCGCTGGATCCCGGTCGCCGAGTCCCGGTCGCCGGGCCCCCGTCGGTGGCCCGCCCCGGTGGGTCCGAACACGGGGCCGACGGCCGTACGGGTATCGTCTACGCTGGTAAAAGCAGGGCAAAGGCGCCCACCCGGGCTGCGCCCTGCCCGAGAACGACCTGAGGAGTGACTCCCCCCGTCCATGGACGATCCGTCCGGTAGTACCTACGCCGCCCCACTTCCGGCCACCGGAAGGCAGGCGGCACTGTGATCACCGCCTGGCTGCTGTTGTTCGCGGCCTTCCTGCTCATCCTCGCCAACGGCCTCTTCGTGGCCGCCGAGTTCGCCTTCGTGACCGTCGAGCGCGGGGCCGTCGAGCGTGCCGCCGCGGCCGGCGATGCCAAGTCCGCCCGGGTCTCCAGGGCCCTGCGGCACCTCTCCTTCGAGCTCTCCGGCGCCCAGCTCGGCATCACCGTCACCTCGCTGGTGGTCGGCATGCTCGCCGAGCCGGCGCTCTCCGTCATCCTGAGCCCGGTCTTCACCGGGATCGGCCTCTCCGACGGCGCCGCCCGCGGTGCCGCGGTGATCGTCGGCATGGTGATGGCCACCGTCGTGCAGATGGTGATCGGCGAGCTGGTCCCCAAGAACTGGGCGATCTCCCGGCCGCTCCAGGTGGCCCGCTCGGTGGCCGCCCCGCACATGGCCTTCTCCTACGTCTGCCGCCCGCTGATCAGCTTCCTGAACGGCTCGGCCGACCGCACCGTGCGCGCTTTCGGCATCGAGCCGCAGGAGGAGCTGGGTCACGCCCGCACCCCGGCCGAGCTGGTCTCGCTGGCCCGGCACTCGGCCCGGGCCGGCGCGATAGACGAGGAGTCGGCCACGCTGTTCGTGCGCACCCTCGGCCTGAGCGAGCTCACCGCGGAGTCCGTGATGACCCCGCGGGTCGACGTCGCCGCCCTCCAGCGCGACGCCAGCGCCGCCGACGTGGTCAACCTGACCCGGGCCACCGGCCTCTCCCGCTTCCCGGTCTACGCCGACAGCCTGGACGAGGTCACCGGCACCGTCACGCTCAAGGACGCCCTCGCCGTGCCGCCCGCCGACCGCCTCTCGGTGCGGGTCGTCGACCTCGCCGTGCCGCCGCTGCTGGTGCCCGAGACGCTCCCGGCCGAGCGACTGCTCGACCAGCTGCGCCGGCTCCAGCCGATGGCCATCGTGGTCGACGAGTACGGCGGCACCGCCGGCGTCGTCACCGTCGAGGACATCGTCGAGGAGATCGTCGGCGCGGTGCAGGACGAGCACGACCCCGCCGACACCCCGGACCTGGTCCCGCTGCCCCCGGTCGACGGGCGGCCCGTCTGGGCGGCCGACGGCCGGGCCCGGATCGACCAGCTGGAGGGCATCGGCCTGCGCGCCCCCGACGGGCCGTACGAGACGCTGGCCGGCCTGGTCGCCGACCTGCTCGGCAAGCTGCCCGCGCCCGGCGAGCGGGCCGAGCTGCCCGGCTGGCGCTTCACCGTCGAGGCGGTCGACCGCCACCGCACCAGCCGCGTTCGGGTCGAGCGCACCGGCGAGGAGCACCGCACCGGCGAGGACGAGGACGGCACCCGATGACCGCGCTCCAACTGGCCGTCGCCATCGTGCTGCTGCTCGGCAACGCCTTCTTCGTCGGCGCCGAGTTCGCCGTCGTCTCGGTCCGCCGCAGCCAGATCGAACCGCTGGCCGAGGCCGGCAACCGGCGTGCCCGCACCGTGCTGCACGCGCTCTCCAACGTCTCCGCGATGCTCGCCGCCGCCCAGCTCGGCATCACCGTCTGCTCGCTGGGCCTCGGTGCCCTCGCCGAGCCGACCATCGCCCACCTGCTGGAGGGGCCGTTCCACGCGATCGGCGTCCCGTCCGGCCTGATGCACCCGCTCTCCTACGGCATCTCGCTGGCGGTGGTGGTCTTCCTGCACATGGTGATGGGCGAGATGGTGCCGAAGAACATGGCGATGGCCGGACCGGAGAAGGCCGCGCTGTGGCTCGGTCCGCCGCTGGACCGGCTCGCCCGGTGGCTCGCGCCGGTCATCCGTCTCCTGAACGCCTTCGCCAACGGCGTCCTCAAGCTGTTCCGGGTCGACGCCAAGGACGAGGTCGAGTCGGTCTTCACCACCGAGCAGCTGATGTACCTGCTGCTCGACTCCCGGGATGCCGGACTGCTCGACGAGGACCGCCAGGAGCGCCTGGAGGACGCCCTGGAGCTGGGCCGCCGCCCGCTCACCGACGTGCTGCTCAAGCCCGAGCAGCTGGTCACGGTGGACACCAAGGTCACCGCGGCGCAGGTCGAGGAGCTGGCGCTGCGCACCGGTTTCTCGCGCTTCCCGGTCACCGACGGCGACCCGGCCGGCCACGGCTACCTGGGGTACGTGCACCTCAAGGACGTCCTGGACGTCGAGGACCGGTCGGCCCCGGTCCCGGCCCGCCTCTGGCGGCCGATCACCGTGCTGCGCGGGTCGCTCCCGCTGGACGACGCGCTCGGCGCGATGCGCCGGGCCACCTGCCACCTGGCGGCGGTGCTCGACCAGGACGGGCGGACCCTCGGCGTGGCGATGCTGGAGGACGTGCTGGAGGAGCTGGTCGGCGAGATGCACGACCCGGACCACCGCACGGTGGCCTGACCGGCGTTCCGGTCCCGGCCGTCCGCCCGCCGGCCGGTTGGCCCGCCCGGTCCGCCCGCCGCCTTTCGCCCTGGGCGATTCTGCTCTGAGCATGCAGCCGTTCCCATGCCGACCACCCCGCGTGCAGGGTGGTCGGCATGAAGCTTCTGCTGCTGGGTGGAACGGAGTTCGTCGGGCGTGCCCTCACTGAGGACGCACTGGCACGGGGATGGGAGGTGACGGTCTTCCACCGGGGGACGCACGCGCCGCCGGAGGGCGTGCGCGCCCTGCATGGGGACCGCACGGCCGAGGGCGGCCTGGCCGCGCTGGCCGAGGGGGAGTGGGACGCCGTGGTGGACACCTGGGCGGGTGCGCCCTCGGTGGTGCGCGACAGCGCCCGGCTGCTGGCCGACCGGGTCGGCCACTACGGGTACGTGTCCAGCCGGTCGGTCTACGCCTTCCCGGTGCCGGAGGGGGCCGCCGAGGCCGAGGACGCCCCGCTGGTGGAGGGCTCGCCCGACGACGGCGAGGTGCCGTACGCGGAGTCCAAGCGCGGCGGCGAGCTGGCGGTGCTGGACGCGTTCGGGGAGCGCGCGCTGCTGGTGCGGGCCGGGCTGATCATCGGCCCGTACGAGAACATCGGCCGGCTGCCCTGGTGGCTCAACCGGGTCGCCCGCGGCGGTCCGGTGCTCGCCCCGGGGCCGCGCGACCTCGCGCTGCAGTTCGTCGACGTCCGCGACCTCGCGTCCTGGACCCTGGACGCGCTCGAAGCGGGCCGGTCCGGGCCCTACGACCTGGTGAGCCCGCCCGGGCACGCCACCATGGCCGAGCTGCTGGAGGAGTGCGTCCGGGTCTCCGGCGCCGACGCCGAGCTCCGCTGGAAGGACCCGGAGACCGTGCTCGCAGCCGGCGTCGAGCCCTGGTTGGAGCTGCCGTTCTGGCTCCCGCCGGGCGAGCTCGTCGACGTCATGTACGGCGCCGACGTCAGCCGGGCGCTGGCGGCGGGGCTGCGCTGCCGCCCGGTCGCGGAGACGGTCGCCGACACCTGGGCCTGGCTGCAGGCCATCGGCGGCACGGCCCCGCAGCGCCCGGACCGGCCCGCGGTCGGCCTGGACCCGGAGCGTGAGGCGAAGCTGCTCTGAGGGTGGTGCCCGGCGGAGGTCCCGCCGGGCACCACCGACGGCGGCCGGGGTACGGCGGATCAGCCCCGGCCGTCGATCAGCTCGCCGTAGGCCTGGACGAGGTCCGGCAGCCGCAGGGTGGCCAGGTCCTCGCGGCCGGGCGGTTCGCGCAGCAGGGTGAGCCGCAGGTCCCGGTAGGCGCAGGACTTCTCGTACAGGGTGCGGATGAAGCGGCCGTTGCCGAGCTCGTCGATCCAGCCCTCGCGGACCACGTGGGTGCAGATGCTGGCCAGCTCCTCGGCGGCGTCCTCGTCCCAGCCGTCGCCGTCCCGGTCGGCCAGCGTCGCGCCGATCGCGGTCAGCTCGCCGGGGCGGTAGCTGGGGAAGTCCACCCGGGTGGTGAAGCGGGAGTTGAGGCCGGGGTTGGTGGCGAGCAGCCGGTTCATCCCCTCCGGGTAGCCGGCCAGGATCACCACCAGCCGGTCGCGGTTGTCCTCGGCCCGCTTCAGCAGCACCTGCAGCGCCTCGTCGCCGTACGCGTCGCCCTTGCTGTAGCCGGAGTTGGAGAGGCTGTAGGCCTCGTCGATGAAGAGCACGCCGTCCAGCGCGGAGTCGATCAGCTCGTTCGCCTTGACCGCCGTCTGGCCGAGGAACTCACCCACCAGGTCTGCTCGTTGGGCCTCGACCAGATGATCCCCGGAGAGCAGGCCGAGAGCGTGGAAGACCCGGCCGAGGATGCGCGCGACGGTGGTCTTGCCGGTGCCGGAGGGGCCGGAGAAGACGAAGTGCCGCTTGGGCGGCTGGACCGGCAGGCCCTGTGCGGCCCGCAGCCGGGACATCCGCAGCTGGGCGGAGAGCGCCCGGACCTGCCGCTTGACCGGCTCCAGGCCGACCATCCGGGAGAGCTCGGCCAGGGCGGCGTCCAGCTCCTGCTCGCTGCCGGCCCGGCCGGCCGGGGCGAAGGTGCCCGCCGTCCGGGGGAGCGCCTCGCCGCGGGCCGGTCCGGCGCCGCCCGCGGCCGCGGGGGCGAGCGGCGGGACGGCCGGGCCCGAGCGCTCGCCGGCGGGCGCGGTCCGGCCCGGCGGCAGCGGGGTGCCCGCCGCTCCGGCCGCTTCGGGCGTGCCGGGTCTGGGCGCCGGATCGGTGCCGCCGGCGTCCTGCTCGGCCGGGAGGGGCCCGGACGGCGGCTGCCCGCCGGAGTAGGCCTCGGCAGGGTAGGCCTCGGGGGAGTAGCTCCCGGCCGGGGAGGTCTCGGCCGGGCCGGCCCCGCCGGCGAAGGCCCCGGGCTCGAACCCGGCGGCGTCCTGGCCCCCGGCCCCCACCGCGTCCAGGTCGGCCACGGAGCCCGGCCCGTCGGTGTCGAACCCGATGTCGCCGGCCGCCGTACCCGCCTCGCGCCCGGCCGCACCCATGGCGTCCAGCAGCGCGTCCCCGAGGCCGTCCTCGGCCGCGATCGCCGCGAGCCGGGTGGCGGTGTCCATGAACGCGGGGTCGGCCCGGTGCACCGCCCGGTAGAGCGGTAACGCGGCGGCGCTGCGCCCGGCCCCCTCGTACGCGCGGGCCAGCCAGTACCGCAGCTCCTTGCGCTGAGGCTGCTCGGAGCGGCAGCGGGCGAGCGAGGCCGCCAGCGGCGCCTGCGCCTGCGCGCACATGTCCAGCCGGACCCGGGCCATGCCGGCGAACAGCCCGGCCTCGATGCCGAGCAGCGGGTCGTCCAGCAGCCGGTCGGTGTCGCGGATCAGCTGCTCCCAGTCCTTCAGCAGGTAGGACCGGCAGGCGTGCAGGAAGCGGGCCGACGGGTCCTCGGCGGGGGACGGGCACTGCTCCAGCGCCTGGTCCAGCTCGGAGAGGTGGCGGCCGTCCAGCCAGTGCGAGGCGTGGGCCAGGGCGAGGTCGCGGGAGTCCTCCAACACCGGCTGGACCCACCAGCCCAGCCAGTACCAGGAGCTGAGCGGCCGGCTGTGGCGGCGGCGCTGCTCGCCGAAACGTTTCTGGTTCCGGTACATCGCCAGCAGGGCGCCGGAGGTGTCGCTGCGCAGCGCGTGCAGGCCGAGCCAGGCGTCGGCCATCCCCGGGTCCAGCCGGACGGCCGTGCGGAACTCCTCCTCCGCGCGGGCGTACGCTCCCGCGGTGTAGGCGTCCATCGCGCGCAGCCAGGCGCGGTCGGCGAGCCGGTTCGGGGCCGGGCCGCCCGCGTTGTTGCTGTCGGAACTGTCCACCGTCGTCACTCACGCCCCCCGCGGTGTGCCTCGGGGCTCGGCCGGCGTCGGAGTCGTCGTGCGCGGAGCCGGCCGGTGGTCGAACGCCCCCGGGACGCATATGCGCCTCCCGGAAATCGTACCGGCGCGGGGCTGATCCGGAAGGGTGCCGCGCCGGGTCAAATGCGATCGAGGGCGCGGGCGTTGGGCTTCCGCCGGGGCCGTGGGGGCCCGGAGGGCGCACCGGCGCGTGCGGGCGGCGCACAGGGCGCGCGATGGGGGGACGGCATCCCCGGCTCACGGGGGAACAAGCCGGGGATGCCGAGTCGAGGTGTTGCGCGATCCGTGGATGCGGCAACACCCGAAACCTAATTCCTGGCGATACCGCAGGTCAAGGGCTTGTTGAAGGTTCACCGACGGTGCTCGGCGTGATCCGCCCGGTCACTCCGTCGACCCGCGTCGCGGCGTACGGGCGGCTCGGGTCGGCGGCGAAATGCGCCGTTTCGGCCCGCGCCCAGCCCGCCCAGAACTCCGCCAGCGCCGGGCCGTCCCGCTCCTTGCCGCGCCGCCGGGCGTCCTCGGCCGCCAGCTCCATCCAGACCACCCGGGCGAGCCACGGCCGCACCGCGCGCCGTCCGGCGCCGACCCCCTCCACCAGGACCACCGGCGCGCTCGGCAGCGCCGCCGTCGAGGCGAAGCGGCGCAGCGTCCAGTCGTACACCTCGTACGCGGCGTCCCGGCCGGCCGCCAGCGGCTCCAGCACCTGCTCCCGCAGCCGCCCGGTCCAGCCGAACGGCTCCGCGTGGGTGGCCAGGTCGTCCAGGTGCACCACCGGAGCGCCGCCGAGCGCGGCCGCCAGCCGGCCGGTGAAGGTGGTCTTGCCCGACCCGGCGTGGCCGTCCACCGCGACCAGCCGCACCGGCCCGCAGGACGGCGCGAGGGCGCGCAGCTCGGCCGCGAGCGCGGTCAGCTCCGCGGCGCACTCCCCGCAGGCGCCCCCTGCCCGCCGGGCGGCGCCGTCGGCGCCGGCGCCGGCCGTACCCGCGGTGCGGACATCGGACCGGTCTCCGGACGGGGGTTCGAGGATTTCGGAAGCAGCCACAATGGCCACCCTACGGCCGCCCACGTGCCGATACGGACAGTGATCCCCCGCAGGTCGTGACGGCAGCGCCGGGAATCGGGCATACTCGCATCGCCACGCTTGTGAACGGCCGTTCACCGCAATCCGGTGCCGGTCGGTCCGACCAGCCACACCCGCGTCGGGCCCGCCACTCCGGGGCCCGGTGCCCGAACGAGGAGGCGACCAGCCGCCATGACCACCTCCCCTGTGAAAGCCGTGGACCGTCAGCTCCCCAGCGAGGAGGCCCGCGAGCTGCTGGGCCTGACCCGGGAGCTGGTCCAGCGCGAGCTGCTGCCGCGCGCGGCGGAGGACGAGGCCACCGGCCGCTTCCCGCGCGAGGTCTTCCGCACCCTCGGCGCGGCGGGTCTGCTCTCGCTCCCGTACGAGGAGAAGTACGGCGGCGGCGACCAGCCGTACGAGGTCTACCTCCAGGTGCTGGAGGAGCTGGCGGCCGGCTGGCTGGCGGTCGGCCTCGGCGTCAGCGTGCACACCCTCTCCTGTCACGCCCTGGCCACCTTCGGCACCGAGGAGCAGCGCGCCGAGTGGCTGCCGGGCATGCTCTCCGGCGAGCAGCTCGGTGCCTACTGCCTGTCCGAGCCGCAGTCCGGCTCGGACGCCGCCGCGCTGCGCACCCGGGCCGACCTGGACGGCGACGACTACGTCGTCAGCGGCACCAAGGCGTGGATCACCCACGGCGGGCAGGCCGACTTCTACAGCGCGCTGGTGCGCACCGGCGAGCCCGGCTCGCGCGGCATCAGCTGCCTGCTGGTGCCGGGTGTCACGGCCGGCCTCTCGGCGGCCCCGCCGGAGCACAAGATGGGCATGCGCTCCTCGCCGACCGCCCAGCTGCACTTCGACGGAGCCCGGGTGCCCCGCGAGCGGCTGATCGGCACGGAGGGGCAGGGCTTCCAGATCGCCCTCGCCGCTCTGGACTCCGGCCGCCTCGGCATCGCCGCCTGCGCGATCGGCGTGGCCCAGGCCGCGCTGGACCTCGCCGTGGACTACGCGCGCACCCGCCGCCAGTTCGGCCGGCCGATCGCCGACTTCCAGGGCCTGTCCTTCATGCTGGCCGACATGGCCACCCAGATCGAGGCCGGCCGCTCGCTCTACCTGTCCGCCGCGCGGCTGCGCGACGCCGGCCGTCCGTTCTCCAAGGAGGCGGCGATGGCCAAGCTGTTCTGCACCGACACCGTGATGCGGGTGACCACCGACGCCGTGCAGGTCCTCGGCGGCTACGGCTACACCCAGGACTTCCCGGCCGAGCGCTACATGCGCGAGGCCAAGGTGCTGCAGATCGTCGAGGGCACCAACCAGATCCAGCGCCTGGTGATCGGCCGTCACCTGACCAAGGGCTGATCCCGCCGCCGGCCCGGCCGGGGCCGGCCCTGTGCGCGACTGTGGCCCGTCCGGGGATTCCCGGACGGGCCACCGCCGTTCCGGGGAGATCGCGGGCGTCCCGGAGGGGGGCGGAACACCCGCGTCGAATTCCGGTGAAGCCGTGGGGTGCATTCTCGGAACCACCCCGGGAATCCCCGGCCCGGGGTAGCGGAAAGCGGCGGCCTCCGGGACGGGGAACGCCCGTCCCGGAGACCGCCGGGGTGCCGCGGAGCGGCGCCTGGTCAGGCCGCGATCTTCCGCATCTGGAATTCACGGTCGGCGGCGTCGTCGCTCTGCAGCTCGGCCACCCAGGCCTCGAAATCGGCGATCTCCTCCAGGCTCGGCGCCGGACGGACCGCCTCGATGAGGGCAGTGCTCATGGAAATGTCACCCCCGTTCTTCCTGAGTTCCTGCTGTCGGCGAGAGGGCCGTTGATCAGGCCTTCTTGCTGGACACGATGTCGTACTCGGTCACCCAGGCCTCGAAGGCCGCGAGCTCCTCGTCGGTCGGAGCGGTGCGCGTAGCCATGTCTGTCACCCCCGTTCGTGCGATATGTTCCGAAGATCGGGAGGGGCGCCCCTGAATTCCCGGATATGTCACCCGGGAGCGCTTCCCGGTTGAACGCTCAGATTCAGCGCATCTTCATCGAGTTGATGTCGTACTCGGTGACCCAGGCCTCGAAGGCCGCGATCTCCTCGTCGGTCGGAGCCGGACGGGTAGCCATGTATTTCCACCCCCTTTCCTTGATCGACTGCGGGGCGACGCTAGCACGTTGCATGTCCACATCAGCAACGTGATGCGGGTCACATGCGCGGAGCGTTTGCGGTGATCGTCACGCTCGACTGCGTACATGTCATGACGTAGAGTCTGGCGAAGATCATCAGTCGACGCCGGCGGGGTGCCGGAGTGCCGCACCCCAGGTCGGCCGGGTCGCAGCACGCCTGTGCGCGAGCCGGGACCGCGGACATCCGAGCGCCACCGAAGCGCCGTCACCGGTCATACCGGTCCGTCGACCTGCACATCGGAGGGGGACCAATGTCTGTCGAGGCGATCGGAGCCGACCTGCGTGCCTTCGCGGCCGTGGACGAGGTCGAGGATCCGCTGCCGCTGATCCGGGCGCTGGACGAGGGCAAGGCCTACCCGGGCATGCGCACCGCCGAGGAGGCCGTCATGGCCGAGCTGCGCCTGGAGGGCGCCGCGGCGGTGCTGGACGTCGGCTGCGGGCTGGGCGCCGACGCGATCGCGATGGCCGGAAGGGTGCCGCAGGGTGCCCGGGTCACCGGACTCGACCTCAGCCGCACCATGGTCACCGAGGCCCGGCTGCGCGCCTCCCGGGCCGGCGCCGCGGTCTCCTTCGAGGTCGGCAGCGCGCTCGAACTCCCCTTCGGGGATGGTGATTTCGATCGCTGCCGGGCCCAGACCCTGCTGCAGCACGTGCCCGACGCACCGCGCGCGATCGCCGAGATCGCCCGGGTGCTGCGGCCCGGCGGCCGGGCGGTCGCCTTCGAGTTCGACCTCGGCACGACCGTGCTCGACCACCCCGACCGGGCGACCACCCGGACGATCCTCGACTACGTCACCGACGCGGCGCTCCAGGGCTGGATCGGCCGTCAGCTGCCCCGGCTCTACCGGGAGGCCGGCTTCACCGAGGTCGCGGTCCAGCCGCACCCGGTCCCCAACGACTTCGCGTTCTTCCTGTTCACCATGCGGCGGCCGCTCGCCCAGCTCGTCAAGGACCGGGTGCTGACCGCCCGCCAGGTGGTCGCCTGGAAGCACCGGCTGGAGCAGCTGCACGAGGACGGCCACTACCTCGGCGGCACCACCGGCTACTTGGTGTCGGCGGTCAAGGCCTGACCTTGCGCCGGCGCCCGGCCCACCACCCGGCGGCGGCCCGGCCCACCCACCCGGCCCCGGGGCCGGGGCTCCCGGCGCCGCCCCGGCCCCGCGCGGCACAGCCGCGCCCGGCCCGCCGCGCTCCCAAGACTCCGCAGCCCCGCAGTTCCGTACCAGCGAGAGAAGTGTGCTTTCCCGTGCCCAGACGGCAAGACGGCGACCCGCCCGTGACCGAGACACCCGAGACCCCAGCCGGGGCTGAACAGCGCTCCGGCATCGCGGCCCTGGCCGCCCGGCTGCGCGACCGGGACGAGTGGAAGTTCTTCGCCGTCCTGCCTCGCGCCCACCGGGGCCTGGCCATCGCCTGGTGGGCGCTGATCCTGGTGCGCGGCGCCCTGCCCGCCCTGTTCGCCGTCACCACCGGCCTGCTGGTGGACGCCATCGGCGACGGCACCTCCCTGACCGGACCGCTCTGCGCCGCCGGCGCGGTGTTCGTCCTGCTCCGCATGCTGGTGCCGCTGCACTCGCAGGTCGGCGTGGCCCTCGGGGAGCGCCTCTCCTGCCTGCTGCACGACCTGCTGGTCGAGACGACCACGGCACCCGGCGGCATCGCCCATCTGGAGTCGCGCGAGCTGGCCGACGAGCTGGCCGGCGCCCGGGACTTCGACCAGGGCACGGTCGGCCCGCCGATGGCCATCTCGGTCGGACTGATCGCCGGCGGCCTGGTCGAGGCGGCCGTCGGCGCCGGCCAGGTGATCGTGCTCGCCGCCTACACCTGGTGGGCACCCCTGCTGGTCGGTGGCGCCTGGCTGGCCACCCACTGGTTGCTGAAGGAGAGCAGCTTCTGGGACCGCAACACCGGTGAGGTGCTGGACGCCCAGCGACGCTCCGACTACACCTACAAGCTGGCCGTCGACGCCCCGGCCGCCAAGGAGCTGCGGATCTTCGGGCTCGGCGACTGGACCGTGGCGCAGTTCGCCGCCGCCCGCCGCCGCCTGGTGGAGCTGCGCTGGCAGACCACCAAGCTGCAGCAGCGGCCGCTGCGCTGGACCATCCTGATCCTGGTCGCGGCCAACGGCGTCACCCTCTGGTCGCTGGCCCGGGACGCGGCCTCCGGCGCCGTCGGGACCGGCGAGGTCGTGGTCTTCGCCCAGGCCGCGGTCGGCGCCGGTGCGATCGCCTTCGGCGGTCTGAACTGGGCCCTGCCGCCCGCCGCCGGTTCGGTCGCCGCCGTCCTCGGACTGCGCGGGAGCATGGCGGAGGCCGGCCGGCTCGGCGGCACCGGGGAGCGCCCGGCGGGCGAGGCGCCGCGGGAGGAGATCCGCTTCCGCGAGGTCGGCTTCTCCTACCCGAACGACGACCGGCCGGTACTCGACGGCCTAGACCTCACCATCGAGGCCGGGACGTCGCTCGCCGTCGTCGGCCTCAACGGCGCCGGCAAGACCACCCTGGTCAAGCTGCTCTGCGGGCTGTACGAGCCGACCAGCGGCACGATCGAGGTGGACGGCACCGCGCTGGGCGAGCTCGACCTGGCCTCCTGGCGCCGCCGGCTCACCGCCGTCTTCCAGGACTTCAACCGCTACGAGCTGCCGCTGCGGGACAACGTCGCACCGCTCGGCGCCCCCGACGAGGTCATCGAGGCCGCGCTGGCCGACGCCGGGGCCGCGGATCTCGCCGACCTCGACACCGTGCTGGCCCCCGGCTACGACGGCGGCCGCGACCTCTCCGGCGGGCAGTGGCAGCGGGTCGCCGTGGCCCGGGCGCTCTGCGCGGTGCGCCAGGGCGCCGGGGTCGTCGTCCTGGACGAGCCCACCGCCCAGCTGGACGTCCGGGGCGAGGCCGAGATCTTCGACCGGATCCTCACCGCGACCAAGGGGTGCACCACGGTCCTCATCTCCCACCGGTTCTCCACCGTCCAGCACGCCGACCGGATCTGTGTCGTGGCCGACGGCCGGGTCGCCGAACTGGGCACCCACGACGAGCTGATGGCGGCGAACGGCCGCTACCGGCAGATGTTCGACCTGCAGGCGTCCCGATTCGAGGAGGAACCCGATGGCATCGCCGGCTGACAAGACCAAGGCCGCCGACCCGCTGCCCTCGTCCGTCCGGGCGCTGGCGCGCTCGCTGCGGCTCGGCTACCAGGCGAGCCCGCTGCTGATCGTGGTGGCCTTCGGGACCACGGTGGCCGCGGCCGCACCCGACGCGCTGTTCGCGGCCGGCCTCGCCGCGCTGCTGCACGGGGTGCTCACCCAGGACGACGGACGCATCCTCGCCGCCGCGCTCTTCCTCGCTGCCCTCGCCACCGGCAGCTGGCTGCTCGGCATCGTCAGCGACCGGGCCAACCGCCGATTCGCCGACCGGGCCGCCGTCCACGTCGAGTCGCACGTCGCCCGGCTGCAGTCGGCGGTGACCACCCTGGAGCACCACGAGCGGCCCGAGCACGCCGATCGCATCTCCGTGCTGCGCAACCACGCCGGCGCGTTGAGCTACCTGTACCAGGAGCTCTTCGGCACCGTCGGCGTCCTCGTCCGACTGGCCATCACCCTGCTGCTGCTGATGTCGGTCGACCCGCTGCTCGGTCTGCTCGGCGTGCTGGCCGTCCCCGGCGTGCTGGTGTCCGGCTGGCGCTCCGGCGTCGACAAGAAGGCCGAGGAGGCAGGCGCCCAGCACGAGCGCCGCGCCCGCCACCTGTTCACCCTCGCCACCTCGGCGGGCGCGGGCAAGGAGATCCGGGTCGCAGGAGTCCAGCGCTGGCTGCTCGACGCCCGGCACGACGCCTGGAACCGCCGCTACCAGCCGCTGGCCCGATCCCGCTGGATCACCGCGCTCTGGCAGGCCGCCTCCCACGCACTGTTCGGCGCCGCCTTCGTGCTGGCCGTCGCACACGTCGCCAACGGCTCCGGCCCGGCCGCCGCCGACAGCCTGCTGCTGCTCACCGCGGGCAGCCGGCTGGCCCAGTACGTCGGACAGACCGTCACCCAGGCCCAGTTCTACCGGACCATCTGGCTCGACGTGTCGCGCCGCCTGACCTGGCTGGAGGACCTCGCCGCCGCCGACCGGGCCTCGGCCGACCTGCCGGTTCCGGCCCGGCTCACCGGCGGCATCCGGCTGGAGCGCGTCGGCTTCCGCTACCCCGGCTCCGAGCAGTCCGTCCTGGAGGACGTCACCCTCGACCTGCCCGCCGGCAAGGTCGTGGCTGTGGTCGGAGAGAACGGCGCCGGCAAGACCACCCTGGTCAAACTGCTCTGCCGGTTCTACGCCCCGACCTCGGGGACGATCAGCGTGGACGGCGCCGACCTCGCCCGGATCTCCCCGGCCGGCTGGCGCGAGCGGATCAGCGGCGCGTTCCAGGACTTCTTCAAGTTCGAGTACCCCGTCCGGCAGTCGGTCGGCCTCGGTGACCTCCCGCGGCTTGACGACCCCGCCGCCGCCCGGGCGGGCATCGCCCGCGCAGGGGCCGAGGAGCTCGTCGACGGCCTCCCCGACGGCCTGGACACCCAACTCGGCCCGACCTGGGAGAACGGCGTCGACCTGTCCCACGGCCAGTGGCAGAAGGTCGCCCTGGCCCGCGGCTTCGTGCGTGAGGACCCGCTGCTGCTGGTGCTGGACGAGCCGACCTCCGCGCTCGACGCCGAGGTGGAGCACGCGCTGTTCGAGCGCTACGCCGAGGCCGCCCGGAGCGCTGCCGGCGACGGCTCTGGCCGGATCACCGTCCTGGTCTCGCACCGCTTCTCGACCGTGCGGATGGCGGACGTCATCGTCGTGCTGGACGGCTCCCGGGTCGCCGAGTACGGCTCGCACGCCGAACTGATGGCGCGCGGCGGCCAGTACAGCGAGCTGTACGGCATCCAGGCGGCCTCCTACCAGGCGGGCGCGCGCGCCGTACCCGCCGAGGCGCACTGATGGCCGTACCCGCCCGCACCGCCCGGCCGGCGGCCGACGAGCGCACCCTGCGTGAGCTCGTCGGCCGGATCGGGCGGGTGCCCGACCGGTACCGGGAGTTCGGGCAGACCGCCGCCGAGGCCACCTGGCAGCACGGCATCGACGAGGCGCTGCTCGGCACGCTCACCGAGCTGGGCCTGCCGTGCCGGCCGGGCGCCGACGGCCCCCGCTACGACCAGCTCGACCTCGCGAACGTCTCGCTGTCGCTCGCCCTGCCCTCCGCGCGGTTCATGGCCATGCGCGGCTGGGCGGCGGCGATCCGCTCGGCCGCCCGGGCCTCCGGCGCCACCTCGTACACGGTGGACGTGCTGCCCGCCTGTCCGCCCGGCCCGCGCGAGCACGACTGCAACCCCGCGGCGGCGCCGCTGCTGCGCGAGCAGCCGGGCTTCGACGGGCCGGCCGGCGGCCCGTTCACGCTGACCAGGCTGGTCCCGGCCCGGCCCGCCGCGGTCCACCCGGAGCTGGCGGCGCTGACCGAGCTGGTTGCAGCGGTGCACTTCCACTACCTGCCGGCCGGACTGCGGCAGGACGTCGGCTTCCTGCGGGAGGCGGCGCTCGCCGACTGCGGGCTGGCGGCGACCTTCCTGGCGGAGGAGGCGCTCGGGCTCGGCCTGACCGCCCGCCGCTCCTTCGGCCTGTTCCTGTCCGCGCCCTACTCGATCGCCCACTCTTGGCTGGACGTCAGGGTGGACGACCGCTGGGTCTCCTTCGACCCGCACCTGGTGAACCTGCTCACCGGCTGGAACCTGCTGCCGGCCGAGGAGTGGCCGTCCTACCGGTCCATCGGCGAGGGCGCCTGGCGGCTCGCGGACCACGAGTTCGTGATGGCCATGCACGACGGCGCGGAGACGCCGGTGTCGTTCCCGACCCGCGCCGCGGCCCACGACGCGTAGGGCCCGCCCAGGGCGGGCGTCCCCCGGGCGGGGGACGCCCGCGACCGGCGGCGCCGCGACGGCAAGCGCCCCGGACCCAGACGAAAGGATCACCATGGCAGCCGATTCCCCGAACGGCGACCCGTCGGGTGCGGGGCAGGTGCCCCCGGTCGCGGCCGTGCGCGGCTACGTCCGCGCGGTCGTCGCGGAGGTCGCCGGGGTGCCGGTGGAGGAGCTGACGGCCCCGGACGCCCTGCGCGAGCTCGGGCTCTCCTCGCTGGCCAGGATGAACATCACCGTCCGCTTCGACCGGGACCTCGGCGACATCGAACCCACCCTGACCTTCGAGTACCCGACGGTCGAGGAGCTGGCCGACCACCTGCTGGCGACCAGACCGGCCGAGCTGACCCGGCTGCTCCCGGCGCCCGGCGCCGCGACCGCCCCTCCGCGGGCCAGGCCGGAGCGGGACGGGCGGCCGGACCGGGCCAGGCCGGAGCGGGCCGAGCGGCCGGAGCGGACCGAGCACGCCGAACGGTCCGAGCACGCCGAACGGCCCGCCGGGGCACCGTCCTCCGCGGACATCGCCGTCATCGCGGTGACCGGCCGCTACCCCGGCGCGCCGGACGTCGAGGCGCTCTGGCGCAACCTCCGCGACGGCGTGCGCAGCACCGGCGAGGTCCCGGCCGACCGCTGGGACTGGCGCTCGTACTTCGACCCGCGCAAGGGCCGGCCCGACCGCACCCACGGCCGTTGGGGAGGATTCCTGGACGGCGTCGCGGAGTTCGACGCCGAGCTGTTCCACGTCCTGCCGCTGGACGCGGCCCACCTCGACCCGCAGGAGCGGCTCTTCCTCCAGACCTGCTGGCACCTGCTGGAGCAGGCCGGGATGCTCGGCCCCACCACCCACGAGCCGGAGACCGGCGTCTTCGTGGGCAGCATGAACCACACCTACGGCAAGATCGGCGCCACCCGCTGGCCGCTCGGCGAGCTCACCGGCCCCAACTCCGCCCCGTGGTCGATCGCCAACCGGGTCTCCTACTTCTTCGACCTGCACGGGCCGAGCTTCGCCGTCGACTCGGCCTGCTCCTCCTCGCTCACCGCCGTCCACCTGGCCTGCGAGAGCCTGCGCCGGGGCGAGTGCCGCACCGCGATCGCCGGCGGCGTCAACCTGATCCTGCACCCCGCCCACCTGGTCGGGCTCTCCGCGTCGTCGATGCTCTCCTCCGACGAGGCGTGCAAGGTGTTCGACGCCGCGGCCGACGGGTTCGTCCCGGGGGAGGGCGTCGGAGCGGTCCTGCTCAAACCGCTCACGGCGGCCGTCGCCGACGGCGACCACATCTGGGGCGTCATCAAGGGCAGTGCGCTGAACACCGCCGGACGCACCTCGGGCTACACCGTGCCCAACCCGGCCCGCCAGTCCGACCTGGTCACCGCCGCGGCCGAGCGGTCCGGGATCGATCCCGCCACCCTCTCCTACCTGGAGGCGCACGGCACCGGCACCGCCCTCGGCGACCCGCTGGAGATCGCCGGGCTGGCCCGCGCACTGGCCCCGGGACGCCCGGCGGACCGGCCCTGCCCGGTCGGCTCGGTGAAGGCGAACATCGGACACCTGGAGGGCGCGGCCGGCGTGGCCGGGCTCACCAAGGTCCTGCTCCAGCTGAAGTACGGACAGCTCGCGCCCTGCGTCGGGCTGGAGGAGCTCAACCCCAAGATCGACACCCCGGTGGTGCGGTTCCCCCGGGAGGCGGAGGAGTGGGTGCCGGCGCCCGGAGCGCCGCGGCGCGCCGGGGTGAGCGCCTTCGGGGCCGGCGGAGCCAACGCGCACGTGATCGTGGAGGAGTACCGGCCGGCCGTGGACGGGCCCGAGGCGACGCCCGTCCCGGAGGAGGAGCAGCTGGTGCTGCTCTCCGCCCGCACCGGCGAGCGGCTGCGCGTCCTCGCCGCCGCCTTGGCCCGGGCCCTGTCCGAGGAGCCGGGTGGGCCGGGCGGGCTGACCGGGCTCGCGTACGGCTCGCAGGTCGGCCGCCGGGAGCTGGCCGAACGGCTCGCCGTCACCGCGCGCGACCGGGCCGGACTCCGCGCCGCGCTGGAGGCCTTCGCCGCCGGGCGGTCCGCGCCCGGGCTGCGGACGGGTGCCGTGCGCACCGACGCCGGGTCCGGCGGCCTGCTGGACGACGAGGACGGGCGCGCCTACCTGGACGCCCTGGTGGACAAGCGGCGGCTGGACCGGCTGGGCGCGCTCTGGGTCGACGGCGTGCCGGTCGACTGGAGCCTGCTCTGGCCGGCGCCCGCCCCGCGCCGGGCGGCGCTGCCGCCGTACCCGTTCGAACCGCGGAGCTTCTGGATCGACCCGGCGGCGCCCTTCGGCGCCACCGGGAACGCCAGGTCGGGCGGGACCGCGGGGGAGGCCGGCACGGAGCCGGGCACCGCCGCGGACCGGCCCGCCGTGGACGGCCTCGCCGCCGCCGTCGAGGAGGTCCTGCGGCAGACGGCCGCCGGCTTCCTGCTGGTCGACCCGGACCGGGTCGACGTCGAGGCCGACCTGATGGAGCTCGGCTTCGACTCCATCGCCCTGGTCCTGCTGACCGCCCAGGTGGGCGAGGCGTTCGGCATCGAGCTGGACCCGCTGCAGGTCCTGGACCACCCGACGCTCGCCGCGCTGCGCACCCTGCTGATGTCGGAGCACCCCGAGGCGGTGGCCGCCCGGCACGGCGGCCCCGGCCTGCCCGGCACCGCGCGCCGACCCGCACCGCGCCGCTGACCGCGCCGGCCGCGGCCCGACCGACGAGAGAGTGGAGAACCCGATGCACGACCAGGTGGCGGAGCTGCCGGACCGCAGCCGGACGATCGAGGAGGTGGTCGCCCGGGCCCTGCTGATCCCCGGTCGCCATCGGGCCTTCGACGTCCCGCGGGCGATGCTGGCGAAGGCCTACGCCATCGACGCCGAGCTGCTCGCCGAGCTGCTCGACGCCGGTCTGCCGCACCAGGGCGACGGCGAGGAGCTGCGGCTCAACTCGTTCGACCTGGAGAACGTCACCGTCGAGCTGGAGCTCAACTGCCCCAACTGGATGCTGATGAAGACTCTGGCCCGGGCCTTCGACGGCGAGCTCGGCAAGGACAGCAGCAGCGCGTACGCCTTCCGCACCACCGGGCGCTGCCCCGAACCCGGCCACCCCGGCGAGTGCGACTTCGCCCCCGGCGCCATGCTGGACGCCGACCCCGGCTCCGGCGAGGTGACGTGGGACAGCCCGCTCTCCTTCACCCGCCGGGTCCGGTTGCCGGAGGAGGAGTACTGGTTCGACGAGACGGCGCGGGCCGTGTTCGAGCCCGTTCACCGGCTGACCTTCCACCTGCTGCCGCACGAGCTGTCCACCGACGTCGGCTTCGCCCGCGAGACCGGGCTGGCCGACTGCCGGCTGGCCAGCCACGTCCTGCTGGCCGAGACCCGCGACGCCGGTGTGGAGGTGCGCGGCGCCAGCGGCTTGATCATGGCCGCGCCCTTCCCGCTCCAGCACATGTGGATCGAGGTCAGGACGGCCGACGGCTGGACGGCCGCGGACCCCTTCTTCCTCCGGACGCTGGCCGGCTGGCGGATCCTCGACCCGCGGGTCTGGCCGGAGCACCGCTCGCCGCGCCGCATCTACTGGCCGATCGACGGCGCTCCCGCGCCGGAGGACATCGTGCTGGTCACCCACCGGGGCGAGCGGGCGCCGAGCTCCAGCCGGATCGTCAACTGGCAGTCGCAGCAGTAGGAGCGGTCGCAGCACGCGCACCGGCAGAGTGCCGAAGGGCCCGGGACCAGCACGGGACGCTGTTGGTGATCCCGGGCGGTGTGTGACGTCGGCCTTCAAGACCCGGTTGTGGTCATGAAGGCCGACGTTGTCCGGGCAGGTGTCGAGGGCACCATCTCCCAGGGCGTTCAGGCGGAATCGGCGACGAACTCCGGACCGTTCGACTCCCTTTCGATCTCTTGGATCCTGGCGTCGAGGCGATGTTCCCTGGCGACATCGAGTGCTTCCCGCCAGTGGCGCCTGGCGATCTCCGGATCGCCGTGTGCCGCCTCGGTGCGGGCGATGGCCTGCAGGATCGTGACCACCCCGCCATGAATGCCGAGCGCTCTGCGGATCTCCAGACCCTCCGACAGCACGGCCAGCGCCTCCCGGGGTCTGCCGAGCCGGTCGAGGACCTCGCCCAGGTTCTTCAGGGCGATGGCCTGCTTGGAGCGCACGCCCAGACGGCGCCAGAGATCGAGGGCCTCCCTGAGGACCTGCTCTGCCTCCTCCAGTTCGCCGGCGATCATGAGTACACGACCCACGACGAGGAGACCAGCCTCGGCGGCCTCCGGACCGGGCGTGATGCGTGCCTTTTCGGTGAACCGTCTGGCATACCCGAGACCCGCTTCGACATCCCCGGCCTCGGTGGCCGCGGCGGCAAGATTGAACAGGAGCCTGGCCACAGATCCGGTCTGACCGGCTGCCTCCGCGTGGCCGAGGGCCTCGCGCAGATGTTCCAGGGAGAGCTCCATGCGCCCCTCGAACGCATGGGCGATGCCCATATTGTTGTGCAGGTGCGCCAGGCCGATCCGGTCGCCGGACTCCCGGGTGGCGTCCAGTGCGTCGTTCAGCGCTCCCATCCACTGGCCGGTGGACCAGTAGTTCTGGCCGTAACAGCCAAGCAAGCAGGCCGTGCGCCAGGCCAAATCGGGCCGGTCCATTCTGACCGACAGGCGGACGGCGTCCCTGTACGCGGGTATCTCCCGGATGAACCAGGCGAGAGCGTCAGCTTCATCGGAGAACGCGGGCAGTGGAGAAGGCACATCCTCCGGTATCGCGGGGAGCGGGGAGCGGGGATTCAGGACGTCGTACGCGCGGGTTCCCGCGGCGGTGTACCAGGTCAGGAGGTTCAGGAGGGCTGCGGTCCGGTCTTCGTCGGGCTCCTCGGCGAGGACGCGGTCAGCGGCGTACTCGCCCAGCAGGTCGTGGAACCGGTAGCGCCACGGTTCAGGGCTCTGGAGGAGGTGGTAGTCGACGAGCAGTTCCAGCAGGTTCGCGACGTCCGTGGTGGGGCGCTGCACCAGGGCGGCCGTCTGCTCGACGCCGAACCACATGCCGGGCCACAGGCCCAGCAGCCGGAACAGCCGGGCCGCTTCGCGCTCCTCCGCGTCCTCGCTGTCGCGCAGCGCCAGGTAGCTGGATGCGAAGGTGTCTCGCACGCTCAGGTGGCCCGCCGCCAGCGACCGCAGGCGCTGGCCATCGACGCTCAGGCGCTGCGCCAGGGTGTCCAGTGACCAGGCCGGACGGGCGGTCAGGCGGGCTGCAACGACGCGCAGCGCCAGCGGCAGCCCGCCGCACGTCGCCAGCAGCCGCAGGGCGCTGTCCGGTTCGGCGGACACACGGTCGGTGCCGCACACCGCCGACAGGAGGCGTCGTTGGTCCTCCACGTCCAGCGGCTCCAGGCGGATCTGGACGGCGCCGGGCAAGTCGGTGAGCGTGTTGCGGCTGGTCGCCAGTACGGCGCTGCGCCCGTCGCCGGGCAGCAGCGGCAGCAGGTGCTGAGCGTCACGGGCGTTGTCGAGCAGCAGCAGCACCCGCCGGGTGGTGAGGGCTGCGCGCAGTTGGGCGGCCCGGTCGTGGGTGTCCTTGGCCGGCGAGCTGCCGTGTTGCAGAGCGCCCAGGTCGGAAAGGAACCGCGCCAGTACCTCGTGGGGCTCGCGCGGCTCGCTGTTGCCGAAGCCGCGCAGGTCGACATAGAGCTGCCCGTCCGGGAACAGTTCCTTGGCGCGGTGCGCGGTCCGGACGGCGAGTGCGGTCTTGCCGACGCCGCCCATTCCGGAGATGACCAGCACGGAGGGGCTGTTGCTCCCCCTGGCTGCTGCCGCGAGATGGTCGCGGAGCTGCCCCAGTTCCTCGTCGCGTCCGGTGAAGTCGGATGTGTCGGCGGGGAGTTGTCCGAGTTGGGTGGGCCATGACGCGGCGGGGGCCGGTGGCGTCGGTTCGGTCCCGGGTTCGGTCGCGCGCAGGATGTCCTGGTGGATGCGCTGGGCGGCGTGCCCCGGTTCGATGCCGAGTTCGTCGCGCAGGGTCCGACGAAGGCGCCGGTAGGCGGCCAGGGCCTGGGCGCGCCGGCCGGTGCGGTGGAGGGCGAGCATCAGCTGCTGGTGGAAGGCCTCGCGCAGTGGGTGCTCGTCGACGAGCCGGGCCAGTTCGGGAACCAGCCCGGCGGACCGGCCCAGGCGCAGGTCCGCGTCGAGGCGCCACTCGAGAGCCTGCAGCCGTGCCTCTTGCCACCGTTCGCGCGCCGGGCCGGCGTCGGCGAGTTCGGGCAGTTCGGCGAGCGGGGCGCCGCGCCACAGCGCCAGTGCGGCGGACGTCCCCCGATGAACGGATTCCCAGTCGCCACCGAGTACGGCGCTGTGGGCTGCGTCGAGGTGACCTTCGAAGAGCAGGCTGTCGAGTTCGTCGTCGGCGACCCTGAGCCGGTAGCCGAGCTGTGTGGCCGCGATCCGGTCGGGGGCGCCGTCGGCCAGGGCGCGGCGCAGGCGCGCCACCAGGTTGTGCACCGCGGCCGCACCGGACTCCGGCGGTCCTCCTGCCCAGAGGGCGTCCTGGAGCCGGTCCGTCGTGAGCGGCTGGTTCGGGTGCAGCAGCAGCAGGGCCAGGAGCGAGCGAAGCCGGACACCCCGGACAGCGCGCTGCCCGGCGTTGTCCTCGACTCCCAGCTCGCCGAGTACGCGAAAGAACATGTGTTTCCCCCGTCGGGCCGCGGCTGACACCCGGTCAGAAATGATCTTTGGCTGATGATAGGGCCGTGACAGGTGCCCCCGTAATGCTTACGCACTGTGCCCCGGGGGGCGCCTCGCACGGGACGCTCTCGCCAGGGTGGGCGGAGGCCTGCTCGCGGCATGCTCCGCGTCGACTCACTCACCAACTCTCTTGCGCCGCACCGGCGCATTCCACACAACCATTCCAGGGGGACTGTCATGCTCATGGGCTCTCGTAGGAGCGCCGCCGCCGGCCTTGCCGCACTGTTGCTCGGCACTGGCCTTGGCCTGGTGTCCGCACCGGCCGCCCAGGCGGCCACCGGCAACGACATCGCCAGCACCGCGATCGGCCAGCTCGGCAGCGACGCCTGCGGCAACAGCGGCTCCGGTTACTACGTGTCCGGCACCGGCCAGACCAACAGCTGCTACGGCGGCGAGACCGCTCATGCCTGGTGCGCCGACTTCGCCGGCTGGGTCTGGGCGCGCAACGGTGTGAAGAACCTGGCAGTACTGAACGACCTCGCCAACAGCTTCCAGACCTACGCCAACAACAACCAGGGCGGCCTCTCCTCCACCCCGCACGTCGGCGACGCGGTGTTCTTCCACCCCAGCAGCCGCAGCTCCTCGTTCACCACCTACGACCACGTCGCCATCGTGGTCGCCGTCAACAGCAACGGCACGATCGACTACGTCGGCGGCAACCAGGGCGGCGGATCGGTGACCCGGAACTCCGGCATGCCCGGTACGGTCGGCGCCTACGAATGGTCCGTCAAGGGCACGGCCGTCCACCTGGCCGGGTACGCCAGCCCGGTACTGAGCAACTCCGCGCCGACCGCACCCAACTCCAAGCCGCCGTTGGGTAACAAGGGTTCGATCATTGCGGCTGACGGCAACCAGGTGACGTTCACCCGTGACGCGGGCTCGGGACACCTCCAGGTCACGTATCTGCCCATCGGCGGCGGCTGGGCCACCTCCGACCTCAGTGACACGGCCGGCACCGCCCCGTCCGGCGGTGGTGCTCCGGCGGCGTTCCTGCAGCCGAACGGCACGCTCGGTGTTGTCACGGCCGATGCCGCCAACGGTCACCTGCGGGTCACCTACAAGCCCGGCAACGGCGCGTGGGAGACCAGCGACCTGACCGCGAGCTTC
>NZ_JBIVDY010000006.1:105815-358592 GCF_044747365.1 Kitasatospora sp. NPDC090091
CGCCAACGGTCACCTGCGGGTCACCTACAAGCCCGGCAACGGCGCGTGGGAGACCAGCGACCTGACCGCGAGCTTCGGTGCCCCGGTCAGCGACGGACACGTCGGCGCGATCATCGACGGCTCCGGCACTTTGGCGATCTTCAGCCGGAACTCCTCCAACGGCCACCCGCACCTGACCTACCTTCCGGCGAGCGGGGGCTGGCAGAACTTCGACCTGACCGACAATGTCGGCACGCCGGTCTCCGGCGGTGGTGCTCCGGCGGCGTTCCTGCAGAACAACGGCACCCTCGGTGTTGTCACGGCCGATGCCGCCAACGGTCACCTGCGGGTCACCTACAAGCCCGGCAACGGCGGGTGGGAGACCAGCGACCTCACCACCAGCTTCGGCGCCGCCACCTCGGACGGCAACGTCAGCACCGTGCTCGGCAACGACGGCACCCTCTCCGTCTACAGCCGCAACGCGGCCAGCGGCCACCTCAACCTGGCCTGGCTCCCGGCCGCCGGCACCTGGGGAACCACCGACATGGCCTACCAGGCCGGCACCCCCGCACTCTGAGACGGCGAACCCACGAGACGGGTGCCCTGGGCGGTCCGGCCTGAGGCTACCCAGGTGTCACCGGACAGGGCCGAAATACCGACGCGCGGGCATCCGACCGGGGCCGTGAGGACGACTTCGCCACCTCACTCCCACCGCACCTCCGGCCCAGGGTCCGGCACCGATCCCACGGGACGCTGTTGGTGAATCCCGGGCCTCGTTACTTCGCCCCGTCGAGCAACAGCTCGTCGGGGCGGAGTCGTGCGAAGTGGCTGGAAGGCCGACGTCACACACCTCCCGGGATCACCAACAGCGTCCCGTGCTGGTCCCGGGCCCCTCGGCGTCGGCGCGGGCGGATCAGCCGGCCGCACCCGTGCGGCGGATCAGCCGGCCGCCCGCAGGGACTCGGGCGAGAAGTGCTCGTCGATCAGCATCACCGGGACCCCGCCGGCGAACACCCGGTAGCGGCGGGCGGCACCCGACCCGGCCGGGACGCTGTAGGAGAGGATCTCGCGGAAGGACTCCACCCGGTGCCGGCGCAGCAGCCGGCCGATCGGTTCCTCGCTGCCCAGCAGGTCGGCCCGGAGCGGCGCCGGCAGCGCGGACACCGCCATCACGGTGGCCGCCCGCACGTACACCCGGCCCGAGTCGGCCCCCACCAGGTGCGTGGTGCGCGACAGCAGGGGTCCGGCGGCGGGCGCCAGCAGCTCGGCGACGTCCTCGGCGGGCGACGCGGGCGCGTGGGCCAGCCGGGCGGTGACGATGCGCTCGCCCACCACCTGCTCCACCAGTGGCGTCACGGTGCCGTCGCAGGTCAGGATCAGCCGGCCGACCAGGTCGAGCCGGGCCAGCTCCGGCGGCAGCGGGTGCGCGGGGGTGGCCGCGCGCCTCACCGTCCGGCCCCGGGTGCCAGCGCCTTGCCGGTGGCGGAGCGGGGGATCTCCGCGACCACGTCGATGCGCCGCGGCACCTGATGGGGGGCCAGCCGCTCGCGGCACCACGGGACGAGGTCGGGGGCGTCCGCGCGGAGCACCACGGCGGCCACCGGCACCTGCCCGTGCGAGGCGTCCGGTGCGGCCGTCACCCGGACGTCCGCCACCGCCGGGTGACGGGCCAGCACGCGCTCGATCTCGACCGGGGCGACCTTCTTCCCGGCCACGTTGATCAGGGTGCCGATCCTGCCGGCCAGCCGGATGCCGTGCCCGGTGGCGGTCCGGGCGAGGTCGCCGGTGCGGTACCAGCCGTCCGCGTCGAGGTCGAGCGGCACCAGGCCGTCCGGTCCGATCCGGCCGGCCGCCAACGAGGACGTCCGCAGCCGGAGTTCGCCGCTGTGCGGGTCGCCGTCGCCGAGCGGCACCACCCGGGCCTCGACCCCCGGCAACGGTGCGCCCACCGCGCCGTCCTCCGCCGCCCCGGTAGCCGGGGCCAGCGTGACGGCGCCGGCCTCGGAGGAGCCGTAGCAGTTGTGCAGGCGGAAGGCGAACCGCTCGGCGATCGCGGTGGCGACGCCCGGGCCGAGCGGCGCCCCGGCCGACACCGCGGCGGCCAGCGGGGCCAGGGCGGCCGCCAGCGTGCCGCCCGGGTCGGCGGCCTTGGTGAGCAGTGCGTAGTGGAAGGGCAGGGCGATCAGGGTCCGCGCGCCGTCGGCCCGGACGGCGTTCGCCAGCTGGGAGGGCACCGAGCGCGCCGGGCAGTACCGCGCGGGTGCGCCGAGCGCCAGCGGGGCGATCAGGCCGTAGTTGAAGCCGTAGGCGTGGAAGAGCGGTGCGGCGACCGTCACCGGCGCGTCGGGCCGGTAGCCGAGGAAGGCGCCGACCCGGCGGGCGTCCGCCAGCACGGCGGCGGCGGTGCGGACCACCCCGGTGGGCGTGCCGGTGGAGCCGGAGGTGAGGAAGACGTGGGCCCCGGCCGGGACTCCGGCGGGCAGCGTCGAGCGGCCCGGTCCGGTGAGCAGCAGCCGCGGTTCCGCGCAGAGCACGGTGGCCGGGCGGTCCGGGTGGTCCGGGCCGTCCGGATCGGTGTCGAGGACGGTCGGGACGACGGGGTCCGCGGGGGCGGGGGCCGCCGGGTCCTGATGGACCAGCGGGACGCCGGCCAGGTCGCAGCCGAGGACGAGCACGGCGTACGCGGCCGGGGCCGACAGCCGAGCGGTCACGGGCTCGTCGGGCGCCTCCCGGCCGCGCAGCGCCCCGGCGACCCGCTCGGCGGCGGCCAGCAGCTCGCGGTACGTCCAGGCCCGGCCCCCGGCGACCAGCGCAGTCGCGTCCGGCGGGGCCCCGTTGCCCCGCACTGCTTCGACGATGCTGCTCATGGACCGGCCTTTCGGAGGAGTGCGGGGAGGTCGTGGAGGGAACGGAGGGTGCCGTCGGCGGGCGGGCCGTCGCCCGGCCGCAGGAGCAGGGTGGTGACCCCGGCCGCCGCGCCCTGCCGGGAGTCCGCGGGGCTGTCGCCGATGTAGAGCGCCCGGCCGCGGGCGAGGCCGAGCCGGCGCAGCGCCAGCAGCAGCCCGTCCGCGGCGGGTTTGGGGTGCGCGGCGTCCTCCCGGGCGACGGTCAGCCCGACCGGGACGCCGACCGCGTCGAGCAGGGCCCGGGCGTGCGCGCGTGAGCGCCCGGTGCAGATGCCCAGCACCAGGCCCGCGGCCCGCAGCGCGGCCACCGCCTCCCGTGCCCCGGGCATCGCCAGCCGGTCCGTCGGCTCCTCGGCCAGCAGCCGCCGCAGCTCCCGGTCGTAGCCGAGCGCGGCCTCGTCGAGCAGGTCGGGCGGTACCAGGGCGGCCAGGGTCTGCGTATCGGTGGGCCGCTGTGCGGCGGCGAGCCGCGCGGCGCTCGGCTCGGGCAGGCCGACGGCGTGCAGGCTGCGCCGCAGGCAGCGCAGGTGCAGCGCCCAGGAGTCGACCAGCGTCCCGTCCAGGTCGAACACCACCCCCGCCGGTGCGTCCGCGGCGCCGAGCCCGGACCTGGGGCCGGCGTGGGCGGCGCCCGCGGTCACCGGGGCTCCGTGAGGCCGGCCGAGGCGGCGGTGGGAGTCGCGTCGGCGACGGCGAGGGCGCCGTTGAGCAGACCGACGGCCAGGGCCGCACCGGACGCCATGCCGAGGCGCATCTCCAGGCGCAGCAGCGGGGGCTGCCCGAGGGCGGCCAGGACGTGCGGGTGCGAGGGCTCGGTGGACTCGTGGGCCGCGATCAGGTAGCCGGCCGCGGCCGGGCAGAGGCGGACGGCCAGCAGGGCGGCCACCGCGGTGATCGCGCCGTCGAGCAGGACGACCTGGCGGCGGGCGGCCGCGGCGAGGATCACGCCGACGTTGCCCGCGATCTCGTAGCCGCCCAGGGCCGCGAGGACGGTGACCGGATCGTCGGGGCGCTCCGCGCAGCGGGCGAGCGCGCGCTCGACCAGGGCGGCCTTCTGCCGGACGGTGTCGTCCGGCACGCCCGAGCCGAGGCCGGTGAGCTCGGCGGCAGGCCGGCCGAGCAGCCGGGCGGCGAGCGCGGAGGCGGCGGTGGTGTTGCCGACGCCGATCTCGCCGACCGCCACCAGCTCCACGTCGGCCAGCCGCTCGGTGGCGTACCGGGCGCCGGCCAGCACTGCCGCGACGGCCTGATCGGGCGTCATGGCGTCCTCGACCGAGATGTCCCCGGTGCCCGGGCCGATCTTGTAGCGCTGGTCGCCGACCGGCTCTGCCAGGCCGAGGTCCGCGGACTCCACCCGGGCGGGCAGGCGGGCGGCCAGGATGCTGACCGGGGCCCGCCCGGCGTCGATGAGCCGGAGCACGCCGCCGGTCAGGCCGTGCCGGAACCGCGAGGTGCCGTGCACGGCGACCCCGTGGTCCCCGGCGAGCACGCTGACGGCGGCCGTCAGCGGGCCCGGCGCGGCGGTCCGGCGGATCGCGGCGACCCGCTGCACGAGGGTGTCGAGCTGCCCGAGGCTGCCGCCCGGCCGGGCCAGCGTCAGCTGCCGGACCTGCGCCAGCCGGGCGTACCGCCGCTCGGGGGCGGCCACGCCCGAGCAGAGCGCGGCGAGGCCCTCCAGGCCCGCCGCGGCGCCGGTCTCAGCCATCGGTCCGCTGCCCGGTCGCCTGTCGGGCGGTCTCCTGCCGGCCCGCCGTCAGGTCCTCGCCGAGCGCCGCGATGCCCTGTGCGAAGCGCTCGTTGGTGAAGCACTCGGCGATCCGCCGCTGGGCGGCCCCGCCTCGCAGCCGGGCCTCCTCCGGCTGTTCGAGCGCCTGGCGCAGCGCCGCCGCGAGGTCGGCCGGGTCGAGGGTGCGGTCGCCCGAGGGACCGCTCACCGGGACCGGGTAGCCGTACTCGGGGCCGGGAATCAGCTCGCGCAGCGAGTCGACCGCGCTGGCCACCACCGGGTGGCCGAACGCCATCATCTCGGCGCAGACGTAGCAGAAGGACTCCCAGAGGCTCGGCACCACGTTGACGTCGGCCACCGACATCCAGCCGAGGGCCTCCTGCCGGGGCACGTCGCCGAGGAAGGTCACCCGTTCGGCCAGCCCGGACGCGGCGGCGAGCCTGCGCAGCTCCTCCTCCTCGGGGCCGACGCCGACCAGGGCCAGGTGCGGCAGGACCGCCCCGGCGGTGCCCGGCACTTCGACCGCCCCGAGCACCTCCAGCGCCCGGAGCAGCTGGGCGAAGCCCTTGACCGGGACCAGCCTGCCGCAGCCGACCAGCAGCGGTGCGGAGCCGAGGGCCAGTTCCGTCCGGCGGCGGAGCCACTGCGGGTCCCCGGCCACGGAGGCGATCTCCGCCGGGTCGACGCCGAGGTGGACCACGCTGTGCGGGGCGGTGTTCTCCGGGTAGTAGCCGGTGATCGCGTCGGACAGCGCCCGGCTGATGAAGACGGTGTGGTCACTGCCCAGCACCGACTTGCGCTCCAGCTCCAGCAGGTGTGACCGGTCGGCGGTCACCCCGCTGGTGACGCGGTGCTTGTCGCGGTCGTACGGGGTGATCGCGCGGAAGTCCTGGAGCAGGACGTTGACCAGCGGCACGCCGTGCCGGCGGGCGAACATCGCGGCCTCGGGGTAGCAGAAGAGGTCGGGCAGGGCGACCAGCGCGGGGGCGCCCAGCTCGGCGGCCAGCGCCTCGGCGGCCCGGTGGAAGCGCCGGTGGATCAGCAGGCTGTCGTCGGCGAGCCCGCTGCCCGCGTTGTAGACCACCTCGGTGCCGACCCGGTGCACCGTCACCCCGTCGATCCGCTCGCGCAGGTCCTCGGCCGCGCCCGGACGGGAGGTGACCACGACGGCCTCCCAGCCCTCGGCGACCAGGCCGGCCGCGAGGTTGCGGGCGACGGTGCTGGTGCCGCCCACCGTGGTCGGCGGGTACTCCCGCGAGAAGACGAATACGCGTCGTGCGTCGGTCACTGCTGCCCGCCCGTCCGTTCGTTCTGGTTCTGGTGGTGCTGCTGCCGGCTCGCGGGGTAGCGGTCCCGAAGGAAGTCCCCGACCTGCCGCGCGGTCTGCTCCACGGGCGGGGTGCCCGCGGTCACGGCACGGTGCCAGGCGACGACCGCGGCGGCCGAGCCGTCGAGGTCGTAGCGGTGCTGCCAGCCGAGTGCGGCGGCGGCCTTGCGGCCGTCCAGCCGCAGCAGCTCGTCCTCGGTGAACTGCGCCGCCCCGTCGTCGGCGGCCACCTCGGCCGCGGCGCCGCCGGCCGCGGTCCAGGCCGCGGTGAGGGCGTGCGCGAGGTCGAGGACGGTCGCGCCGTCACCGGGCGGGGCGAAGTTGAAGACCTCCCCGCCGGCGACCGAGCCGTCGGCCAGCCGGTCGGCGAGCAGCAGCAGGCCGTGCACCACGTCCAGGACGTGCTGCCAGGGCCGCACCGCGTTCGGGCGCCGCAGCCGGACCGGGCGGCCGGCGTCCAGGGCCGCCAGCAGGTCGGGCACCAGACGGTTGGCCGCCCGGTCTCCGCCGCCGATGATGTTCCCGAACCGCACCGAGGCGCCCCGGGTCGGGGCGTCCCGGTCCCGCAGCAGCGTCGCGTACGCCTCGAAGACCAGCTCGGCGGCGGCCTTGGAGACGCTGTACGGGCAGCCGCCGCCCAGCTCGTCGATCTCCCGGTAGGGCCAGGGCCAGTCCCGGTTGCGGTAGCACTTGTCGGACGTGACGTGCACCAGCACCCCGGGGCGGCAGAGCCGGACGGCCTCCAGCACGTTGAGCGAGCCGGTGATGTTGGTGCCGAGCGTGCCGTGCGGGTCGGCCAGGCCGACGCTGACCAGCGGCTGGGCCGCCAGGTGGAACACCGCGTCGAAGGGCTGCGCGGCCATGGTCCGGTGGACGGCGGAGAAGTCCCGGACGTCGCCGGTGACGATCCGCGCGCCCAGGCCGGCCAGGCCGGCGCTGCGCTCCCGGGTCTGCTCGTCGGCGTCCGCCGCGAACCCGGTCACCTCGGCGCCGAGCCGCAGCAGCGCGGTGGTCAGCCAGGAGCCGACGAAGCCGCTGTGGCCGGTGACCAGGACCTTGCGGCCGTGCCAACCGCCCTGCCCGGCGGCCGGGTTCAGACCCGAACTGGGGTCGGCCATGGGAAGCCCTCCTGTGCCGCCAGCGCCTCGGCGTCGACGAAGTCCTTGTAGGTGTCGAACGGCAGCCACTGCCCGTCGTGCACCACCGCGTCCACCTCGCCGCGCGCGGCGAGGGCCGGCAACACGTCCTCCTCCAGCCCCAGTTCGGGGGAGAGGGCGGCCAGCAGGCGGGGCGAGCAGGCGAAGTACCCGGCCGAGATCAGCGCCGGCTGGAGCGGCTTCTCGACGAAGGCGGTGACCTCCATGCCCGGCCCGACGACCAGTTCGCCGTAGCGGGACCGGACCCGAGTGGCGGTCATCGTCACGGTGGCACCGGACGCCTCCCGGCGCTCGGCGAGCCGGCCCAGGTCGAAGTCGGAGAGCACGTCCCCGTAGCCGAGCAGGAACGGCCCGGGCCGCAGGTGCCCGGCGGCGTCCAGCAGCCGGACGCACTTCTCGGCGTACGGGCCGCTGTCCACCAGGGTGACCCGGATCCCGTCGGCGCTCAGCCGCAGCCAGCCCGGGCCGGTCGCGATGTCCGCGGCGGGAAGTTCGCCGAGCAGCAGCTGGTCCATGGCCCGCGCGCCGTATCCGGTGCAGAGCACGAAGTCGTCCAGCCCGAACGACCGGTAGTGGTCCAGGACGTGCAGGATCAGCGCCCGGCCGTCGGGCAGCGGGCGCAGCGGCTTGGGCAGGTCGTCGCCGTCGCTGCGCTGGCGCAGCCCGAGGCCGCCGCAGAGCAGCACCACCGTCGGCCGCCCGGGGAACGACCGGGCGTTCACGCGCCCGCCTTGCGGATCACCAGGTCGTGCAGGACCAGCACGTCCAGGTCGGTGGCGAGGAAGCAGCGCAGGGCGTCCTCGGGCGTCTCCACGATCGGCTCCTCGTTGTCGTTGAAGGAGGTGTTGAGCAGCACCGGCACGCCGGTGAGCTCGTCGAAGGCGGCGAGCAGTTCGCACAGCCGCGGGTTGAGCTCCGGGGTGGCGGTCTGCAGCCGGGCGGAGCCGTCCACGTGGGTGACGGCGGGGATCACCGCGCGCTTCTCCGGGCGGACCTGCGGCACCAGCAGCATGTAGTGGGCCGGGACGGCGGAGGCGAAGTACTCGGTCTGCCGCTCCTCCAGGACCACGGGGGCGAACGGTCGGAACGCCTCGCGGTGCTTGACCTTGGCGTTGATCCGGTCCTTCATTCCGGGGTCGCGCGGGTCGGCGAGGATGCTGCGGTTGCCCAGGGCGCGCGGCCCGATCTCGGAGCGTCCCTGGAACCAGCCGACGACGGCGCCGTCGGCGAGCTCGCGGGCCACCGTCGCACAGAGGTCCTCGGGGCGCTCCACCACCAGCCGGTCGGCCCGGGCGGCGACGGCCGCCTCGATCTCCTCGGCGCCGTGCAGCCGGCCCAGGTAGGGCGAGAACAGCTCGGCGGCGGGGGCCCAGGGGTGGCCGCCCAGCGCGTAGTGCCCGTGCAGCGCGGCGCCGATGGCGGTGCCGTTGTCGCCGGCGGCGGGCACGATGTGCACCCGCTCGAAGGGCGTCTCGCGGAGGATCAGGTGGTTGGCGACGCTGTTGAGGGCGACCCCGCCGGCCAGGCAGAGGTCGGTGGCGCCGGTCTCCCGGTGCAGCCAGCGGGCCAGCTCGACGACGATCCGCTCGGTGTTGGCCTGGACGGCGTACGCGAAGTCCGCGCGGACCTGCTCGGCGGCCTCCGCACCGCCGGCCCGGGCGAGTTCGCCGGCGATCAGGGCGCGCACCGCCTCCTGCTGGGCGAGCGACTGGCGGAAGTCGCCGTCGGCCAGGTCGTACAGCCCGGCCAGCGCCTCGACGTAACGCGGTGTCCCGTACGGGGCCAGGCCCATGGTCTTGCCGGGCGCGCCCATGCCACCGACGGTGAAGAAGCCGATCTCCTTGGAGACCGCCTCGTACATCCAGCCGATGGAGTTCTCGTAGGTGTCGTCGAGCCGCTGCTCGGCGGTGGCGATCCGGCCGGTCAGGCCGCGCACCAGGGTGAGCCCCCGGGCGTCGCCGGTGTAGAAGCTGATCGTCTCGCCGTGCCGCTCGCCGTCGCGTTCGACCTCGGAGCCCCGGCCGTCCATCACCATGACCGCCGCCCGCTCGAACGGCGAGGTGTAGAAGGTGCTGGCGGCGTGCGAGAGGTGGTGGCCGATCCACTCGATCCGGTCGCGGTAGCGCAGCGAGTACACCGGGTTGAGGAAGTCGTTGGCCACGATCAGGTCGACGTCCTCCGGCCCGACGCCGGCCTCGGCGAGGACGTAGTCCGCCGCCAGGCAGCGCTGCAGGCGCGGCCCGAGGCCGAAGGCGATCTTCACCCGGGTGAGGCGTTCCTCCTCGACGGCGGCCACGATCCGGCCGTCCTCCACCAGGCAGGCGGCGAAGTCGTGGTGGGACCCTCCGAGTCCGAGAATGCGCACGGGGGTTGTTCTCCTTACTAGTTCGGACGCGCGGTGCGGGTCGGGCGGCGCCGGCCCGCCGCCGGTTCGACGGCGGCCCGGGCGGCGCCCGGCGGAATCCGCTCAGACGCGCAGCAGGGTGCAGGCCCAGTGCATGCCGTTGCCGGTGCTGGTGAGGGCCACCGGCGCGCCCGCGGGGAGCGCGCCCGCCTCCAGCAGCCGGCCGAGGCTGAGCAGTTGGTCGGCGCAGCCGAAGTGGCCGTGGTCCAGGGCGATGGCGGCGTTGGTGTGCTCCAGCGGGACGCCGTAGTCGCGTGCGGCCTCGGCGAGGCCGTCCGCGGTGCCGTTCATGTGCAGGACGTGCCGGACGTCCTCGACCGGGACGCCGGCCCGCCGGCAGGCGGCCGCCAGCACGGCCAGGTTGTTGTCCCTGGTCTGCCGCATGAAGCGGAGCTTGGCGCGCAGATCGCCGCCGAGGAACGCGTCCATCAGCGCCACCGGGTTGCCGAGCACGCCGGGGTCCGGGTGCTCGGGGGTGACCGGCCGCGCCGCACCGCCGCCGGGCAGGCGCGCCACGTCGACCCACCGGCCGTCGGTGATCACCTCGGTGGCCAGCCAGCGGCACCGGCCGTGCCCGCGCCGGAGCACGGCCGCGACGGCGCCGTCCGAGGTGATCGCGGTGCTGGACTCCATCCGGTTCCAGTACTGCTCGCAGACCCGGTTGACGGTGATCAGCAGAGCGGTGCGGTAGTCCGGGTGGGTGGCGAACTTGCCGGCGGCGGCGTCGAAACCCATCACCCCGCTGCTGCACGCCTGGTTGACCAGCAACGCCTCGGCGTGGAGCGCGCCCAGCCTGGCCTGGGTGGCGGCCGCCGGGTCCCAGTAGAGGTACTCGGGGATGTCCGCCATCGCCAGTACCACCAGGTCGACCTCCTCGGCGGCCACCCCGGCGCGCTCCAGCGCGTCCCGGCCGGCCCGCTCGGCGAGGTCGGTCAGGCCGACGCCGTCCGGTGCGCGGTGGAAGCGGCGGTAGCCCCAGTCGCGGATCCGCTTGAGGTCGCCGGTGTAGCGCGGGGCGTGTTCCTCGACCTCGCAGGGCTCGCCGAGGGCGTAGCCGAAGGCGGCGATCCCGTACGTCACGGCGCCGCGTCCAACCGGCCCATGCTGCGCAGCACGTAGGCCCGCCGGGACTTCGACAGGAAGTAGTCGCCGGAGCGCACCGGGGGGTGGTGCGGCGGGTCGTCCGGCCCGGTGCAGGTGGGGATGCACGCGATCTCGGCGTCCGGGTTCGCCTGGTAGAAGAAGGCGATCGAGATCCGGTCGAGGTGCTCCTGCTCCTCGGAAGGGTTGACCACCCGGTGCACGGTGCTGGCCCAGCGGTCGTTCGTCCACCGGGTCATCAGGCGCCCGAGGTTGACGACGAAGGAGCCGGCCAGTGGCGGCACGTCCAGCCACTGCCCGTGCTGGTCGCGGACCTGGAGGCCGCCGGGCGCGTCGTCCTGGTAGAGGACGGTGAGGCTGCCGAAGTCGGTGTGCGGGCTGTTGCGCAGCTTGTCGTGGGCGACCCCGGTTCGCGGCGGGTAGTAGTTGACCATCATCGGCGTCATGTGCCGGTCGAACTTGTCGTCGAACCACGTCTCCGGCAGCTCCAGCCCGAGCGCGAACAGCCGCATGATCTCCCGGGACAGCCCGGCGGCGGCCTCGTAGTACGCCAGGAAGGCTTCCCGGAAGCCGGGTTGGTCCGGCCACCGGTTGGGGCTGTCCAGGCCGGGGAAGCGCCCCTCGGTCCGCTCGCCGAGCAGGCTGCCGCCGAACAGCTGCATCCGGTCGTTGGCGCTCCAGCCGTGCTGGAGCGGGTCCTCGAAGTCGTTGGCGGCCTGCTCGCGGACGTCCGCGGGTCCGCGGAAGAACGCGCCCGCGGCGTCGTACAGGCCGGTGACGGTGGCCTCGGGCACGCCGTGGCCGACCACGACCAGGAATCCGCTGGTCTCGCAGGCCCTGCGCACCGCCTGGGCGACGGCCGCCCGCCGCTGCGGGTCGGCCGGCTCCTCCAGCCCGAGGTCGATGACGGGCACGTAGCCGTGCAGCAGGGTGATGCCGTCCGCGTCCGGCTGGACGGCGGGCTCTGTCGTCGGCATGCCGGGCATCCGACCCCCCTCCGTTGGTAGTGGCTCCCGGTGACGGGTCACCAGGTGACGTTCAGGTTCCGCAGGCCGTAGATGAGCATCTCGGCCAGGAAGGCGGGTTCGGCCTGCGGTTCGGCGAGCCGGAGCCCGGGCAGGCGCCGCATCAGTGCGGCGACGGCGAGCTCGGTCTGGGTCTGGGCGAGGAAGCTGCCGAGGCAGCGGTGGATGCCGTGCCCGAAGGCCAGCTGGCTGCGGACGCCGCGGGCGAGGTCGAACCGGTCGGGCTCCTCGAAGACCGAGCGGTCCCGGTTGGCGGTGGCCAGGTGCACCACCACGCCGTCGCCGGCCCGGATCAGCCGGCCGCCGAGCTCGACGTCCCGGGTGGCGACCCGGGCGACGCCGTGCTGGACCAGCGTCCAGTAGCGCAGTGCCTCGGCGACCGCCGGGCCGGCCAGGCGCTCGGGGTCCTCGCGGACCAGGTCGCCCTGCCGCGGGTCGGCGAGCAGCGACAGCATGGTGAGCGAGAACAGGCCGGCGGTGGTCTCCAGCCCGGCGACGACGATCAGGTTGGCCACGCCCACCAGCTCGGCCATGGTCAGGACGCCGTCGTCCAGGCTGCGGGCGAGCCGGCTGAAGAGGTCCTGGTCGGTGCCGGTGCGCTTGGCGGTGAAGAGCTGCTCCAGGTACTGGTTCATCTTCCCGGCCGCCAGGACCCGCTGGGCGACCGTGGCGTCGTGGGTCTGGAGGTCGCGGGTGCAGACGAGGAAGAAGTCCCGGTCGGCGAGCGGGGTGCCGAGCATCTGCGAGGCGCTGAGCGCGGGCAGCGGGACGGCGAGGGCGGAGACGAGGTCCTGCGGGCCGCCCGCCGCGGTCATCCGGTCGATCAGCTCCTCGGCCGAGGCGGCCAGTGCGGGCCGCAGGGCCCGGACCCGGGAGCCGCTGAACTCGGCGGCGACCAGCTGGCGCAGCCGGGTGTGCTGCGGCGGGTCCATGGAGAGGAAGTGGCCGGGGACGGTCCGCTTGGAGGAGAGCGGGAAGGCCGGGTAGCCGGGCAGGGTGGAGTCGGAGCTGAAGCCGTGGTGGTCGGCCAGGACGGTCCGCGCCTGCTTGTAACCGGTCACCAGCCAGGCCTCGCCGCCGTAGCTGAGCGGCACCCGCCGGATCGGCTCGCCGTCCGCGGTCCGGTACTCGGTCGGCGGGTCGCAGGGCTGCGCGCGCGGCACCGGGAAGCTCCAGCCCACCGCGGTGGCGGCGTGCGGGCAGGTCGGGGCCGCGGCCGGGGGCGCGGTCGGGGCGTCGGTCATGCGCCGGTCGCCTCCCCGTCGAGCAGCCACTCGGCGGAGCGGTCCAGACCGGTGCGCAGGGCGGCGGCGAGCAGCTCCAGGTCGGCGTCCCGGTACACCAGGGCGGGAGCGAGCTGGAGGCGACTGGGCCCCGCGGACACCAGCGCCCCGGCCTCCCGGACCTCGTCCATCACCCGTCGCACGGCCTGCTCCGGCAGGTCGGCTCCGTTGACGCCGAGCCGCAGCGCCCGGAAGCAGCCGAGGCCGTTGTCGCCCGCGACCAGCGGGTGGGCGGCCAGCTCGGCGAGCAGACCGTCCAGCTCGGCGGTGACGGCGGCGGCCTGCTCCAGTGCCCGCAGGCGCTCCATCTCCTCGATGGTGGCGAGGATCGCGGCGCAGGTGGGGGGCGCCCCGGCCTGGGTCTCGGCGTGGGTGAGGGCGGCGTCGTGCCGGTCGAAGACGTCGCAGACGGCGTGCGAGACGACCACCGCGGCGGCGGCGCACGTGCCGTTGGTCATGCCCTTGGAGGCGAGCATGATGTCCGGCGGCTCCGGCCAGTTCTGCGAGGCGAAGTAGGAGCCGGTGCGGCCGAAGCCGGTGGCGACCTCGTCGGCCACCAGCAGGAAGCCGTACTCGGCGCGGAGGCGCGCCAGCGCGGCGAGCATCGGCTCGGGCAGCGGCAGTGCCCCGGTGCCGAGCACCGGCTCGACCACCACGGCCGCGATCTGCTCGCCCTCGGCCCGCAGCAGCTCCTCCAGCTCGGCCGGGTCCTCGTGGCTGACGTGCCGGATCAGCCGCTGGTCGACGCCGTAGTAGCTCTGGCCCAGCGACATGCCGGTGAGGCCGTGGCTGCCGTACGTCAGACCGTGGTAGCTGCCCTTGAGGCCGACGACGACCCGCCGCCGGAACTGGCGGTGCAGCGCCCAGTACTGACGGGCCAGCTTCATGGTCAGGTCGTTGGCCGCGCTGCCGGAGGTGGAGTGCACCACCCGGCCGAAGTGCTCGGGGCCGCAGACGTCCAGCAGGGCGCGCGAGGCGGCGACGGCGGGCTCGTGCCCGGAGCGGAAGAGCGAGAAGTAGGAGGACTCCAGCAGCGCCGTGTGGACGGCCTCGGCGACGGCGCGGTTGCCGTACCCGAGGTTGACGTTCCACAGGCCGCTGGTGGCGCACTGGCGCCACCGGCCGTCGGCGAAGAGCACCCGGGTGCCCTCCGCGCGCACCGCGGAGTACTCCCGCCGCCCGAACGTGCTGGGACGCTCCAGGAGTTCCCACAGCGGATAACGCCCGGAATTGTTGCCCACGGATTTCCCCCGACGTGCTGGTAGGTGCGGACGGAACTCGGCGCCCGCCGCCGCGCGCGGAATTCGCGATAACGCGGAAAGGCGCGGCCAAATGACTCTGATCATGTACCGTACAAGAGATTAGGGGTGCTGACCAGCCCTGTTCTCCCCGGTGCCGGGAGAATTCCCGGAGGATTCGCCGGCCGGAGCCGGCGCGGCGAGCCGGCGGCGAAGTTCGGCGAGGTGCTCCAGGCCGTCCAGAACCGCGTCGGCGGGCAGGCCGAAGTCGATCAGGCAGGCGATCTCGTCGACGCCGGCCCGTCGGTACCGGTCCACCAGCTCCTCGGCCCGCTCGACGGTGCCGAACAGCCCGCAGCCCCCGCGCAGGTAGCGCTCCATCGCCGGGCGGACGGCGGCCCGGGTGCGGGCCGGGCTCCAGGAGGCCGCGTCCGCGGGGCCGAACAGGGTCAGCGCGCTGACCAGGTAGTCCTGCAGCGGCCCGCGCACCTCGGCGGTGACGGCCTCGGTGTCGGGGCCGAGGCGGGTGTGCACCATCAGCACCACGTGCCCGTCCCCGGCGTGTCCGGCCGCCGCGAACGCGCGCCGGTACTCCGCGGTCCGCTCGGCGAGGCCGGCGAGGTCCTGGCCGGCCAGGTGCGTCAGCACGCCGACCCCGGCCCGGCCGGCTGCCCGGAAGGTCTCCGGGTTGCCCGAGCTGGTCAGCCACATGGGCAGCTCGCCGCGGACCGGCAGCGGGTAGATCCGCGGGCCCTCGCCGCGGCCGTCCGCGTCCGCGAGGCGCTCGCCGCGCCAGAGCCGGCGCAGCGTGTCGATCGACTCGACCACGGTGCGGGCGCGGTCGGCGTAGCCCTCGGGCCGCAGCACGAAGTCGTCCTCGTTCCAGCCCGAGGCCAGGGAGAGGCCGGCCCGGCCGCCGGAGAGGCCGTCCACCACCGCCCAGTCCTCGGCGATCCGCAGCACGTGGTGGAGCGGGGCGACGACGCTGCCGGCCCTGATCGCGATCCGCTCGGTGCAGGCCGCGACGGCGGCGCCGGTGACCGCCGGGTTGGGGTAGTTGCCGCCGAACCGGTGGAAGTGCCGCTCCGGCGTCCAGACCGCGGTGAAGCCGTGTGCGTCGGCGAACCGGGCGCCCTCCAGGAGCAGCCGGTAGCGGCCCGCCGCGTCGGGCCCGGTGCCGTCGTCGGCGTCGTCGGCGAAGTAGAAGAGGCTGAGGTCCACCGCTCAGCTCCCCGCGCGGCCGGCGTGCCGCAGCCCCGCGGCGACGATCGCGCTGATCCCGTCGATGCTGCCGAAGGACGGGTCCGCCAGCGCGTCGTCGTCGAGCTCCAGCCGGAACCGCTCCTCGATGTGGTTGATCAGGTGCACGGTGCCCAGCGAGTCGAGGTAGCCGGAGGCGAAGAGGTCGACCTGCCGGGTGAAGTCCGGGTCGCCGTCCTCGATCCGGCCCTCGGTCCGGACGAAGCGCTCCAGGATCTCCGCGACGGCGGCGGCGTCCACGGCGGATTCCGCGCCGAATCCGGCGGTCGTCCCCGTGGATTCCGCGGATTCGACGTCACGGGGGGTGGTGATGGTTTCCATGCTTTCCCTGCCTTGCTCGGTTCAGTTCTTCGGGGCGCGGTTCGGACCGGCTCGGCGGGGCGTGTCCGAACCGTTCGGGGTGGCGATTTCGAAGGCCGCGCGCAGGCTCCGGGAGATTTCCCCGAAACGCTCCGGGCCGACGTTCAGGGCCAGTCGGAAATACCCCTCTTCGTGGAACAGCGACGACGGCATCGCGATCACACCCCGGCCGGCGAGGAGCTCGGTGAACTCCCAGTCGCCGAGCCCTCCCGGGCAGCGCGCGTAGAGGAACGCCGTCGCCTCGCCGGGGACGACCCGGTAGCCGAGGCCGGTCAGCAGGGCGCGCAGCGCCTGCTGGTCCTTGCGCAGGGCCGCGCAGTCCGGGGTGAGGCCGGCGATCCGCTCGACCAGCCGCTGCATCAGCGCGGTCGGTGCGCAGTGCCCGAGGGAGCGCAGAGCCCGCTCGGCGCGCACCCGGACCTGCGGCGCGTGCGCCAGCCCGGGCCCGAGGGCGAGGTAGCCGGTGCGCTGCCCCTGGAGCGACCAGGCCTTGCCGTAGGAGTAGAGGCTGACGGTGTCCGGGTACAGCCGCATCGGACTGGTGAACGCCGTGCCGCCCCAGTTCTGGTCGCGGTGCACCTCGTCGCTGATCAGCACCGGGCGCCGGCCGTGCCGGGCCCCCGCCGCCTCCAGGACGCGGGCGAGTGCGGCGAGTTCACCGGCGTCGTGCAGCACTCCGGTGGGGCAGACCGGCTGGCTGATGATCACCCCGGCGGTGCGCGGCCCGAGGGCGGCGGCGAGTGCGTCGAGGTCGAGCCGCTTGTCCGGCCCGGACGGCACCGCCGTGGCCCGCAGCCCCAGCCGGCGCAGGTACAGGAAGTAGTCCATCCAGCACGGGGTCACCACCAGCACCTCGTCACCGGGGGCGAACAGTGCGGCCAGCGCGGTGTTCAGGGCGGCGGTCGCGCCCGGGGTGAGCAGCAGGTCGCGGTACCCCAGCGCGACGCCGGTCCGGGCGGCGAGCGCGGCGGCCGCCTTGCGCCGGGCCACCGTGCCCCCGCCGAACGGCGTGTACTGCAGCGCGTCCTGCCCCGTCCCGTCGAGCAGCCCCCGCAGCAGCTCGAAGGCGCGCGGATCGCGGTGGACCAGCGGGTTGGGGTAGGAGAGGTCGATGACGCCGCCGGAGCGGCGCAGGGCTGCTGCGTGCAGCGCGCCGAACCGTTCCAGCGGCTCGGCGAGCAGCGCCTCCTCGTCCGGCGCGGCCGGGGTGTCAGTCGCGGTCACGGCCGGCTCCCGTCGGTGTGGCTTCCGTCGGTGTGGCTTCCGTCGGCGCGGCGGCGTCCGGCCCGCCCGCGTAGCGGGCCTTGACCAGGGCGCGGTCGGCCTTGCCGGAGCCGGTGCGCGGCAGTGTCTCCAGCACGTGGAACCGGTCCGGCTGCTGGTAGCCCGGCAGCTGGGCACGGACGTGCGCGGCCAGGTCGTCCGGCCGGAAGGACGCCGGGTCGACCGGCACCACCGCGGCGACGATGCCCGGGTCCGGTTCCGCGGAGGCGTCGGCGAAGACCACGGCCGCCGAGAGCAGCCCGGAGGCGAGCAGCCCGGACTCGATCTCGGTCGGATTGACCCGGAACCCGCGCGACTTGAACTGCTCGTCGCGCCGGCCCAGGTAGCTGAGGAACCCCTGCTCGTCGCGGCGCACGTAGTCCCCGGAGTGGACCACGTACTCCGGCACCGCGCCCTCGGGGGCGAACGGGTACGGCCGGAAGACCCGAGCGGTGGCCTCCGGGTCGCGCCAGTACCCGGCCGCCACGGTCGGCCCGCGGTGCACCAGTTCACCGGTCTCGCCCGGCCCGCACCGGCGCCCGTGCTCGTCGAGCACCAGGATCTCGGTGTCGGGGACGGCCCGGCCGATCGAGTCGGGGTGGGTGTCGACCAGCTCCGGCGGCAGGTAGGTGGAGCGGAACGCCTCGGTGAGCCCGTACATGAGGTAGACGTCGGTGCCGGGGTGGGCGGCGCGGATCCGCGCCAGGGTGCCGGTGCGCAGCGCCCCGCCGGTGTTGGTGACGTACCGCAGGTCGGGCAGGTCCAGGTCGAGGAACGGTGAGGGCCGGTTGACCAGCAGCTCCCAGAGCGGGGGGACGCCGGCCAGGCCGGTGATCCGCTCGGCGGCGAGCTCGCGGCAGATCCGGGGTGCGAACACCGCGTCGCCGATCACCAGGGTGCCGCCGGCCCAGAACGTGGCGAGCACCTGGTTGAGCCCCGCGTCGAAGCTCCACGGCAACAGTGACAGGGTGCGGTCGGCCGGGGTGAGCCGCAGGTAGTCGGCGACGATCCGGGCGCCCGCGACCAGGTTGGCCTGGGTGACCATGACGCCCTTGGGACGGCCGGTCGAGCCGGAGGTGTAGACGAGCGCGGCGAGGTCGCGCCCGCTCGGCCCGGCCGCACCACCGCCCTCGGGGGCCGGGACGCCGTCCCGGTCCCGGTCCCGGCCGCAGGCGCCGGCGGGCGCGTCGGGCACGGCGGCGTCGAGTACCGGGACCTCCCCGGCCAGACCGCCGAGCAGCCCCCGCAGCCGCCCGCCGGTCACCACCGCCTTGGCACCGCTGTGCCGGACGATGTGCTCGATCTGCCGGGCCTTCAGCGAGTCGTTCACGACGACGGCCACCGCGCCGAGCCGCTGGGTACCGAAGAACCAGGCCAGGCACGCCGCCGAGTTGGGCAGCAGGATCGCGACCCGGTCGCCCGGCTGCACACCGCGCTCGGCCAGCGCCGCGGCTGCGCCCTCCGCGAGCACCGACAGGCCGCGGTAGTCCAGCGCCTCCCCACGGTGGCGCACGGCGGGGCTGGCGCCGTGGGTCACCGCACGGACCGCGAGCAGGTCCGCGAGGGTGAAGATCTCCATCGTCCGACTCCAATGACGGGCGGGCCGGCGGTGAACCGCCGGCGATCGAGGGCTACTGGTGGGCGACGACGTAGTCGACGATCTTCCCGATGGAGTTGAAGTTGTCGACGCTCAGCTCCTCGTCCGGGATGGTGACGCTGAACTCGCCCTCCAGCCAGACCAGGACCTCAAGAATGCCCAGCGAGTCGAACTCCGGGTAGTCGCGCAGGTCCTTGTCCTCCACCACGCCGTCCTCGCCGAGGCTGGGCAGGATCTGGCGCAGGCGCAGTACCACGGAATCGGTGATTTCCTGACGGGAGGTCACGGTGGGGCTCCAAACTTCGGCATGGCGAAAAGGAATGAAAGGCGGGAACGGAATGCAGGGCGGCGAAAGGGTGCCGCAGTCGCGGGGCCGGACGCCCCGGCACCGGCCGACGGGCCGGTGGTGCCGCCGTTCGCTCCGCGCCGGGTCGATTGCGGCGGAGTCGGCGAGCCGCGGGGCGTAGGACGACGCCCCGGGCGGTGCAGCGAGAGTAAATCATGACAGGTGCATGCACAACCGCTGACCTGGGCAATGTGACTCGTGTGACAGTCCCCTCCGCCCTGCCGGCTCGTCTGGCGGCTCAGGCGTGGGCGCCCCGGTGACGGTCGGTCAAGGTGGCGGTGTGCCGCGGGTGGTGGGGCCGGCCGCGAGGATGGGGCCAGGGATCGTGGCGGCCTGCCCGGGCGGCATCGGGTGAATATAGCCCAGGCCGTCTGACCTGGGAAGAGTCGCCCCGGGGCGACCTGGCGGCGGCGCCGGCGAGGCGTGGCGCGGTCGGGGGCGGACCGGCGCGTCGACCGTTGACGATCTTGTCATGTGCCGCGTAGAGTCCGGCTCGGGTCGATCGAGGGGCCGGTTTCAGCCATCGCGTGGAAACGGCCTCCGGTTCGTTCACGGGGGTGACTATCGGGGGTTCGGCGGGATTCGCACGGAGCGGTCCCATGTCTTTGTGCGGGATTACCGCGAGCGGAACGCTGCGCCATTGTGCGCGCATTCCACCGGAATTACGGTGCCGGGGAATTGCGGAGGCAGCTCCGTAGCGGGACCGGCGGACCGGGGGTGGCCTCCCGGCGGCGCTGCGGCCGGTCGTCGGCCGGGCGTGCAAGTGACCCGCCACCGGTCAACGGTGACGGGCCGACAGGTTCGATCTGCTTGTCGCTCTGCTCTGTTGCTCTGCTTCTCCGTTGTCCTGCTTCACGTGCGCGTCGGCGCCGGTCGCTCAAGTCGTGCTTCCGGCGGGCCGGACGGCCGCCGGGGCCGCGCCGGGGCGGCCGGCGCGGGCGGTCGGGAGCCTCAGCGGCGGGCCAGCCGGGCGCGCGAACGCTGCTCCGGGATGACCGGTGCCGTCGCCGCACGCACCGGGCGGTGCGCCACCGCGTGCGAGAACGGCTGGGTGCGCCAGTCGAGTTCGGCCGGGAGCGTCAACAGGGCCTCCAGGCCGGTGGGTTCGGCGTCCTCCGCGGTCTCCACCTCGGCCAGGTCGTCCGTCGGCGCGCCCGAACCCGGGCAGAGCGCGGGGGAGAAGGGGTGCCAGGCGGTCGGCAGCACCGCGTGCTGCGGCAGCCGCTCCTCGTCGCCCACGAGGGCGATCGGGCGCCGGCACTCGGGGCAGTGCACCCGGATGATCTCCCAGGTGTCCCCCTCGCCCGGGTCCATCCCCGGCGCGGGGTCGGACGGGACCGCGAGGTCCTCGCGGTCGGTCATATCGTGGGTGTCGTCTGCGCTCAACGAACGCTGGTCAGTGGCACGCATGGTGATCCCCCTCGGATCGGGCCCGGCGTGGTCGCCCGGGGCCACAACCAGCACTTCCCTGCGACGCGGACTCATAACCCTGCAGGCCGGCGCACCGTGATGCACCGGGTGTGTCCTTCGCCACATTCGCCCGGCATGTGCCGCCCGGCACGCCGTGCGACCGCGCGTGCCACCGCACGCTCCCGCCCTGGCGCCGCACGCGCCGTCGACCGGGTAGGTTTGCGCCTTGTGGAGGATCTCGACCAACGCATCGTCCAGCTGCTCCTCCAGGACGGCCGGATGAGCTACACGGACCTGGGCAAGGCCACCGGCCTGTCCACCTCGGCGGTGCACCAGCGGGTGCGCCGCCTGGAGCAGCGCGGCGTCATCCGCGGCTACACCGCGATCATCGATCCGGACGCCGTCGACCTGGCGCTCACCGCCTTCATCTCGGTCAAACCGTTCGACCCCAGCGCCCCCGACGACACCCCCGAGCGCCTCGCCGGGCTGCCGGAGATCGAGGCCTGCCACAGCGTCGCCGGCGACGAGAACTACATCCTCAAGGTCCGTGTCGGCGCCCCCGGCGACCTGGAGGACCTGCTCGCCCGCATCCGCAGCGCGGCCGGCGTCTCCACCCGCACCACCGTCGTCCTCTCCACCCCGTACGAGGCGCGGCCCCCGAAGCTCTGAGTACGTCCGACGAGGTGCAGACTTAGGCGCATGACCGAACGCACCCTCCCTCCTGGCCCGCTCTCGGGCAGGAGGGGCCCACGGACCGTCCTGCTGCGCGGCGGCGCCGTCTACAGCCCCGCCGACCCCTTCGCCACGGCGATGCTCGTCGAGGGCGAGCACGTCGCCTGGGTCGGCAGCGACGGCGCCGCCGAGGCGTACGCCGATCTCGCGGACGAGATCGTCGAACTGGACGGAGCCCTGGTCACCCCCGCCTTCGTCGACGCCCACGTGCACGCCACCTCCACCGGACTGGCGCTCACCGGCCTCGACCTCACCGGCAGCCCCTCGCTGGCCGCCGCCCTGACGGCCGTCACCGCCTTCGTCGCCGCGCAGGAGGGGACCGGCGGTGTGCTGATCGGTCACGGCTGGGACGAGACCGGCTGGCCCGAGGGGCGCCCGCCCACCCTCGCCGAGCTGGACGCGGCCGCCGGGGGCGCCGCCGTCTACCTCTCCCGCACCGACGTGCACTCGGCGCTCGCCACCAGCGCGCTGCGCGCCCTCACCGAGGGCCTGGCCGACCGCCCCGGCCACAGCGCCGACGGCCCGCTCACCCGCGACGCCCACCACGCCGTCCGGCGGACCGCGCTCGCCCACCTCACCCCCGAGCAGCGCCGGCGCGCCCAGCACGCCACCCTGGCCCGCGCCGCCGAGCTCGGCATCGGTGCGCTGCACGAGTGCGCCGGCCCGGAGATCTCCTCCGAGCAGGACCTGGCCGCCCTGCTGGAGCTCGCCGCCGCCGGCGACGGGCCCGAAGTCTTCGGCTACTGGGGCGAGTCGGGCGGCGTCGAGACCGCCCGCCGGCTCGGCGCGGTGGGCGCCGGCGGTGACCTCTTCGTCGACGGCGCGCTCGGCTCGCACACCGCCTGCCTGCACACCCCCTACGCCGACGCCGACCACACCGGCACCGCCTACCTGACCGCCGAGCAGGTCGCCGACCACGTCGCCGCCTGCACCGAGGCCGGTCTGCAGGCCGGGTTCCACGCCATCGGCGACGCCGCGATCACCGCCGTCCTGGACGGCGTGCGGGCCGCGGGGGAGCGGGTCGGCGCCGGCCGGGTCAAGGCGCTGCGCCACCGGGTCGAGCACGCCGAGGCGCTGGACGAGAAGTCCGTCGCCGCCTTCGCCGAGCTCGGCCTGACCGCCTCCGTCCAGCCCGCCTTCGACGCCGCCTGGGGCGGGCCGGACGGCATGTACGCCCAGCGGCTCGGCGCCGGGCGGGCGGCCGCGCTCAACCCCTTCGCCGCGCTGCTGCGGGCCGGTGTCCCGCTGGCCTTCGGCTCGGACGCCCCAGTCACCCCGCTCGACCCGTGGGGCACCGTCCGCGCGGCCGCCTTCCACCGGACCGCGGAGCACCGGATCTCGGTCCGCGCCGCGTTCACCGCCCACACCCGTGGCGGCTGGCGCGCCATCGGCCGGGACCAGGACGGCGTCCTCGTCCCCGGCGCGGTCGCCAGCTACGCGATCTGGGCCGCGGACGAGCTGGTCGTCCAGGCCCCCGACTCCCGGGTGGCCGGCTGGTCCACCGACCCCCGCTCCGGCACCCCGGGCCTGCCCGACCTCACCCCCGGCCGTCCGCTGCCGGCCTGCCTGCGCACCGTCGTCCGCGGCCGGACGGTCCACCGGGCGGCCGACCAGCGGCTGCCGTAGGGGAGCCCGGGAGCCCGGGAGCCGGGGCGTCCGGGCGTCCGGGAACCGAGGAGCCAGGGCGTCCGGGCAGGGCCGGGTGCGGTGGGGCCGGCCGCGCCGGAAGGTCGGTCCGGCCCCACCGGCAGGCCCGTCCGGTCGGCCACGCGCCGACAAGATCCACCGGACGGGCCCCGGCCCCGGCCGAGCACCCTGACCTCACGGCCTGATGTCATTCCGGGGTACCTTCTTCGGACAGCGTCCGAACAGTCGGCCCCGCACCCGCGGCGCCGCGCCGAGAGAAATGGTGCGCCGTGGCACTGCCCTTCCAGGCCGAGCGGTCGGAACCCAGGCCGGTCGCGGTTCCGGCCCCGTCCGGCCGTGCCGCCCGCGCCGTCGCCAAGGTCCGGGCCGGGCTGCCGCGCACCGGGCTGGCCGTCCTGGCCGGCCTGCTGCTCGCGCTCGCCTTCCCGCCGTTCGACCTCTGGCCGCTCTCCCTGGTCGGCGTCGCCGCGCTCTCGCTGCTCACCCTGGGCCGCACCGTCCGGCAGGGCGCCTGGACCGGCTTCGCCTTCGGCCTGCCGTTCTTCCTGCTGCTGCTCAGCTGGCTGCGGGTGGTCGGCTGGGACGCCACCATCGGCCTGTCGATCGTCGAGGCCCTCTTCCTGGCGGCCCTCGGCGCGGGCCTGGCGCTCACCTCCCGGCTGCCCGGGTGGCCGCTCTGGGCGGCCTGCCTCTGGGTCACCCAGGAGTGGGCGCGCGACCGGCTCCCGCTGGGCGGCTTCCCCTGGGGCCGGCTGGCCTTCGCCAACACCGCCACGCCGTTCACCCCGCTCGCCGCGCTCGGCGGCGCGCCGCTGGTGACCTTTGCCGTCGCCCTGGCCGGCGCCCTGCTGGGCTGGGCCGCCCTGCGGCTGCGCGGCCCGCGCCGGGCGCCGAAGGCCGCCGCGCTGGCCGCCCTCGGCGCGGTCGCCACCCTGCTCGCCGGCTACGTCGTCCCGGTGCCGACCGCCGCGGCCGACACCGTCAAGGTCGCGGTGATCCAGGGCAACGTGCCCAACCCCGGCATGGACTTCCTCGGCCGCCCGATGATGGTCCTCAACAACCACGCCGCCGCCACCGAGAAGCTCGCCGCCGACATCAAGGCGGGCAGGGCCGAGAAGCCGGACATCGTGATCTGGCCGGAGAACTCCTCCGACCTCGACCCGTTCAGCGACCCGCTGGCCTACCGGCGCATCGACGACGCCGTGAAGGCGATCGGCGTGCCCACCCTGGTCGGCACCCTGGTGGACGGCCCGGACGAGCAGCACGTCCAGAACGAGGGCATCGTCTGGGACCCGAAGACCGGCCCCGGCGCCTCCTACACCAAGCAGCACCCGGTGCCGTTCGGCGAGTACGTGCCCTTCCGCGACCAGCTGATGAAGGTGATCACCCGCCTCCAGCGCGTCGCCCGCGACTTCTACCCCGGCGACCACAACGGCGTCATGCAGCTCGGCCCGGCCAGGATCGGCGACGTGATCTGCTTCGAGGTGGCGTACGACGAGATCGTCCGCGACACCGTCGACAAGGGCGCCCGGGTGCTGGTCGTCCAGACCAACAACGCCACCTACGCCAAGACCGGCCAGCCCGAGCAGCAGCTGGCGATGTCCCGGCTGCGCGCGGTGGAGCACGGCCGGGCCGTGCTGATCGCCGCCACCAGCGGCATCAGCGCCGTGATCGCGCCCGACGGCACCGTGCAGCAGCGCACCGAGGAGCTGACCGCGGCCGAGCTCTCCGCGACCGTCCCGCTGCGCGACGGCACCACGGTGGCCGACGAGGTCGGCGCCGCACCGGAGTGGACGCTGGCCGTCGGCGGCCTGCTCGCCTGCGGCGCCGCCGTGCTGATCGGCCGCCGCCGGGTGACCCGCCCGCGCGACGGGGCCGGAACACCGGACGACCGGGGACCGTTGGACCAGGTGGTGCCGTAGCCGGCCCGGACCTCCCGTGCGGCGCGCAGAGCACCGCTTGGAGTGAGTTCGTACCGTGACCCAGCAAGACACCCCCGCCCGTCCGGCCCGGCGTGGAAAGCTCCGGCGGGTGCTGCCGCTGCTGATCACCGTCTGGCTGGTCCTGGAGATCTGGCTGCTGGTCCAGGTGGGCTCGTGGCTGGGCGGCCTGACCGTGGTGCTGCTCCTGCTCGCGGGCGCGCTGATCGGCGGCTCGCTGATCAAGCGAGCCGGCGCGAAGGCGCTGTCCGCGGCGATCGACCAGAGCCGGGACCCGAAGTCGCAGCAGCCGCAGACCGGCACCAGCCTGACCGTGCTGGCCGGCCTGCTGCTGATCGTGCCGGGCTTCCTCTCCGACGTCCTGGCGCTGACCCTGCTCTTCCCGCCGACCCGGGCGCTCTGGCGGGCCGCCGGGCGGCGCTTCGCCGACAAGGCGCTGCGGAGCACCTCCGCCGTCGGCACCGACCCGTTGGCGGACGCGATGCGGCTGCAGGAGCAGCTGCGCATCCACCGCCCGGACGGCAAGGTGATCCAGGGCGAGGTGGTCGAGCCGGGCGCCGGCCCGGGTGGCCCGCAGGGCCCGGACACCACCTACCGCCCGCCGCTGGCCGGCTGAGCCCCGGCCGCCCGCCGTCCGTCGCTCCTCCGCCCGTCCCGCTGCGCCCGTCCGGTCCCCGCGACCGGGCGGGCGCCGCCGTTCCCCCGGCCGCCGACCCACGGCGGCCGCCGTTCCCCCCGGCGCGACGACGCGACCGGCTCCGGACAACGCGCCCGGACAACGCGAAAGGGACCCTGGTGACCAGGGTCCCTTTTCGCGTGCTCCCGCCGGGTGGCGGGGGCGGGGTCAGGCGCTCTTGCGGGTGTCCCGCGGGTGCACCGCGAGGTTCATCCCACCGGAGCGGAGCACGGCCAGCCGCTCGGCCAGCACCTCCTCCAGCTCCTCGCGCGTCCGGCGCTCCATCAGCATGTCCCAATGGGTACGCGTGGGCTTGGTCTTCTTCTCCTCCGGCTCGTCACCGTCGAGAAGCACCGCTTCCTGCCCGCAGAAGCGGCATTCCCAGGCCGAGGGGATCTCCGCCTCGACCGAGAAGGGAACCTCGAATCGGTGTCCGTTCTGACATGCATACTCGACGGTCTGGCGGGGAGCCAGATCGATACCACGGTCGGTCTCGTAGCTAGTGGCCCCGAGTCGCGTGCCGCGGAGAGCTCGCTCGCTCATGAATCGTGCCTCCCGGGCTTATGGCCCACAGGACTAGTGGTCGCTGTTCTTCGTCGTTCGGTCAACGCTCGGCTTCCGACGAAGATTCCCGTCCCGGGACATGCGTCGTCTGTCGTGCCGCCCCTGTTTGTACCCACCAGCGCCCGATTTGTCACATCTGGCCGGTGATATCACCCCAGGTGTCACCTATTTCACATCCGGCGATCCGGCGGCGGTCTCCTCACGAGCGTACCGGGGCGGGTTCCGGCGGTGGGCGCCGCCCCGGTCCCCGGCGCCGCTCAGGCGAGCGGACGGAACCGCAGGGCGGGGTGCTCCTTGCCCAGGTCGACGCCCGAGCGCCCCTCCGCCGACGGCTCCGCCGGCACGATCGGGACCACCGGCATGACCGCCGGCGGGACGACCGGGCGCGGCGGCACCTCGGTCGGCGCGGCCGCCTCGGTCCGGGTGTCCCGGTGCGGCAGCAGCGCGATCACCGCGTCGCGCAGCGAGGCCGGCGCCTCCTCGTCGAGCGGGTCGACGGTGGCCGGCACCTGGAGCCGGACCGGCCCGCTGTTGCCGATCCGGGCGTAGCCGCGGCCGGCGGGGGCGTGCGCGGCGGGCACGATGTCCAGCGGCGCGCCGAGCGCGGCGTGGCCCTCCTCCGGGCCGGTCGGGCCGAGCAGGACCCGGGCCCGGGTGGTGGCCCGGACGGTCGGGGTGATCCGGTCGCGGGCCTCGACGTCGTCGGCGATCACCACGGTGACCCGGGCGGCGCGGCCGTGCCGGAGCGGCAGCTCCAGCAGGTCCTGCGGATCCGGCCGGCCCTCGGCGTGGGCCAGCTCGCTCAGCTCGGTCGGGTGGTCGAGCAGCAGCCAGAGTGGCCGGGTGACGTCCTCGGGCGGTGCGATCCCGGCGTGCCGGGAGGCGTTCAGCGCGGTCAGCCGGCGCTCGGTCTCCTGGGCGGCCCACTCCAGGGCGGCCAGCGCGCCGTGCAGGCTGGTCTCCACGGTGTGCACGCCGGGCCGGTTCACCAGGCAGGCGTGCTCGCCGGTGCCGGCGCCGTCGATCACCACCAGGTCGGCGAAGGGGAGCGCCTGCAGCGCGATCGAGCGGATCAGGCTGGAGGTGCCGTAGCCGGCCGTGCCGAGGGCCAGCAGGTGCGGTTCGGCCGAACGCGGGCCGGTGCGCCAGACCACCGGCGGCTGCTGGGTGACCGCCCCGCCCTGGCCGACCGGGATGGTGCGGGCGCTGCCGTCCTCGTCGGTGAAGCCGAGCACGATCTCGCCGGGGGCGGTGACGAAGCGCTGCACCGCGATGTCGGTGGGCAGCGGGGCGAGGGCGGCGATCCGCAGCTTGTTGGACTCCTCGTCCCAGTCGAAGCGGTACTCCCGGGCCCGCCCGGCCTTGCCCTGGACCACCTGCTCGATCCGGGCCCGGGCGGCGGGCTCAGTGTCGGTGAAGTACGCCGGGTAGGCCAGCTCGAGCCGGGAGAGCCGGCCCTCGCCGTCGAACTCCCAGGAGCGGAAGACGTCCTTGTAGCTGCCCTCGTGGCGGTAGAGCGGGTTGAGGTCCTCGGGCCCGGCCAGGTACGGGGTGAGGGCCGCGTAGAGGGCGGTGAGCTTGATGTCCGCGACGTCCGGCTCGGGCGCCGCCGGCGCCGCCTTGGGCGCCCGGCCGACCCAGGCCGCGCTCGCCATCAGTGCGATCAGGGCGAACAGCAGGCCGTGCGGCAGCAGGTAGATGCCCAGGCCCATCGCGGCGACCAGGAAGACCGTCGGCCCGCGCCGCTCCTTCGGGGTGGCCTGCCAGCGGGCCTTGGCCCAGCCGGAGTGGTGGCGCAGGCCGCGTCCGATGACGGTGAGCGGCGCGAACATGTCGGAGGCGTGGTCGCCGGCTGTGCGGGCGAGGTCGCGGCCCTTGCTGAGATGGAGGTTGAGCGGCATTCCTTGACTCCCCGGGCGAGTGGGACGGTCGGGTTTCGGGGGACGGGTTCTTCAGCGGTCCTGCGGTCCCGCGCTTCGGTGTGGTTCAGCGGTACGACGGGGCCCGGGGCGGTGGGATCCGCGCCCGGGCCCGTACGGGGAGTGGCGGCGCTAGAACTTGATGCCGCCGAGCAGGCTCGCCAGGCTGGCGCCGCCCGCGGTGATGCTGGGGGCGATGGAGGAGCCGGCCACGTAGAAGCCGAAGAGGGCGCAGACGATCGCGTGCGAGACCTTTAGTCCGTCCCGACGGAAGAAGAGAAAGGCGATGGTGCCGAACAGGACGATGCCGGAAATCGAGAGGATCACGTTCTGCTCCTCGGGGAGGGGGACAGGGAGGGGCGGTGTCACGGAAAGTGCCACAATCGTGACAAAAAGTAATAGATGATGGAACGGCGCAAATGGGTGGTTTCTCCCGGCAATGCCGACCCGGGCGCCGGGCGGAGGTATGCGAACCGCCCCGGCGGGGGCGGTCCGGCGCTTCCTTCCGGCGCGGCGAGGCATTCCCGCCGGGCGGGCGGGAGGCTTCCGGGGGTCACCGAAAGTTCGCTCGAATGGCTGTGCGGCCCTTCCGCCCGCATGTCGGGCCGGGGAAAGGCGCTCGCCGTACATCCGCAATCCGGACGAGTGCTGGATCAAGGCCGGTCCGGCCGTTACGGTGCGGACAGACCGCAGCACGGCAGAGAGACCGCACACGCAAGAGAGGCCAGCCATGACCGACGCCGCCAGCCAGCAGCCCGCCGACGCCCCCGACGCCGAGGTGATCGCGCTCGCCGGCAAGCTGTTCGACGCCGCCCGGGCCGGTGACACCGAGACCCTCAAGGCCTACGTCGACGCCGGCGCCCCCGCCGACCTCACCAACGACCGCGGCGACACCCTGCTGATGCTCGCCGCCTACCACGGCCACGCCGCCACGGTCACGGCGCTGCTGGACCGCGGCGCCGATCCGGACCGGGCCAACGACCGCGGCCAGACGCCGCTGGCCGGCGCCGTCTTCAAGGGAGCCGGCGACGTGCTCGACGCCCTGCTGGCCGCCGGCGCCGACCCGCAGGCCGGCACCCCGTCCGCCGTCGACACCGCCCGGATGTTCGGCAAGGAGGAGCTGATCGCCCGGTTCGAGGGCCGCTGACCGGAGGTCGTAGGCTTTTCAACCATGGAGAGCACCTCGGCCATGGAAACCGGCACCACCGACACCACCGTCCTGCGCGACGCCAAGGGCGACGCCGTCGAGATCCGCGTCACCGGCTACGGCCACCCCGACGCGCAGCGCCTCTCGGCGGAGGTGCAGGAGGAGTACGTCCGGCGCTACGGCGACGGGGACCTCACCGTGCTGCACCCGGACGACTTCGAGCAGCCGGCCGGCCTGTTCCTGATCGCCTACCTCGGGGACCGGCCGGTCGCCTGCGGCGGCTGGCGCGCCAAGCGGGCCGACCCGCACGGCCTGCGGGACGGCGACGCCGAGCTGAAGCGGATGTTCGTGGTGCCCTCCGCCCGGGGTCGCGGCCTCGCGCGGGCGGTGCTGAGCCGGCTGGAGCAGACCGCAGCCGCCGCCGGACGGACCAGGATCGTCCTGGAGACCGGAACCGAGCAGCCCGAGGCGATCGCGCTCTACACCTCCGAGGGGTACGGGCCGATCCAGAAGTTCGGCATCTACCGCGAGCACCCGCAGAGCATCTGCCTGGGCAAGGAGTTCGGCGGCGAGTCCGCCGTCTGACCCGGCGCCCGCCGGGTAGGCTCCCGGCGGACCGACGGCCGAGCGGGCGGGGGCAGGCATGGACGAGCAGACGCGACCGGACGCCTCCGCCCGGCCGGGCCCGGTGCGCGGTCCGGCCCCGTCGCCCGGGCGGTCGTCCCTGCCCCGGCCCGCCCCCTTGCCCACGTCGGCCCCCTTGCCCGTTCTCGCGGCGTCCGGCGGGCCGCTGGAGCGGCTGGTCGCGGACGGGGCGCGCACCGTCGGCACCGGCGCGGTCTGGGCCGTCGGCGACGCCGCCGGCACCCATGGCCGCGGCAGCACCGGGGTCCTCGGCCAGGGTCCGTACGCCCGAGAGGAGATGGGCCCCGACACCCTCTTCGACCTGGCCAGCCTCACCAAGATCGTCGCGCTCTGGCCGTGCGCCGGCGCCCTCCGGCAGGCCGGCCGGCTCCCGCTCGACCGCCCCCTCGGCAGCTACTGGCCGGCCGCGGCCGGCCAACCGGCGGGTGATGTGACGGCCCGTCAACTTCTGTCCCATACCGCGGGCATGCCGCTGCGCACCAACTTCGAGGCGCTCTACGGCCGGGACCGGGCCGCCGTGCTGGCCGGCGTCCTCGCCGCCCCGCTGTACCGGCCGCCCGGGACCGCCGTCGAGTACACCGACCGGGCCGCGGTCCTGCTCGGCCACCTGGTCGAATCGCTGGCCGGCTCCCCGCTCGACGAACTCGCCGCCCGGCAGGTCTGGCGGCCGCTCGGCATGGCCGACACCTGCTTCGGCCCGCTCGGCCCGGCCGACACCGCCCGCACCGCGCCCACCGAGTACGACCGGGCGGCCGGCGCTCACCTGCGCGGCGTCGTCCACGACCCGTCCGCCCGGCTGCTCGGCGGCGTCTCCGGCAACGCGGGCGCCTTCTCCACCGGCCGGGACCTCGAACGCTTCCTCACCGCCCTGTTGGACCCGCCGGGCGCACTGGACTGGGCCGGGCCGTGGACCGCCGAGTCGCTGCGCGAACAGACCGGCGGTCTGGCCCCGGCCCGCGGACTCTCCTGGCTCTGCGCCCCCGGCACCGATCCCGCCGAGGGCACCTTCGTCCACTACGGCTTCACCGGCACCGGGATCTGGCTCTCCCGGCGGCTCGGCCGCTGGGCGCTGCTGCTCACCAACAAGGTCCACTACGGCCGCGAGCTGCAGCCGCTCACCGACCTGCGCAACGCCTTCCGCCGGGCGGTGTTCGGCTGACCCGGCGGAAGGCGCTGTGCGGGCGGAAGGCGCTGTGCAGGCGGGAGGCCTGGGTGCAGGTGCGGGCCGCAGGGGCGGCTCAGAGCAGGGTGGACCAGTAGTACCAGAACCGGTTGAGCACCAGCAGTGCGATCACCGCCGCCCACAGCACCGGCAGCGCCCAGTGGTAGCGCGCGGCCTCGCGGACCACCACCGCCGTCCGCGGCCCGACCGGGATCGCCCCCGAGCGCAGGTTGTGCAGGGTGGTGTACCAGCACAGCACCACCACCGCCGCCCAGACCACCATGCAGTACGGGCAGAGCGCGCCGATGTCGTACAGCGCCTGGTCGATCAGCCAGTGCGCGAAGACGACGCCGAGCACGGTGCCCGCCTGCAGACCCCACCAGAACCAGCGGCGGAAGGCCGCACCCGCCAGCAGGCCCGCACCGATCGCGGCCAGTGCGCCGAAGGCGGCCAGGCCGAGCAGCGGGTTCGGGAAGCCGAACACCTCGGCCTGCTCGGTGCGCATCACCGAACCGCAGCTGATCACCGGATTGAGGTTGCAGCTGGGGACGTACGAGGGGTTCTCCAGGATGCGGAGCTTGTCGAAGGTCAGAACGGCCGAGGCGGCCAGCCCGAGCAGGGCACCGAGGAGGAGGAGCAGCGAGAACGCGCGGCTCGCGCCGATCGTGGCGCCGGGCGCCGCAGCGGCGTCGGCGCGGTCGTCGGCGGGCGCGGGACGGCGGGGGTTCACAGCGGTCGGGGCGGTCATGGCAGAGCACTCCGGTGGGTGAGAAGGGCCGGCCCGGCCGGGAATTCGGCCGGGCCGGTGGTGCTCACTGCAAGCCCGCGGCCTGCTTCACCTGCGCGGTGAACTGCTCCGGCGTCACCGGGCGGTTCGCGCTGAACAGGGTGATCGGCTTGTCGTCCAGCTTCACCGTCGGCGTGCCCGTCACCCCGCTGCTGTTGAACGCCTCCGCGACCTTCGCCGCCCACGGCGCGTAGGTGCGCTCGGTGACCGCCTTGACGAAGGCGTCCGTCTTCAGCCCCGGCACCTGCTCGGCCAGGTCCAGCAGGTGGTTGACGCTGCCGAAGCCGTCCTCGCGCTCCTCCGGCTGGTTGGCGTAGAGCACGTCGTGGTACTGCTTGAACTTGTCCACGCCCTCGTTGAGCGCGGCGCCGACCGCGGCCAGCGCGGTGCGCGAGCCCTTGCCGCCGAGGTTCTTGTCCAGGAACGCCGCCAGGTGGTACTCCACCTTGACCGTGCCGTCGTCGGTGAGCTTCTTGACCGTCTCGCCGTTGGTCGACTCGAAGGTCTTGCACACCGGGCAGCGGAAGTCCTCGAACACCTGCAGCGTGTGCGGGGCGTCCGCCTTTCCGTAGGTGATCACCGTCCCGTCCGGGCCGGTGGCGTTGGCGGGCACGACCAGCGCGGTCGGCTCGCCGGCGGCGGATTCGGCGGACGACTTGCCGTCACCCGCCGCGCTGATCGCCAGCGTCGTGCCGCCCGCCAGGGCGAGGACGGCGACGGCGGAGACGGCGACCACGATCCGCCGGCGGCGCTGGGCGGCCAGCCGCTCCAGGCGCTGCGCCTCCTGGATCCGCTCGCGGGCACTGATCTTCTCGGCGTACTTGCGGCTGGGCTTCTTGTCGGCGGGCTGCTTGCCGGCGGTCGTGGGGGTGCTGTCGGTCTGGGCCATGGTGGGTCAACTCCGTGACGCGGCGCGCGGGTGCGCGCAGGGGTGCCCGCCTCGGCGCGGCGACGGCGCGGGGCGCTCGCGGCTGCGCGGGGACGAGGGGGCTCGGTCGGTGAACGCGGGAGTCGTGCGCACTGCCTGCGGGGGAGCGGCGGGCCTCGGCGGGGCCGTTGGCGCCGTCGGGCCTCAGCGGGTCGGACGGTTCATCCGGGCCTCAGCCGGTCCGCCGCTCGTCCGGGACGAGGGCGTCAGCAGGCAGGCGCGAAGGCGGGCGGCCCACGACGCGGCGCCGGGGCGACCGCCACGTCCTCGCGGCGCGGCCGCGGGAGGTCCGAGACCGGCAGCGGCACCCGCAGCACCGGGCGGACCGCCACCGGCGCCAGCAGCGCGAACAGCGCCCGCAGCGGGGCCGCGAGCGACTCGCCCAGCACCCGCAGCGCCCGGGCCAGGCCCGACAGCGCGGAGTCGCCCAGCCGCAGCCAGACGGCGGCGGCCAACGCGACCAGCAGGTGGACCACCAGGACGAGCAGCTGGGTCAGCGCCGGCGGGAACGGCCCGCCGTGCCCCAACTGCCCCGAGAACAGCGAGCCGTCCACCGAACCGCCGCCGCACACCAGCAGGTTCATGCCGCGCGCGGAGACGTGCTCCGGCCCGAGGACCGGGCCACAGCCCGCCTGGCCGAGGTTGAAGGTCGTGTTCAGCAGCAGCTCGACCGGCACCAGCACGGCCGAGATGTGCAGCAACCGCCGCTCCCCGCCGGCCAGCGCGGCCGCAACCAGGAAGACGACGCCGGTCGCGGCGACCACCAGGGTCAGCGGCAGCGGGCGACCGGTGATGACGACCTGCCCCAGCGCGGACAGCGGCACGGCGAGCGCGGTGAACACCGCGGCCCGCAGGGCCCTCGTCGCAGAGGTGGAAGTCGTCACGCCCGGAGTATGTCACGACCCTTACACCGCGCACGAGGGCGCGTCCGCCCTTTCGCGCCTGACGGCCGAACAGGTTCCCCGCCGGCGCCCGCCCGTTCGCGGCCCGGCGGCGGGAAGTTCACCACTGCGACGGGTTTGCGGCGGGTGCGCGGCCCGAGGCCCGTCCGCACCTGCCGCGGGAGGTGCGGACAGTCGGAGAATCGGGCGATGGACCATGCCACCGGCCTACCGGCCCCGCCGCCGTTGCCGGGCCTCCCGTCCCCACCGGCCCCGCCGACACTGCACCCGCCGCCGGTGCCCGATCCGCCTGAACCACCGAGTCCGCCTGAGCCGCCTGACCTGCCGTCGGTGCCGCACTGCCCGACCGCCTCCCCAGCGGTGACTGCCGCACCCTCGCCGTCCGCACCGGCGGCCACGCGGCCACCGTCTCCGCCTGCACCGGCCGCCGTACCAACGCCGTCGCCGTCCGCGTGGGTCGTACCGGTACTCGTCGGAGCGTCGCCCTCACCGGTTGTACCGGCCCGGCCCGCCCCACCGCACACCGCTTTCGCCATCCCGCCCGACTCTCCATCAGCCCCGCCCGAACCGCCGCTGCCCGCACCGCTTCCCCCGGCGGCCCCGCAGCCCACGAATTCCACCGGCACCGCCGTGGTCGTCGCCGCACCCCCGCCCGCTGCCGCCGTCCCGGGCGCACCCGCCCTCGACCCGGCGGCCTGGACGGCCGTCGTCCTGGTCGTCACCCTGCTCCCCGCCGCCCTCGCCGCGGCGGTCGGCCACCACCCCCCGATCCACCGGAGCCGCCGATGAACCCCGGGCCCCTGTTCAGCGCCGCCGCCGCGGTGGCCGTCGCCGTCACGGCCCTCGCCGTCGCCCACCGCCTGCGCCCCGCCGTCCCCAGGGGCGAAGTCCCGCCCGAGCCGCACGCCACCCTCTCCAGCATCGGCTCCGGCCTGCTCTCCGGCTTCATCCTCCTCACCAGCTTCCTCATCGCGACCGGCTGGGCCTCCCACACCACCGGCCTCGTCCCACCCCGCGGCCTCTACGCCGCCGACCTCGCCGCGGGCATCGCCGTCCTCCTCTACCCCGCCCTCGCCGGCCTCCCCTTCACCCCCCGCTACCTCACCGCCGTCACCTTCTTCGCCGCCCTGGTCGGCTACACCCTCTCCCTCGCCATCCAACTCCGCCCGTAGACGGGGCGCGGAGCACAAACAGGAGTGCCCCGCCCGGTATCCCGGACGGGGCACTCCTGAGCGGCGCCGGTCGCGCTCCCTCAGCCCTTCACGAGCCCGATCACGCCATAGACCAGGCCGTACACCGAGATGGCGATGAACACCCACCCCGCGACAACGTGCACGCGGGCGGGCCCGTTCGCCGAGGACCTGCTACTCGGCTGCATTAGAACTTGCTGATCCCGCGGAAATCCGTGACGACGGCTATGCCCAGGAGCATCGGGATCAAGCACACCAGGAACTGCACCAGAACTCCTTGACCGTAGTGGATGATCGCCCGGACGTCAGTAGCTCGTCTTCTCCTTGCGCCCTATGTGTTTGACGTCGTCTTACCCAGGTGGGACATCGGGGTCGACGTTTCGTAGGTGGGAACATCTGTGTACGACAAGAGCGTCCCGTCCGATATCGGACGGGACGCTCTCAGCAGGCTGTGTCGGGCCCTCCGGGGTCTCCCCGGCGATCAACCGGACAGGCCTCGGGCGACTGCCGGATGAGGGAGATCATCCAGTCGGGGACTTGCGGAGCAGCTGTTCGTCTCCGCAGGTCTGGTCAGGATCCTCGACCAGGCACAGGTTCATCCCGCCGTCATCCTTCTTGATGCTCGCAGAGATGCCGCAGGCGAGCTGCTCGCCCTTTCCGCTGGGCATCAGGCTGATGCCTGAACCCTTTGGATCGCTCGTCCTCGCCACATGCGTCTGATCATTCAGAAGTAGCCATTTCCCTGCGGCAAGGGCCTGGGCGCATCCGTCCTGGAGCGAGACCGCCTTGGTGATCCGATCCGAACGGAAGGTTCCACCAGCCTCGATGACGAGATGCGCCCCCTTCTGATTTGTCCACGTCCCGAGAATGTCGTCCTGGGTTGCCTCGAAGGACGAGCCGCCGGCCGAGCAGCCGCTGAGCAGCAGCCCTGCAAGCCCGATCATGAGAGCGATTCGGGACGGTCTCGGGATCACGGCGCTCCGTTCAGAGTGAATGACGACTGTGTGCATCTTGAACTCCCCATACACGGACCGACCTTACCGTATGTAGGACAGCGTGTTCACGCATCGATTGATCGGCCAATACTCGTCCCACGCAAGGCGCTCGTAGACGGACTGCCCTGGCAGCGGTGCCTCGATCCAGCTCTGCCACGATTCCGGAATCATATGGGTGGCAGAATTCCAGCCCGAGACGTTCTTGATCTCGAAGTGAAGCTTCATGAGATTGGCGCCGGCGTCAACATCCTGCACCCATGCGGATCCGCTGTAGGAGCCCAGGAAGGCCGCCGAAGGGTTGCTGGTCCCTAGCCTCCCATTGGTGATGATGCCCAGTATGTCGTTCACCCCTCCTCTGGGGCTGTTGAGCAGAGTGCCCGGCTCTGGACCCGTGTCCTTGTAGCGCACCGTAGCCGGATCCATGGCATCCGATGCCCCGGTCTGAACGCCTGCTATGAGTGTAGATCGCACTTGGCTCACCACGTCATGCTTGGCGAGGTCAGTGACCAACTGGGAGTTTCCACCGAAGGTCTGGGTGCGGCCCAAGCCATTCAGGAACCACCCGCCCGTCAACTGCAGGGCACTCATGTTGTTGTTGGCCGGACCGGACCCCTTGTCGATCCCCCACTTGTCCGCCCCCGGTGTCGTCGACCCCTTGGCCCCCGGCAAGGAAGGCACCCCGCCCTTACCGGTGTTGTGGCACTCCGGGCAGTACGTGCTGAAGGGCGACTGGGCCCGCAGGAAGCGCTTGAACGCAGCCTGCCGCAGCGGCACCTCGGCCTGGATCTGGGCGACGATCTTGTCGTGGTTCGGACCGTCACCTTCGACCTTGGTTCCGTGGTTCGAGCACCGGTACATCCCGCTTGCGCACTCCTCCAGGGCCAGGCCGCTGGGGTCAGCCTTGTTGATCGGGTTGCTGTTGCTGTAGGCGTAGGCGTTCCACTGCTGCGGATCCTCAGGAGTCATGATCGGGTCCGGGCTGAGGAAGCGGCCGGTGGTGGGCTGGTACTGGCGGGCGCCGAGGTTGGTGAAGCCGGTGGCGTCGTCCTTGAGGCCGCCGACGAAGCCCTTGTCGCCGGACCACGGGGTGGTGAGGGAGCCGGGGCCGCGGGAGACACCGAAGGGGTCGGTGGCGCGGCGCGACTCGGCGAGGGAATCGCGGTCGAGGGAGAGGGAGTTGGTGTCGTGGTGGTCGGAGAACTGGTAGGTGAGCTTGTCCGGGCCCTGGCGGACGAGGGTGATGCCGCCGGGGATGGTGTAGTAACGGGTGCCGGTGCTGGTCTTGGCGACGGTGTCGTAGGTGAGTTCGTCGCCGCCGCCGAGGTTGACGGTGACCTTGCCGGGGTTGCGGCGGATCAGCTGGTTGCCGTCGGCGTCGTAGACGTAGCTGGTGGTGGCGGAGCCCTGGGTGAGTGAGGCGAGCTTGCCCTCGACGTCCCAGGTCAGCGTGGCGCCGTTGGCGGCGTCGACGCCGTTCCAGGTGGGAGTGCTCCACTTGGACTGCCAGCCAGGGGCGTAGACCATGAGCTTGCCATCGTCCTGGACGACCGCGAAGTAGCCGCTGTTGTTGCCGACCCAGGTCTGGGAGGACCAGAGCGGGACGCGCTGGGTGTCGTAGACGACGAAGTTGCCGTCGTCCTGCATGGTCGCCCACGCGCCCGGGTGGTCCTGGGTGTTGGTGGCCCACACGGCCTGGCCGGAGCGCAGGGAGGTGAGGACGAGGTTGCCGTCGCTCTGCATGGTGAGCTGGGCGCCGTTGGAGCGCACGGTCTCACCGGACTTGAGGGTGAAGCCGGCCTTGAGTTCCTTGTTGCCGCCGGGGTTGGTGATCTTGGTGGTGTTGCCGGCGGCGTCGTACTGGTCACTGCCCTGGGTACCCGGGCTCCAGCCGAAGGTGTTCTTGGCCTTGGTCAGGGTGTGGGGTCCGCCGGTGCCGCCGCCGGTTCCGGCTGCGGTGGTGGGGGTGTTGCGGGTGCCGGGGGCGGGGAAGGTCTGCTCGGTCTTGAGGTCCTTCGCCGTGTCGCCGGCCGGGTCGTGGTTGATCAGCTTGGTGCGGTTGCCGGTCAGGTCGTAGGAGTAGTCCTGCCAGTAGGCGGCGCTGCCGCCGACGGTGGTCTTCGCCGGTGCGACCGCCCCGCTGGTGGGGGTGGTGTTGGCGCAGGCGCCCTGTCCGGCGAGGGAGGGGGTGGGCTGGTCGAGCCGGCCGGTGTCGCTCCACGCGGTGGTGAGGCGGCCGAGGTTGTCGTAGGTGAAGCATTGCAGGTCGGTCGCCGCGGGGGTGTTGTTCGGGATGGTGCGGACCGCGGTGATCTGGCCGGCCTGGTTGTAGGCGTAGGTGGTGTTCTGGACGGTGCCGGTGGTGGAGGTCTGCTTGTCGATGTACTGGGTCAGCAGACGCCCGGTCGACTCGTCGTAGGTGTTGGTGGCGACGATCTGCCAGCCGAACGGGTTGACCGTGGAGCGGATGTTGCGCCCGTAGGCGTCCCAGTCCGACTGGCGCAGGTAGACGTCGTCCGCGCCGCCCATGTCGTGCAGCAGGCCGTAGGCCTCGTAGTTGTAGGTGACCTTCTCGGCGGCCAGATCGCCCGCGGCCGCACGGCCCTCCAGCCTCATCGCACCGCTGATCTCGTCGTACAGCGCCGAGTAGTCGAAGGTCGCCTGCCCGGTCTTGCCGATCTCGCTGCCGGGGATGGAGACGCTGGTCTTGGTGGGTCGGTAGGCCTCGTCCATCGCGGTGACGGCCTTGGTGTAGGCCGCACCGCTGGCGCCGCCGACGTAGCGGCTCGAGCTCGCCGGCTGGCCCTTGGCGACGGTGTCGTAGGTGTAGCCGGTGAGCTGGTTGGCCGGGGCGACGGTGCCGTTGTAGGTACCGGTCTTACGGCCGAGCAGGTCGTAGGTGATCGCCACGCTCTGGCCGCGTGCGTCCGTGGTGGTCGCCAGGCGCCCGGCGCCGTCGTAGGTGCGTGTCGAGACACCGGTGTCGGGGTCGTCGGCACGGACCTGGCGGCCGCGCTGGTCGTAGCCGTAACTCCACGAGTTACCCGCAGCATCCGTGCGCGTGGCGGCCTGGCCGCCCGGGGTGTACGTGTACGCGGTGACGTCCGCGTCGGCCTGCTTGCCGGTCGCGTTCGGCGTCCGGTACTGCCACAACTGGGCGGCACGGCCGCGCGCATCCGTGACGGTGCTGGTCGCCGTCGCTCCGGCCGGCGGGGTGACGTCGACCCGGTCGGCACCCGGGTAGGCGGTGGTCGTGGTGTTCTGAGGCACACCCAGCGCGATGAACTGCGAGCTCACCGGACGACCCATGCCGTCGAACTCGGTGTACGTCTGACCCGGGACCTGCGCCGCCGTCGCGTCGAAGCGCACCGTGCCGGGGGCGGACGTGTCGTCGTAGTAGCTGGCGTAGGCCCGGTTGGTCCGGCCCTGCGAGTCGTAGAAGGTGTCGGTGACCAGGCGGCCGTGGTAGGCCGAGATCGCCGGATCCGTCTGGGTCTGCACGACCCGGCCCAGGCCATCCATGATCTGCGTGGACACCGCATAGTCCTCACTCGGACGTATGCTCCGGCTGGTAATCGCCGAAGGCCTGGCCGTGCCGTCAACGGTGTAGTCGAACGTGAAGTTGGCGGTCGCGTTCGTCGCCCGACCCGGCGTCCATACCGCCTTCAACCGGCCCAGACCGTCGTAGGACTGCGTGACGGTACGGGCGTTGGGGTCGGTCGTGGTGATCGGCAGACCACGCGCCGGGTTCAGCGTCACGGTGGTGGTGCGCTTCGCACCCGCGTCCGGCGCACCCGCCGGAGCCGGCGTCCCCGCGACGGTCTGATTCGGCAGCTCACCCGCATTCGCGGAACTGTAGCTCGTCGTGACCGTGGCGCCGCTCGGGTTGGCGCTGTCCGTGGATGTCACATCGGTAACACTAACCGTGCGACCGTAGGTGTCGTAGGCGGTGGCGCCGGTAGTCACCCACTGCGCGGAGGCACCGTCGTAGCGGTCGAGAACCTGGGCCCCCGTCGCCTCACCCTTCGCCCCTGCGCTGCCGAACGCCTGGCCGTCGTACAGGACGCGCGAACCGGAGACGGTGTTGTCCGAAGTCGGCGCTGCCGTACAGGCGTTACTGCCCGAAACCGTCAGGACCTCGGACACCAGGCCGGTCATCTGCGCGTTGCCGCCGGCGGCATAGGAGTTGCGGACACACAGGTCCGGGGTGCCGTCGGCGGTGCTGAGCTTGGTCTTGACCCGGTTGCCGTGATCCTTGTCGGTGGTGGTCACCGTCGAGGTGGTGCGGGTGCCGGTAGTGGTCTTCGCCGTGCTCACGCTGATCGACGTCGTGGCCGCGTAGCGGGCCACCAGGTCGGGCAGACCGGTGCGCTTGTGCGTGGCCGTGTCGGACGGGCCGCTGCTGGTGTTGACGGTCCATGCCTCGGGCGACGTCGCATCCGCGTCGGCGTAGGTGTCGGACTCCAGCACACGGCCGGACAGCCAGTCGGAGTCGGTCTTGGCGCCGCTGGTCGGGCCAGAGACAGAGGCGGGCTTGGCCGTGCCATTGGCCTTGAGGTCGCCGTCCATGCCCTGGTAGTAGCTGGTCGAGGTCTTGGACTTCTTGCCGTCGTTGCCCGAGCCGGTCACCGCGGTGACCTTGGCGAAGCCGCGGAACTGGTCCCAGGTGCGGGACTTGTCGTCCACCAGCGCGCCGTCGTTGCGGTGCCACGCGGCATCGCCGTACTCGTAGGAGGTGGTCCTGGTCAGCGCACCCGTGATGAGGTTGGAGTTCGGGTCGACCGTCACGGACGCGACCGGGTAACGCAGGAACCAGTCGTCCACCATCCCGGCCACGCCCGTGTCGTACCACTTCACATTGAAGCAGGCCATGGTGTTGCTGTCCGCCGAGGCCGGCATCTTCCCGGTCGTACGCCGGCAGGAGTCCTTCACGTACTCCACGCCGATCGTGCCGCCGGTCTCCAGAGTGATCAGCTCCATGCGCGGCCGGTTGTAGCCCGGCCGGGCCGGGACCAGGCCGTCCACCCGGTTGGGCAACAGCAGATCCGCGAAGGTCACCGCGGGCAGCTCCTGCTCACTCTGCCCGCTGAAGGTGTCCTTGCCGATCCGCTTGACCGTCTGCAGCCACGGGATCTGCGTGTTCTCACCCGAGTTGGACGGCGTCTTGAACACGTGCGCGAGATCGTACCGGTCCACCGGACGGTAGGAACCGCCCGAACGAATCGACGTGGTGATGCTGTTCAGCCACTGCGTCGACCAGTAACTCGGCCCGAAGTTCGAGCAAGTACCCAGTTTGGCGCACTGCTTGTCCATCGGAACGTCCGGCCAGTTCGCCGCATTCGCCGTCGTGCGCTGCGCAGGCGCGCAGGCCGTCTCTCCGGCCACGCAGCGCTCACCGGTCCCGAAGTCGATCCTGGACGCCGCCTGGTAGGAGCCGTTGGCGCCGAGCTGGTCGGAGAGCAGCTGGCCGTAGGCGATCGAGGCGAGGGTGCCGCCGCGGGTGTACTCGGTGTTGGTGCCCGAGCCGCGGTTCTGGCCGCCGCCGCGCGCGTACCAGTTGGTCTCCGGCGCATAGGTGTACGTGGTCAGGTTGTTGTGGACGTCGACGACGTAGTCGAGGTTCCAGCGCCACGCCGTCTGGCACCACGAACCCTTGCCCTTGGCCGCGTCGTAGCACGGGTCGCCCGGGTTCGGCGAGTACACCGGTACCGTCCACGCCGACTTCGACTCCGGGCCGACCGTGGTCGGGGTGCCGGAGGCGGAGGGCAGATGGTTGAGGCCGAAGTAGTAGATGGTGCCGGCGGTGTCGGTGACCTTCAGGTAGGAGTCGTTCCAGGTGCCGTTCGTGGCGCCGGTGAGGAACTCGACCTTGGTGCCGTCGTCGTTCTTCAGCCGCCAGGTGCACTTGGACTGCTCGTCCTTGACGTTGCCCGACACGCACGACGTGTCGTGCGGCACGAGCTCACCCGAGTGGCCCCCGAGTGACAGGGTCAGGTTCGCCCCGCCCCAGCACTGGTCACCCGAACCCGCGATCCCGGCCTTGTCACACGGCTTGTAGGAACGCTCCACGAACCCGGAGTTCAGGTCCCAGCCGTCACCCACCCAGGAGGCCTGCGAGTTGGTGGACGACGTCCGACCGTCCACCGACGCCGAGTCGTAGCCCAAAGCCACCTGCGGCGCCGCACCACCGAGAGTCGGCGGCGACTGGATCGGGTAGCTGTAGGTGAACGACCCGGACGAGCTGCCCGCCGTCCACGCCTGACTCGGCGACAACGACGTGGCACTGTAGGTGCCCAGACCACTCGACGGGGTGCCCTCGGCAGCCAGCACCATCGGCGTCGAGGCAGGCGCGAGTGCACCGGACGGCGCCAGTTCGGCCGACTTGGAGTCCGCCTTCCGGCCCTTAGCCTCCACCGCGGGCAGGTCGATGTCCGCGACGAGCTTCTTCGCCTGCGCGTCGTAGTGCGAGGGTATGGGTGTGCGCTCAAGGCAGCCGGCCACCTCCGGGGTGGTCAGCGAACAGGCGGGAAGCGACACCAGTTGCGCCCGCTGCGCGAAGTCACCTCCGAAGCCGACACCCGACAGGTCCAGGCCCACTCGCACCTTCGCCGCATCCGCCTGCTCGTTCCGTGCCAGCGACACCAGTGCACCCTGCACACCCGCCGCAGTCGCGGCCTTCGCATCGGCAACGGTCACCTTGACGGGCGGATTGGCCGGCGGCGCGTCCGTGGCAGCTGGTGCCCCCTGCGCCTTCGCCCCAGCATCGGGCGCGACGGGCGCCAGCCACACCGGCAGCTCACCGGCCTGCTTCGACGCCCCCGCCGCCGGCTCCCGGACCTCGGCGCCGTCCGCACCCTTGCGGACCGCCTTCGCACCCGCCGCCGGCGCCGCCTCCAGCAGTGCCACGGCCGAACCGGCCGCCACCTTGGGCGCGGTCTTCGGCGGCACCCAGTCCGGCGAACCCTTCTTCGCCGGCACCGACTTCGGCTTCTCCGCCGAACCCGCCACCGACGGCGTCTTCGGCAACGGCGTGTTCGGCGGCGACCACACCTTGTCCTTGTTCTTGTCAGCCACCGGCGCAGCCAGCGCCGGCGCGACCGGAGCCACCAGAGCGCCCAGCAGAGCCAGCGCACTCACAAAGGCGACGCGTGTTCTCCCCAAGCCGGGTGGCGGCGCCCCCCTCCCCGCCGGCCAGGATGAACGGGCATGACGAATGGACACCGCTACCCCCACATGGTGACGCTGCGTCAAATGGCGCACGCTTGTACACGACTGTGGCGGACAGTAGGGCGGCTGCGTCGGCCAGGTCGAGCAAATTGTCGACCTATCCCCGTGGTGATCGATGTCACACCGAAGTCAAATTGGTTCGCCTGCCTCCAAAACGGACAGCCTTGCGGCATAAAGCGATTGACGGATAGTCGGTAACTGCGGGAGCTTGCCTGGCGACCTCTGCTCCAGATCTTCACGGATCGCCCACGAGCAGCCGATTCGTCTTGCGTGGGGGACTTCACCAATGTCTGCCGCTCCGCCCGGGGCCCGCTCCGGCGCGCGCCTCCGTTCGAGATTCCCGTCGCCGCGCGCGTCCGCCGCGGCCGTCGGGCTCGTCCTGGCCCTGACCTCCGTGGCGCCCGTCGCGTTCGCCGACGCCGCGCCCGCCGCCAACCGACCCGGCGCCGTTCCGCCGGGCCTGGCCGAGACCATGGCCGCCGCCGATGCCAAGCGCGCCAAGGAGAAGCCCGCCGTGACGGCCGCCGACAAGGCGATCGCCCAGGCCAAGGCGACCAAGAAGCCCGTCCCCGTGCCGGAGCTGACGGACGAGTTCAGCGAGACGGTGGCCACCCCCGAGGGGCACCTCTCCCGTACCCAGCACCCCGAGCAGCAGCGGGTCAAGCAGCAGGACGGCACCTGGGCCGCCCTCGACGCCAAGCTCGTCGCCGACCCCGCCGGCGGCTTCCGGCCGCGCAACGCAGCCTCCGGCGTCCACCTCTCCGGTGGCGGCGAGGGCCCGCTCGGCACCCTGACCAGCGCCGACGGCGAGACCCTCGCCATCGACTCGCCGTTCCCGCTCACCAAGCCGGCCCTCGACGAGGACGGCGACGGCCTGGTCTACCCCGAGGTCGCGCCCGGCATCGACCTGAAGGTCACCGCCGACAGGTTCGGCGGCCTCAGCACCGTCCTGATCGTCAAGACGGCCGAGGCGGCCAGGAACCCGAAGCTCAAGAAGGTCCGCTTCGGCACCAGCGGCAAGGGTGTGTCGGTGAAGGCCGACGGCTCCGGGAACCTCACCGCCGCCACCAAGGACGGCGTGACCCGCTGGCATGCCCCCGCTCCGCAGATGTGGGACAGCTCCGGCGGCACCGCGACCGGCACCGCCACCCCGGCGGCCCCCGCGAACCCCGCCGCCAAGAGCCTCAAGGCCGCGCAGGCGGCCCCGGCGGCCGGTCCGGACGGCGGCACGTCGGCCGGTGCCCCCGCCAAGTCGGGCAAGGCCAGCACCGCGGACGGGCCCGGTGCGGAGGCCAAGGTCGCCACCATGCCCGCCACCGCCACCGGCGACGCGATCGAACTGACCACCGACGACTCGGTGCTCGGCAAGGGCCAGGGCCCCTGGTTCATCGACCCGGGCTGGATCCCCGACCGTCGCGAGGGCAATGCCTGGACCTGGACCCAGTCGGCCTACCCGGGCACCTCCCGCTTCGGGCAGACCACCGCCAGCAACGGGCAGTACGCCCGTCCCGGCGTCGGCTACCAGGGCTACCTGACCGACAAGGGCGTCGAGCGCTCCTACTTCCAGTTCGACACCCGCGGCTACGGCGGCACCGTCGTCAACAAGGCCACCCTGACCGCCTGGGAGTACGAGTCCTCGAACTTCTCGTGCACCGACAAGTACTGGCTGGACCTGTACCTGACGGGACCGATCGACAAGGAGACCACCTGGAACAAGCCGCCGGGTGTGGTCGGCGGCGGGCGGATCGGCGTGGCGGAGGTGGCCGGTTCCGGGGGCGCCGGCTGCCACGACAACGTGCCGTTCAGCTACGACATCACCTCCACCTTCCGGGACTACGCGCCGTCTCGCGACACCCTCACCTTCGGGGTGTTCGCCCGGGACGAGGTCAACCGGATGGGCTTCAAGCGGCTCGACTACCGGCCCGTGATCACCGTCGAGTACGACCGTGCCCCCGACACCCCCACCAGCCAGTACGCCTGGCCGGCGCCGGCCACCGCGGTGCCGTGGGCCGAGAACCAGGGCTGCGACGGCTCCTCGCTGGCCTGGATGAGCGCGGGCAGCAACTTCAACGGCGCGGTCACGCTCAACGCGACCGTGCACAGCCCCGTCCAGAACAGCCTCTACTCCTGGACGCACATCTGGGACTACAGCCTGCCGGGCGTCCCCGACGTCGATTCCGGATTCTCCGGCGAGGTCGGCAACGGCGGCAACGCGGCCTTCGGCGTCCGCGGCGACGTGATCAAGGACGGTCACGTCTACGGCTGGAGCGCGCACGCCACCGACAAGCTGATCGGGATGTCCGGTTCGACCCCGACCTGCCGCTTCGGTGTCGACCAGACGCCCCCGAGCATCTCCGTGCCGGACGTCTACAGCACGCTGAGCGACGCCGAACTGGCCGACCGCTTCCCGCCGTCGGGCAACGGGCAGGTCACCAAGAAGCGTTCGGGCGAGTGGGGCATCGTCCCGTTCACCGCGGTCGACAACGCGCCCGACGGCGGTACCCCGTCCGGCGTCATGTGTGCCCGCTTCGCCTGGGAGCCGCAGTTCAGCGGCGTCGACTGGCAGTGCGGCGGCAGCCTGCCGCAGGGCGGCATCGGTGTCTACGCGGGCCGCTGGGGCACCAACATCGGCTACATCCAGGTGATGGACAACGCCCGCAACGTCTCGCCGGTGGCGCAGTACGCGTTCTACGTGCCGTGGAACCCTGACGGCCCGCCGCCGGTCTTCGGCGACGTGACCGGCGACAGCGCACCCGACATCGTGACGCCCGACCAGGCCGGTGACCTCCGCGCCTACACCGTGCCCGGCAACCCGCAGGCGAAGAGCCCGGCCGCCTCCCTCGTGGCCAGGCGCGAGGACTCGCCGACCGGCCAGGGCTGGGGCAACATCCAGTTCGCCCACCGCGGCACGTTCACCGGCGGCAACAACATCGACGACATCGTCGCCCACGCCCCCGGGGACAGGAACCTCTGGATCTACGGCAACCCGGGCAACACCGGCTACTACGGCCGCGTCGATTCCAAGACCCTGCTGCAGAAGCCGAAGTGCGCCACGACGGCCACCGAGGACTGCTCCTGGCTGACCACGCCCGGCTACAACGCCACCGACTGGTCGAAGACCCTGCGAGTGGCCTCCCTCGGTGACCCGGTAAGCACCGACCTCGACTACAGGCTGCAGTTCAAGAACAAGAGCGGCCTGCTGACCGTCGAGAGCACCGACAACGGTACCGACGCCGCCCTCTGGTACTACCCGGCGACCGCCGGCAACGTCCTCGGCAAGCCCGTCCGCCTGGCCGCGTCCGGCTGGAAGGACAAGGAGCTCATCACCCCCGGTGACTGGGCCAAGCAGGGCCACCCCGGCCTGTGGAGCCGCAACCTGGAGCAGGCGCCGGACGGCGCCAAGGGCGACCTGCTGGCCCACACCTTCACCACCGGGACGGTGCTCGCCACCGATGCGAGCGGACGCCCGGCCCTCGACGCCCACGGCCAGACCATCACCGTGCCGACGCTGACCGGGATGCCCACCACGACCAGGATCGGCGGGGTGCCGGTCGACGGCTGGCCGACCATGGGCTCCGACGGCGACCTCACCGGCAACGGCTTCCCGACCCTGTGGGGCAAGGGCGGCGACGGCCGGCTCGACATCTGGTGGGGCGAGACCGCCGACCCCGGCACCGCCAACCCCGGCTTCACCTGGCAGGTCGGCCCGCAGACGGTCGCCAACACCGCGGTGAACCCGCTCTGGTACTCGCTCGACGCCCAGAACAAGGCGGACTCCAACTACGCCGATCCCACCAAGCCGAGCGCGAAGCCGGAGAACCCGCTCTACCCGAGCACGTTCACCCGCACCGCCGACCACAACGGCGCGGCCGACCGGGCGACCGTCTTCGACGGCTCGTCCACCTTCTACCGCTCCACCAACCAGGCCAACATCGACACCACCCAGAGCTACACCGTCGCGGCCTGGGTCAAGCTCAACAACCGGAACGGCTACCAGAACGTCGTCACCCTGACCGGAGCCGAGCGCAGCCCGTTCTACCTGCAGTACTCGGCCGCGTTCGGCAGGTGGGCGCTCGTCCTCCCGCACGAGGACTACCTCAACACCGGTGCGTACTACAGCGCGGTCGACGACCACGATCCGGACCTCGGCGTCTGGACCCACCTGGTCGGCACCTACAACGCCCAGGCCGGCACGATCACGCTCTACGTCAACGGGCGGGCCACCGGTTCGGCCCAGGTGCCCAACACCTGGAAGGCCACCGGCAGCCTGAACGTCGGCGGCGCGGTCACCTCCCGGTTCACGACCCCCGAGGGCCTGCTGAACGGCGCGATCGGCGACGTCCGGGTCTACCCGTACGCGTTCACCGAGACGCAGGCCAACGCGCTGGCCACCACGGGCTCGCGGGTCCAGCTCCACAGCTCGTACAACCCCGGCAAGTGCATGGACGACTGGGGTGGCGCCGTCGGCGCGCCGGTGGCCGTCTACGACTGCTGGAACAGCGACGCGCAGCACTTCACGCTGACCGCGGACAGCAGGATCAAGGTCCGCGGGGACGACAACCGGTGCCTCGGCATCGCCGACAAGCCCGCCCACTGGGGCTCGAAGGTCCAGATCCAGGCCTGCAACGGCAGTGACCCGGGCCAGATCTGGGTGCGGCGCTTCGACGGCGCGCTGTACAACCCGGGCGCCGACAGCTGCCTGGAACTCCCCTCGTGGAGCACCGAGAACGGCACCGTCCTCGGGATCTGGCAGTGCAGTGGCAACCCGAACCAGCGCTGGTTCGCCCGGGCGCAGCTGGCGTCCTGACCGGTCGGCGGCGATCCGGGTGAATCCGGACCGGCGTCGCCCGCGGCTCCACCGTGGCCTCCTCCGAGCACCCGCTCGGGGGAGGCCACGGCCGTTGGTGCCGGGTGGCCGTCCGGCGGTCGTCCGGCGGCCGGGCCCGTGCCGGGCGGCGGTCTTGTGCCGGGAACGGGGGGAGGACCTAGCCTGGAAGGCGTTCCGGCGGCCCCGAGGTAGTCCCGGCGGCCCCGAGGAAGGGGTGAGCGCGTGGGCGCGCAGAACCGCAGCCGCACGGTCGGTGCGGCGGTGCTCGACCGGATCGGGACGCAGGCCGCCGTACTGGACGGACTGGACGAGGCGGTGCGGGCGGACGAGCCGGACGCCGTGCACCGGATGCGGGTGGCGTGTCGGCGGCTGCGCAGTGCGCTGCGGACCTTTCGGCAGGTGTTCGCGCCCGGGGCCACCGATGAGCTGGTGGCCGAGCTGCGGTGGCTGGGGGCCGCGCTCGGGCGGGCGCGGGACCGCGAGGTGCTCGGCGAGCGGCTGGCGGCGCAGGCGCGGGAGCTGCCGGCGCCCTGCGGACCCGACCGGGTGGCGGGGGAGCTGGAGCGCTGGTCGGCGGAGGAGTACCGGCGCGTGTGGCCGGAGGTGGTCGCGGCCCTGGACAGCCCGCGGCGGCGCGCCCTCGCGGACGGCCTCGCCGCGCTGCTGGCCGAGCCGCCGTTGCGCGGCCGGGCCGGGCGGCCGGCCGGGCCCGAGCTGGCCCGGATCGCCGCGCGCGAGCAGCGCCGGACGGCGGAGCGGGTACGGGCGGCACTGGCGGAGGGCCCGGCGGACGGGCCCGCGCAGGACCGGGCGCTGCACGAGGCCCGGAAGGCGGCGAAGCGGGCCCGGTACGCGGGGGAGACGGCGGTGCCGGTGGCCGGCCGGCGGGCCGCGCGGTACGTCGAACGGATGAAGGCGGTCCAGGAGGTGCTCGGGGAGCACCAGGACGCGGTGGTGGCGGAGGCCGCGCTGCGGGAGCAGGCGGAGGGCTCGGCCGAGGCGTTCGGGTACGGCGTGCTGTACGCGTGGCAGCTGGCGGCTGGCGAGGCGGCGCGGCAGGAACTGCCGGAGGTCTGGGCGGAGGCGTCGGGCCGGAAGCTGGCGCGGTTCGGCTGAGGCGACGCGGGGAGACGCCGGTGCGGCGGGCCCGCCGGGCGTCATACCCCGGTCGGGCCGGGGCCGGTCGGCTGCAGGCCGGCCGAGCGGGCGGCCGTCCGGAGCAGGTCGTGCAGCATGGCGGTGGTCAGCCGGCCGGTGTTCGTGTTGCGCGGGCTGACGTGGTAGCACCCGTAGAGCTCCAGCGGCGGGCCGCCGTCCGTGGCGGGCAGCACGACGTGGGCGCCGTGCCCGAACACCGGGCGGGGGCGCGGCAGCTCCCAGCCGGCCGCGGCGATCACCGGGAGCATGGCCTGCCAGGCGAACCCGCCGAGGGCGACGATCGTCCGGACGGTGGGGCGCATGAGTTCCAGCTCGCGGACGATCCAGGGGCGGCAGGTGTCGCGTTCCGCGGTGGTCGGCCGGTTGTCGGGCGGCGCGCAGCGCACCGGGTCGGTGATCCGGACGCCGTGCAGTTGCAGCCCGTCGCCGTGGCGGACGGACTCGGGGCGGTTTGCGAGCCCCAGCCGGTGCAGCGCGGCGTAGAGCAGGTCGCCGGAGGGGTCGCCGGTGAAGATCCGGCCGGTGCGGTTGGCGCCGTGCGCGGCGGGGGCGAGGCCGACGAGGACGAGCGGGGCGTCCGGCGGGCCGAAGCCGGGGATCGGGCGGGCCCAGTAGTCCCAGTCGAGGTAGGCGCGGCGCTTGGTGCGGGCAGCCTCCTCGCGCCAGGCGACCAGCCGGGGGCAGGCGCGGCAGCCGGTGACCACGCGGTCGAGCGCGGTGAGCCCGTCGGCCAGGGCGGCGGCCGCGGCCGGGTGGTGGGGGTCGTCCGGGGCGGCGGCGGGGCCGGCCGCGCGGCCGGTGGCGGGGCCCGGGCCGGGGCTGCGGCCGAGGGCGGGGCCGTGGTCGGCTGGCTGCATGGCTTGATCGTAGGGCGTGTCCGGTGGGTCGGGCCGGGTCCCGGCCTGACCCACGCGGCAGGCCCTTCGGCGGTCCGGTGCGGTCGGTTTCCGGCCGTCGTGGCGGGGTAGACGCGGCGCGTCTGGCGCCTGCCCCGGCGCCATTCCGCCGGGCCGGCCCCGGCGCGCGTCCCGGTGCCGCGCCCGCAGGCGTAGCGTGGAAGGTGCTGCTCCGGCGGCCCCCGGCACGGCCGGGACGGCGACGGCCGGGATTCGCCGGTGCCCGCGAGGAGGCCGTGATGGTCGTCGATATCGTGGTGGGGGTCATTGTCGGAGTGCTGCTGGTCGGCGCTGTGGTGGCCGGGCTGAGCGTCCGGGTCGTGCAGCAGTTCCAGCGCGGTGTGGTGTTCCGGTTCGGCCGGGTGCGGGACGAGATCCGGCAGCCGGGTCTGGTGGCGCTGATGCCGGTGGCCGACCGGTTGCGCAAGGTGAACGTGCAGATCGTGACGCTGCCGATCCCCGCACAGGAGGGCATCACCCGCGACAACGTGACCGTGCGGGTGGACGCGGTGGTGTACTTCCGGGTGGTCGACCCGGTGAAGGCGACCGTCAACGTGCAGGACTACAAGTTCGCGATCTCCCAGGTAGCGCAGACCTCGCTGCGGTCGATCATCGGCAAGAGCGAGCTGGACGACCTGCTGGCCAACCGCGAACCGATCAACCAGGGTCTGGAGTTGATGATCGACAGCCCGGCGCTGGGCTGGGGCATCGAGATCGACCGGGTGGAGATCAAGGACGTCGCCCTGCCGGAGTCGATGAAGCGCTCGATGTCGCGGCAGGCCGAGGCCGAGCGGGAGCGCCGGGCGCGGATCATCACGGCGGACGGCGAGTACCAGGCGTCCGCGCGGCTGTCGGAGGCGGCGGCGGTGATGAGCGAGACCCCGGCGGCACTGCAGCTGCGGCTGCTGCAGACCGTGGTGGAGGTGGCGGCGGAGAAGAACTCGACGCTGGTGCTGCCGTTCCCGGTCGAGTTGCTGCGGTTCCTGGACAGTGCGGCCGAGGCGCAGCAGCGGCGGACGGTGCCGGCGGACGGCGCTGCGGAGCCGGCGGTCGGGCCGGGCACGGGGGAGCAGCAGCTGCCGAGCGTCGAGCAGCTCGAACTGCCGCCACTGGATGAGCTGTTGGACCGGTCGCCACTGGACCCGCCCGATGGGGCCGCCGAGACCCCGGTCGGGCAGGCGGTCGGGCACGCGGCCGAGCAGCCCCCTGGGCGTTCGGCGGGCGGGTCGGTGAACGGGGCGACGGGCGCGGCCGCGGCCCGCGTGCCGGACCGCTCGGGCGACCGGACCTCGGGCGAACGGGACCGGGAGGAGCGGCCGTCCGGGCAGCCGTGACGGCCGGAGCCCCGAACCCCCGAACCCCCGGAGCCCGGTGGCGAGGCCTGCGGGGCCGGACCAGGATGGAGTGAGCGCCAGTGGCAGGTACGTCAGGAGGCCGATCATGATCAGAGCCAGCGACATCATGCACCCGGGCGCGGAGTGCATCCGCGAGCACGAGACCCTCGCCACCGCAGCCCGGATCATGCGGGACCGCGGCGTCGGTGCCCTGCCCATCTGCGGTGAGCGGCAGCGGCTGCTGGGCATCGTGACCGACCGCGACATTGTGCTGAAGTGCGTCGCCGAGGGCCGCGACCCAGAGCACGTGACGGCGGGCGAACTGGCCGAGGGACGGCCGATGACGGTGGAGGCGGACGAGGACGCCGAGCAGGTGCTGCGGGTGATGGAGCAGTACAAGGTGCGCCGGCTGCCGGTGATCAACCACCCCGAGCACGAGCTCGTCGGGATGATCAGCGAGGCCGACATCGCGCGCGGCCTGCCGCAGGCGCGGCTGGCCGAGTTCGTCACGGCGGTCTGTGAGGAGGACAACCCGAAGTCGAAGGAGATGGAGCAGCCGTACCCGACGCTCCTGTAGCACCCGTCCGCCGCAGCACCCGCCCGACCGCCGGGCGGACGGGGCTCCCTGCTCAGGCCAGCGCGTACACCGCGGTGGCGTGGGCGGCCGGTTCGTGCTGCCCCTCGGCGGTCAGGGCGATGTCCAGGAAGGCGATCCGCCGGCCGAGCTTGGTGACCCGGGCGTGGACCAGGACGTCCTGCCCGGTGACGGCCCGCTGGAAGCTGGTGGACTGCTGGACGGTGGTCATCGGGCCGAAGCCGCCACGCGCCGCCGACACCGCGATCACGCTCGCGGTGTCGGCGGCGGCCATCATCGCCTGACCGGACAGGCCGCCGCCCTCCCGGGCGAGTTGGTCGGACCAGGGCAGTCGGAGCACCGCGTGCTGGGGGCCGGTCTCGGCCACCGAGAGGCCGAGGGCCTGCACCCAGGGGGCGAAGTTGTCGGCCAGGATCTTGTCCGCCTCGGCGGTGGTGAGGGTCATCCCGCCATTGTGGCGGCCGCGCCCTCCCGCTGTCAGCGGCTCCACCCCACACGCGTGTCGAGCCCTGCGCCCGCGAGGGCTGCATGTCGTCCGCTCCGGCCGCCTGTCCGGCCGCCTGTCCGGGCGCCCGTCCGGCCAGTCCAACGCGGTGGGGCGGGCTCAGATCGGCTGGGTCTCCAACTCGCGGTCGAGCGGAAGCAGTTCCCTGGCCGCCAAGGTCTCCGGGTGGCTCTCGCCGAGGCGTCGGGCCAGAGCGGCCACGGCGTGCCGGTGTGCCTCGGGACCGTTCGGGTCGATCCCCCGCCTGAGGACGGTCAGGGCCTGGTCCGCCGCGGCGGTGAGCACGTCGTGGTGCTCGGACCCGTAGCGGTTCCGCAGGCCCTCGACCGCCGTCCGGTGCAGCTGTTCGGCCTCTTCCCAACAGCCTTCGTCGGCGAGGGCGTTGGCGAGGTTGGCGGTGGTGGCCAGGGTGAACGGGTGGGTCGCCCCGACCGCTCCGGTCATGGCCTCCAGGACGGCGAGGCCCTCCCGGACGGCCGCCCCCGGGTCGCCGGCCCGGCGCAGGTAGACGGCGAGGTTGTCGGCGCAGGCCAGGGTGAAGGGGTGTTCGTCGCCGAACATCCCGCGGTAGGCGCCGTGGACGTGGAGGGCCAGGTCCCGAGCGGCCTCCTGGTCGCCGGCGCCGCTGTGGTCGGCGGCCCGACTCAGCATGCAGACCAGCCCGTCGGGCGTGTCGAAGCCGTACCGCCGCCTGTACCGCTCGTAGGCGTCGCGGGTCAGCCGGCCGCCCTCCTCGGGCCGCCCGGCCCGCCGCAGCGCGGCGCCCAGCAGGGTGGTGTTGCGCAGGTGTTCCGGCAGGTCCGGCTCGAGCACGGCGTCGAGGTCGGCCATGGCCTCCCGCAGGAGCCCGATCGCCGGCTCGTGGTGGCCGAGTTCGTGCAGGTCGCGGGCGAGGCAGGTCTTGGTGGACAGGGTGTACGGGTGGCGCGGGCCGAGCACGAGGGTGCGGCGCGCCAGGTTCTCCCGGTCGAGCGTGCGCGCGGCCTCGCTGTCGCCGACCAGGCGGTAGTCGATCGCGAGGTTGTTCGCCATGGCGAGGGTGCGCGGGTGATCGTCGCCGAACAGGCCGGCCCAGTGCCGGTAGGTCGCGCGGTCCAGGTCGAGCGCAGCCTCGAACCGGCCGAGCGCGCGGAAGTCGGCGCCGAGCGAACCGGCGGTCTGCAGAGCGTCGGGGTGGCGCTCGTCCAGCAGCGCCCGCTGGCGCTCCAGGGTCGCCTCGTCCAGTGACAGCGCCTCGGCGTAGCGGCCCTGCGCGCGCAGCACGTTGGCGAGCTGGAAGCGGAGCAGCAGGGTCTGCAGGTCGTTCCCGCCGAGCTTGCGGGTCCAGTCCTCGTCCAGCGACCGGCCGAGGGAGAGCGCCTGCGACAGTTCACCGCGCTTCCACAGGTAGCGGACCCGGTCGATCAGCAGCGTCCGGGTCTCGGGCTCGTCGCAGAGATGGGCCTCGGAGGGGTAGAGGTGCGGCCAGATCTCCTCGAAGGAAGGCCAGTTGGCCGGATCGTCGGTGTCGCCGACGGCCGGGCGGGCCCGGCTGAGGATGCGGTGGACGGTGTGCTTGGCCCGGAGCTGCCCGCCGCCGCCCTCGACCTCGCCGCGGACCACTGCCTGGACCAGCCGGTGGAGTTGGAGACAGCCGGCCTCCGCGTCGACCCGGACGAGCGAGTAGCGGCCGAGCGCCCGGACGGCGGCGGCCACCGCGAAGGCGTCCGTGGCCGCCGGATCGGACTCGGCCAGGGCGGCGATCATCTCCTCGCCGTAGAGCAGGCCGGCAGCGATCGGCTCCGGTGCGCAGTACGCGCAGAGCTGCAGCAGTCGCGCCGCGGCCGGGGACCGGTCCCGCAACCGCTCGATCGAGACGCCCCAGGCGGCGGCCACCGACCGTGGGTAGTCGAAGGCGCCCTCGGTGGAGAGCGCCTGCTCCAGGCGGGTCAGGTAGGCGGTCACCGGCATCGCCGTGGCGTCCAGCCAGGCGGCGGCGACCTCCACAGCGAGCGGCAGGTCGCCGAGTGCATCGGCCACCGCGTGGGCGTCGGCGGTGGAGATTCCGCGGACCCGGCGGCGCAGGTGGTCGGTGCTCTCGTCCCGGGTGAAGACGTCGACCTCCAGCGCGCTGGCGGCCCTGGTCCAGCCCAGGTTCCGTGAGGTGACCAGGACCCGGCCGGGGCCGTCGGGGAAGAACCGGCGGATGTCGGCGGGATCGTCGGCGTTGTCGAAGACCAGCAGCCAGCGGTCCGACGGGTCGCCCCGGCCCAGCGCCTCGCGAGCCGCCTCGGCGGCCTCGGCCACCGAGTCGCCGACCGGGAGACCGAGCCGCCGCGCGAGCCCGGCCAGGGCGAGGAGCACGGACTCGGTCTGCTCGGCGTCGATCCACCAGATCAGGTCGTACTCGGCCCGGTAGCGGTGGGCGTACTCCAGGGCCAGCTGGGTCTTGCCGATGCCGCCGAGCCCGTAGAGGGTCTGCGAGGTCGGCAGGACGGCCGCCACACCGGCGCCGAGCTGGCGGTGCAGGTGCTCCAGCACGGTCCGGCGGCCCGTGAAGGACGGGTGCCGGGGTGGCACCTTGAAGTGCGCAGGGACGGAGCCGGGGTAGCGCAGGCCGGTCAGGTCGGGCGCCCGGGGTGCGCCGCCGACCGCGGCGAGCAGGGCCGCGGCGGCCGGCTCGGGGCCGAGCCCGACCAGGTCGACCACCGGGCCCTCGACCGGTACCGGTTCGATCCGGACGGCCGGCGTTGCCCCTGGGCCGAGGTCCGACAGGGGGCCGGAGTCGGTGGAGGGCCCCACCGTTGATCGGCCGAGGGCGGGCGCGTCGGCCCGGTCGACGGCGGAAGCCCCGCCGGAGCCGGGGCTCGCCCGCAGGAACGCGGGGGAGAGCAGGACGACGGTCCGGTCCGCCGCGTCCGGGAGGACGTGCAGGCCGGCGCGGCGCAGCACTGCCTCGGTCCAGCGCGCCCAGAGGGCGTCCTCGGGTGCGTGGCGCAAGGTGACCGTCGTGCCCTCGGCGGGGAGCCGGCACAGCGCGCACTCGGCGGTCCGCCGCGGCTGCGCGCCCGGTCCCAGTGGCCGGAGCCAGGGCGCGGCCCCGGGATCGGCAACGAGCCGTCCGGCCGCGTCGGCGAGGCCGGCGGGGAGGCGCCCGTGGCCGGCCGCGACCCCGTGCAGCTCGGCCTCGGGCGCCGACAGATCGTGCACGGCCAGACGGTCCGCCAGGTAGTCGGCCGCCTCGGCCGGGGTGAAGGCGCCGACCGGGAGCAGTCGGCGCCTGCTGGTCCGCAGGCTCCGGTCCGCGCGGCGGGTCGTGACCAGCAGGAGTCCGGTCGCGCTCGGGGCGGGCCAGAGCCCGGCCAGGTCGGCCGGGTCGGCCAGACCGTCGAGCACGATCAGCCACCGGCGGTCGGTGGTGTTGAGCCAGGTCAGCAGGCGCCGGTCGGCCGCCGCGGTGCCGCCGAGCCCGCCGTCCCCGCCCACCTCGGCGATCCCGCCGAGTCCGAGACGGTCGGCGGCCAGCGCGTAGGCGTGCCGGATCGCGGCGGCGCTGCTTGCGTCGGCCCACACCACCAGGTCCACTGCCCGGGTGCGCAGGGCGAGTTGGACGTGGTGGACGGCCGCCTGGGTCTTTCCGGCGCCGGCCGGTCCACTGAGCACGACCGAGCGGAGGCTGTCGACCGGGCGGCGGGCCTCGGCCGAAGCACGGCCGTCGGCGGGGCGGGGCCTCTCGGCAGCGACGGAGCCCGGCACCGCGAACGAGCCTTCGACGGCGGCCCGGTGCCGGAAGCAGTCCGCGAGCAGTGGAACGGTGCCGACCTGGACCGGCCAGTCCACGGGGGGAGCCGCGCCGGCGTGCCGCCCGTGGAGGTGCACGTCGCGGACGGAACCAGCCACGACACCACCGGAGTTGAGTAGATCGCGCGCGCTGCGCACCCCGTCGTGCGGGGTGTCGCCGCCGGGCCCTGCCCCGGGAGCGGTCAGCGCGGGGCCGCCCCCGGCGAGGTAGGGCGGTCGGGGGCTCCGGCGTGGCCCGGGGTGCCCGTGCGGTCGGTGGCGCCCGGGCTGTCCGGTGCGCCGCCGATGGTCACCGGCCCGCCGAAGTCCCGGCCGATGGCGCCGCCGTGGTTGATGACGTCCCCACCGGCCGTGACGCCGCTGTGGGACGCCTCGATCCGGACGCCGGCCGGTGCGGCCGTGGCGACCTGCGCCAGCAGCTCCCGGAGGCGGGCGCCCGCCTCCGCCTGCTCGGTCGGATCGAGCCCCTCCAGGAAGTCCTCCAACCTGGTCTGCCAGGACGCGCCCTGGCGCTCGGCCACCAGGACGCGTTCCTCCGGAGTGGCCGCCTCCAGAGCTGCGCCGGTCCGGTCCAGGCGTTCGAGCACGGCCTGTTCGGCGGCCGGCCGCCCCCGTCCCAGTAGACGGGCGACCCGGCCCCGGACCTCCGCCCAGACGTCCGTCCCGGCGGCCTGGACGATTCCCGCCCCGCCGGCCGCGGCCAGTGCGGTCAACGCCTCCACCAGCATCCCCAACCCCCGGAGTCCCTGCGCGCCCGGCGAACCTCGCCAGAACTGCTGACGCCCATTCAATTGCACTGGTTCCCAGCGGGGAAGGGCCCGAAGGGATCAATCCGTCCACGCGGTGGGGAGGGTGGGGCCGAAGGGGCGGAGGAGGCGCTGGAGGCCAAGGATGCCGACCACCCCCGTCGCGTTCGGGGCGTTGGTCAAGTCCGCTGCTCGCGGAGGGACTGGGCGATCAGTTCGGCGAGGTGCAGGGCGCGGCGGCCCTCGGCGAGTTGGGAGATCTGGGTCCGGCAGCTGAAGCCGTCGGCCAGGATCACGGTGTCCGGCGCGGCGGCCCGGACCTCGGGGAGCAGGACGCGTTCGGCGATCGCCTCCGACACCTCGAAGTGGCCCTGCTCGAAGCCGAAGCTGCCGGCCAGCCCGCAGCAGCCGGAGTCCAACACCCGGTTCCGCAGCCCGATCCGGGCCTCCACCCGGCGGTCCGCGGCGGTGCCGAGGACGGCGTGCTGGTGGCAGTGGGTCTGGGTGATGGCGTCGGCCGGGAGTCGGGGGAGCGGGGCCCCGGGGGCGTACTCGTCGAGGAACTCGGCGAAGGTGCGGGTCCGTTCGGCGAGCGGGCGGCCGGCGGCGCCGAGCAGGCGCGGCACGTCCTCGCGCAGGGTGGCGGTGCAGCTCGGGTCCAGGCCGACCACCGGGGTGTCGGCGGGCAGACCGGCATCGTCCAGCGCGCGCAGGCTGCGCCGCACCACCCGCCGGGCGGTGCCGAGTTGGCCGCTGGAGTACCAGGTCAGTCCGCAGCAGACGGGCCCGGACGGCAGCCGGACGTCGAAGCCCAGGTGCTCCAGCACCTCGACGGCGGAGCGCAGCACGCTGGGCTGGAGGTGGTCGGAGAAGGTGTCCGGCCAGAGCAGCACCGGCCGGGCGTCCGCCGGGGCGGGCCGGGCGGCGCGGTGGCGGCGGAACCAGCGGGTGAAGGTCTCCGGCGGGAAGACCGGGACCACCCGGCGCGGGTCGATCCCGCCGAGCCGCTTCAGCGGGCCGGCCACCGGCGAGCGGGCGACCAGGTTGGCCGCGGCGGGCGCGAGCGCGACGGCGCGCAGCCAGAGCGGCAGCCAGCCCATCGAGTAGTGGGCGACGGGCCGCGGCCGGTGCCGGTAGTGCTGGTACAGGAACTCGGTCCGGTAGGTGGCCATGTCGACGTGGACCGGGCAGTCGCTCGCGCAGCCCTTGCAGCCGAGGCAGAGGTCCAGCGCCTCGCGGACCTCGGGCGAGCGCCAGCCGTCCGGGACGGCCTCGCCGCGCAGCATCTCGGCGAGCAGGCGGGCCCGGCCGCGGGTGGAGTGCCGCTCCTCGCCGGTGGCCATGTAGCTGGGGCACATCACCCCGGTGGCGGTGTCGACGCAGGCGGCCACGCCGACGCAGCGGCGCACCGCCCGGACCAGGCTGCCGCCGTCCTGTTCGTAGGGGAGGGCGAGGGGCAGTTCGCGCACCGGGCCGGCCTGGCGGAGGTCGGCGTCGAGCGGGCGCGGGTCGACCAGGGTGCCCGGGTTGAGCAGGTTCTCCGGATCCCAGATCCGCTTGAACTCGGTGAAAAGGCCGATGATGTCGGGCGGGTACATCCGGGGCAGCAGCTCGGCGCGGGCCTGCCCGTCACCGTGCTCGCCGGAGAGCGAACCGCCGTACGAGACCGCCAGATCGGCGGCCTGCTCCATGAACTCCCGGAACACCAGGACGCCTTGGGGTTCGGCGAGGGGAAAGTCGATCCGCAGGTGGATGCAGCCCTCGCCGAAGTGCCCGTACGGGACGCCGCGCAGGCTGTGGCGGCGCAGCAGGGCCCGCAGGTCGCGCAGGTAGTCGCCGAGCCGCTCGGGCGGGACGGCGGAGTCCTCCCAGCCGGGCCAGGCCTCGACGCCGCCCGCCCCGGCCGGCCCGCCCGCCTCGGCGGCGGCAAGGTCGGAAGCCGGTCCGGAGCCGGACCCGGTGCCCGCGTCGCCCGCCCCGGCCGGCAGACGGGTGACGATCCCCGCCCCCGCCTCGCGCACCGCCCAGAGCTGCCGCTGCTCGCCCGGGTCGGTGACCACGGCGACGGTGGCGGAGCGCTCGCGCCGGACGGCGTCCGCCAGCCCCCGGGCGGCGTCCAGGGCCTCGGCGGCGTTGTCGCCGCCGGCCTCCAGGAAGAGCCAGCAGGCACCCTCGGGCAGCCGGTCCAGCGCGGGCGGCCGAGGCCCGGCGGCCAGCAGGGCCGCGATCAGGTCGGCGGCCATTCCCTCGGCGGTGAGCGGGCGCAGCGGAAGCAGAGCAGGGACGGCGTCGGCGGCAGCGGTCTCGTCGGGGTAGCCGGCCACCACCAGGACGCGGGCGGCGGGCTCCGGGACCAGGCGGACGGTGGCGCCGAGTAGCAGCGCGCAGGTGCCCTCGGTGCCGGTGAGCGCCCGGGCCAGCTGGTGGCCGCGCTCGGGCAGCAGGGCGTCCAGCGGGTAGCCGGAGGTGCGACGGGGCAGCTCCGGCATGCCCCGGCGGATGGCGGCGAGGTTGCGGTCGGTGAAGTCCTGCAGCTCCCGGTGGAGCGCGCCCGCCCGCCCGGGGAGCTCGCGCAGGGCCGCGCGCTCGGCCGGCCCGAGCGGCCCGCCGACGGTCAGCTCGGTGCCGTCGGCGAGCAGCAGGTCGAGGGACTCGACGTTGTCGGCCGTCCGGCCCCAGGCCAGCGAGTGGGCACCGCAGGCGTCGTTGCCGATCATGCCGCCGAGCGTGCACCGGCTGTGCGTGGACGGGTCAGGTCCGAACCGCAGCCCGTACGGGCGGGCCGCCCGCTGCAGGTCGTCCAGCACGGCGCCGGGTTCGACCCGGGCGGTGCGGCGCTGTGGGTCGACGTCGAGCACCGCGCCCAGGTGGCGCCGGAAGTCCAGGACGACGGCGCCCGGGCCGACCGCCTGCCCGCCGATGCTGGTGCCGGCCCCGCGCGGCACCACCGGCACCCGGTACTGGCGGCAGAGCGCGAGGGCGGTGCGCACGTCGTCGAGGTCGGCCGGCTTGACCACGCCGAGCGGCAGGTGGCGGTAGTTGGAGGCGTCGTGGCTGTAGACGGTGCGCTCGGCGGCGCCGAAGCGGACGTCGCCGCGCAGGGTGGTGGCCAGCTCCCGGGCGAGGTCGGCGCCGGGCGTGGCGGACGGTCGGCTCACGTGGGTCCTCCCGGTACAGGGCGGGGCGAGCGTTGCGGGGCGAGCTCGGACGGGGCGAGCGCGGCGAGCGGGACCGGGCGGTGCTGCGCGGTGCCGCGTACCGCCGTGGTCCCGGCCGGTGCACCCCGCGATCATCGCAGCCGGGCGGGTCCGCGCGGTACCGGCACCCCGGTGTGCACCCGACGGGGCGTCATATGGCACGCTCGGCCGACATGACGATCACGAACCCGGCCGGCGGCTCCGCCGGAGCCGACTACGTCGCCGGCCTGCCGATCGGCGAGCGCCCGCCGTTCCCGGCCGACGGCGCGCCGTCCTGGGACATCTTCCCGTACGAGGGGGACCTGAAGGTCCGGGTGCTGCAGGCGCCCGAGCTGCCCGAGCCGCCGCGACAGGGCGAGGACGGAGCGGAGAGCTGCACCCAGTGCGCCCGCCCGGACGCGGACTTCCTCTGGACGGACGAGCACTGGCGGCTGAGCACCATGGACGAGCCGACCGGCCTGCCCGCCGTCGTGCTGCTCCAGCCGCGCGCCCACCACGACCTGCTCGACCTCCCGGCGGAGCGCTCCGCCGAGCTGGGCCCGATGCTGCAGCGGGTGGAGGCGGCGCTGCTGGCGCTCGGCGGCATCGGCCGGGTCCACGTGAACCGCTGGGGCGACGGCGCCGCGCACCTGCACCTGTGGCTGATCGCCCGGCCCGAGGGCATGGCGCAGCTGCGCGGCTCCACCCTGCCGCTGTGGATGGACGTCCTGCCGAAGCCCTCCGACGAGGCGTGGGCCGCGACGGCGAGCCGGATCGCCGCCGCGATGGCCGCCGACGGCGGCACGGCCCACGTCTGAGCGGCGGACGGACCCGGGCCCGGGCCCGGGGTCGGAACGGCGCCCGGCCCCGGATGCGCCGCCCCCGACGTCCGCGCGCCCGCGCCCGGCCGCGGCCGGGCGCCGGGGCCGTCTCCCTCAGGCAGAGGCCTTCCTCCGGGCCGAACCGGTGAGCGTGCCCTTGGCGATGTGGGAGAGCTTGGCCACCTCGAACGCCGGGTAGGCGCCGCCGGCCAGCAGCGAGAACTTCACGCCCTCGCGCCCGCCGGGCCGCCGGTGCCCGGCCGGCAGGAACCGGCGGTGGTGCTCGGCGGCGCGGTGGAAGAACTGCGGGCGCTCGGCGCGTGCCACGCACCCGGCGAGGTCGAAGACGAAGAGGTAGTGCCGGATCATCCGGGTGAACAGCGTGTCCCGGACGGCATCCGCGTCGGGGAGCTCCTCCAGCAGTGCGAAGCTCCGCTCGTACTGGTCGAAGATGTCGAACACGCCGCTGCCGGGCGAGCCGGTGGGGTGGACGGTCTCCCGGCGGCGCAGCTGGACGCAGGCGCGCGGCAGCGCGGCGATCCGCCGGGCCGTCAGCATCGCCGCGTGGACCACCGGGACCTCCTCGTACCGGCCGTCGGGGAAGGCCAGGCCCTGGGCTCGCCAGTGCTCGCGGCGGACCAGCCGGTCCCAGATCAGCGCGGGCGCGCCGAACACCTCCGGCCGCTCCAGCGGCCCGAACGGCTCCGGCCCGGTCTCGGCGAGCAGTGCCTCGGCGCCGCCCGGCCAGTCCCGTCCGCCGTGCCGGCGGGTGTGCCCGAACAGCAGCACGTCCACCGGCCCGGTCTGCCCGAGCCGGTCGGCGAGCGTCTGCAGGGCGTCCCGGGCGAGCAGGTGGTCGGCGTCCAGGAACAGCAGGTACTCGCCCGCGGCCCGCGCCGCGCCCGCGTTGCGGGCGACTCCGACCCCGACCGCCGCGTCCAGGTGGAGCGAGGAGACCTGGGGGTACCGGGCCGCGTAGGAATCCGCGATCCCGGCCGGGGAATCGGCGGAGCGGTCCGCGACGACGATCACCTCGAAGTCGCGGAAGGACTGGGCGAGCAGCGAGTTTAGGCACTCCGAGAGCTGTTTCTGCTGGTCATAGGCGGGGACCAGGACGCTGAGCAGGGGTGAGGGCATGAGGCCGGAGCGTAGGAGCGCTCGCCGGAGGTGGCAAAGCCTTGACAGCCCGTAATTCTGAGCAATACCCGTCAAATCGTACGGGCGTGCGCCATATCTTCACGTGTCGTTCCGGACGCGTCCACGTCAGTGCGGGTGTACGCACGGTCCCGACGTCGCCCCGCCGCCCTCGCCCCGCCGCCGTCGCCCGGCGCAGTGGCCGGGCGACGGCGGACGTCCGAGGAGGGGTGCCCCCGGCGCCCCCGGCGCCGCCGGCTCAGCGGTCGCCGGCCGAGGGCTGCGGCAGCTCGGCCACCACCCGTAGGTCGGCCGCCGGCTCGGCCGGCCCTCCCGCCGACCGCCGCAGCAGGACCGCCACGGCGGCGGCCGCCAGCAGCGCCGCGCCCGCGCCGGTCAGCAGCGTGACGTGCATGCCGTCCACGAACGCCGCACGGGCGTGCTCGGCCACCGGCCCGCCGAAGTGGGACGCCGCGGCGAGGGAGGACCGTGCCGCGTCGGCCACCTGCGGCGGCAGCCCGGTGACGTCGAGTCCGGCGCGGTAGCCGGCGCCGAGGACGCTGCCCAGGACGGCGATGCCGAGGGCACCGCCGAGCTCGCGGGAGAGGTCGTTCATCGCCGAGCCGACGTTCTGCAGGGACTGCGGCAGCGCGTCCGTGATCGCGGTGGTCGCGGGCGTCATGGCCAGCCCGGCCCCGGCGCCGAGCAGCAGCAGGCCGCCGGCGAACAGGGCGTACGGGCTGTCGGCGTCGAGCCCGCCGAACGCGGCCATCGCGGCGGCGATCAGCACCAGGCCCGTCACCCAGGGGCCACGGGCGCCGAACCGGTCGGTCAGCCGGGGGCTGAGACGGGACATCGGCACCATCGCGAGGGCCATCGGCAGCACGCTCACGGCCGCCACCAGGGCGGTGTCCCCGCGGACCAGCTGCAGGTACTGCATGATCACGAAGATGTAGCCGAAGAAGGCGAAGAACTGACAGGTGATCGAGAGCGAGCCGGCCGCGAACCGGCGGTTGCGGAACAGCCGCGGGTCCAGCAGCGGGTGACGCCGCCGCAGCTCCCAGCCGACGAAGCCGGCCAGCACGGCGAGCCCGACCGCGATCCCGCCGAGGGTGAGCGGATCGCCCCAGCCCCGGGTCGGGGCCTCGATCACCGCGTACACCAGCAGGCCCAGGCCGGTCGCGGCCAGCACGGCCCCGCCGACGTCCAGCCGCGGTGCGTCCCGATCGGCGGACTCGGGCACCACGAGCACCGTCCCGGCCAGCGCGACCACCGCGAGCAGCACGTTCAGCAGGAACACCGAGCGCCAGGACCACAGCTCCAGCAGCGTCCCCGAGGCCAGCAGCCCGACCACCGCACTGGCCCCCGCCACGGCCGCCCAGACGCTGACCGCCCTGGTCCGCTGCGCCCGCGGGAAGGTGCCGGTGATGGTCGACAGGGTGGCCGGCATGACCAGCGCCGCCCCCACGCCCAGCAGGCCGCGCAGCGCGATCAGCGCCGTGGCATCGGTGGTCAGCGCGGCCAGCCCCGACCCGGCGCCGAACAGCGCCAGACCGACGAGCAGCGCCCGGCGCCGGCCGAACCGGTCGCCGAGCGCCCCGGCGGGCAGCAGGAGGGCGGCGAACACCAGGCTGTAGGCGTCGATGATCCAGGAGAGCTCGGTCTGGCTGCCGTGGGTCGCCCGGGCGATCTCCGGCAGGGCCACGTTCAGCGAAGCCATCGCGGCGACCACGGTGGCCAGCGCCAGGCAGGTCACCAGGAGGACCAGGTTGTGGCGGCCGGCCGGCCCACCCGGCGCCGCGGATCCGGCGGACCCGCCGGCGCCCGGGGGCTCGGTGGCGGCTCGCGGTCCGGCGGCTCCCGGCGCGGCAGCGGCTCTGGGCCCGGCGGCTCTGGGCTCGGCGGCGGTCATGGCAGGCCTTCTCTCCCTCGCGTCCTCCCACCCGCCGCGGACCGGTCCGGCCGTCCGGGGGTGGCTCGATGCCGCCAGACTGGGCGCGCCGCCCCTAGGATTTCAACCATGATGAATAACCCGCCGCGCCGGGGCCGGCGGGCCGGCAGCCCGGACACCCGCGCCCAGATCCTCGACGTCGCCCGCCGCCGGTTCCTCGCCGAGGGCTACCAGGCCGTGACGATGCGCTCGATCGCCGCGGAGGCGGACGTCGACCTCGCCCTGATCAGCTACTTCTTCGGCTCCAAGAAGGGCCTCTTCGGTGCCGTGCTCGCCCTGGCCACCAACCCCGCCGAGCGCCTCGCCCTCGTCCTGGAGGGTGAGGTCGAGACCCTGCCGGACCGCATCCTGGCCGAGGTCCTCGACGTCTGGGGGAGCCCGGTGGCCGCCGACCCGCTGCGCGCCATGCTCGGCAGCGCCGCCCAGGACCCGGCGGTCGGCACCTTGGTGAGCGAGGTCCTGCAGCGGGAGATGGTCGACCGCATCGCGGCCCGGATCGGCGGCGCGGACGCCCGGCGCCGCGCCTGCGACTTCGCCGCCCACCTGGCCGGCCTGATCATGGCCCGCTACATCCTGCGCCTCGAACCGCTCGCCTCGCTGCCGCCCGATGAAATCGCGCGCACCCACCTCCCCCTGCTCCGCCTGGTCCTCCGCCCCCGCCCTGCCTCCCCCCGCCCGGGGAGATAGCCGGCCCTCGCCGTGCGGCCGGGTGCGGGGCTCCGGCCTCCGGTCCGAGGAGAGGGGGTCGGAAACGGCCGGAGGCCACCCGCGCGGTTTCGCGGGTGGCCTCGGACGAGTCCTGGAGCGCTCGGGGCGGCTTCAGGGACGGCTCAGTACCAGTGGTGGGCCTGCCAGAAGGACCAGGCGGCGCAGGGGCTGCCGTAGCGGGAGTTCATGTAGTCGAGGCCCCACTTGATCTGGGTGGCCGGGTTGGTGCGCCAGTCGGCGCCGGCCGAGGCCATCTTGGAGCCGGGGAGGGCCTGGACCAGGCCGTAGGCGCCGGAGGCGGCGTTGACGGCGCGCGGGTTCCAGCTGCTCTCGTGGGAGACGATGTTGCTGAAGCACTGCAGCTGCCCGGCCGGGACGATCTGGGCGGCGATCTCCCGCGGGCTGCCCGAGTAGCTGGGCTTGGCGTTGAGGGCGGACCGCTGCTGCGAGCGGGAGGCGGCGGCCTGCGCGTCGGCCTTCGCCTTGGCCTCGGCCTGGGCCTTCGCCGCGGCGTCGGCCTGCGCCTGGGCGGCCTGGGCCTGGGCGGCCGCAGCGGCCTCCGCGTCGGCCTGCGCCTGGGCGGCCTTCGCCGCGGCATCGGCCTGGGCGGCGGCAGCGGCCGCAGCGGCAGCGTCGGCCTGGGCCGCCTGATCGGCGACCGGCTGCCCGTCCACGGAGACCCCGGTGGTGCCGGTGACGCCGGCCACCGGGGCGGCGGCCTCGGCGACGCCGCCGCCCTGCGGGATGGCGAGGGCGGCGGTGGCCGCGCTCGCCACCACGAGGGTGGTGATGCCGGTGATCAGGGAGTTGCGGCGGGCATGGCTGAGCTGCATGGAGCGGGCAATCCTTTTCCGTCGGGGGCCGTGTCGGGAGCGCGGGGCATCCGGCACGCGGGGGCTCGGGTGAGCAGGCCCGCAATGCCGTCCTGGACGGCCATGGCACCCCGGCGGCGACGACGGGGCGGGCGGGATGCGCGGCGGGGGACAGGTCCGCAGCGCTGCCTGGCGACGGGCCATTCTTGGCAGGGCGCGGCACGGGCGGCAAAGCCGCCCGGTACTACGCGGGGTAGTGGGTCAGCGGGCGGAAACGACGAAGCGCCCGGCCGGAGCCGGGCGCTTTCGTCCGTTTTGTTCCATTTGTCCAATCGCTGGCCGGATCGGCCGTTCCGTCGACGAACGATCGGCCGCAACCCGCCGACGGCCTGCGTTCTTCCGGGTCGGCGGGGCCGTGGGCGCCTGCCGCGCCGCGGGCGCGGCCCTCGTCGCGGGCGAGCACGCGGGGGCGCCCGCCGCCCGTCCACTATCGAGGACAGTAGGACGAAAACCCCGTGTGGGCGGCTTCACATCCCGGCGGACGGGCAATGGACGCAGGGTGAACGGACGGTTACCTCCGCCGCCCCGTGTCAGGTGCGGTACGGGTTGTCCGCGTACGGGTTCTGCGCGTACTGCCCCTCGGGGGCGTGGACCCCGGGGTGCTGGCCTCCGGGGTACTGGCCCCCGGACTGCTGCCCCTCGGGGGTGTGGCCGGCCTTGGCGTAGGGGTTCTGCGCGTACGGGTTGCCGGGTACCGGCTGCGGGCCGCCGTGCGAGGGGTGTCCGGACTGCGACGGGTGGGAGGGGGCGCCCGGTGCGGCGGCGGACGCGTCCGCCGGCTCCGGTGCGTCGTCCTCGTCGGCCGGCTCCTCCTCGACCGGGACCAGGTCGCGGGCCAGCAGGGTCGCCCCGGCGACCGCGCCGGGCATGGCCAGGACGGTCACGAACGGGATCAGGAAGGCCAGGACCAGCGGCACGCCGAAGCCGAGCGCGAGGCCGAGCCGGGCGCGCAGCAGACGGATCCGCTCGCGCTGCGGCACCTCGCGCCGCTGCAGGGCGACGGCCGTCAGCTCGACCGCGAGGAAGAAGCCGGACACCAGGAACCCGGCCACCGGCACCAGGGTCTGCCCGACCACCGGGATGAAGCCGCAGGCGAACAGCAGGATGCCGAAGCCGGCCACCCGCACCAGCACGAAGAGGCTGTCGCGGGCCGAGACCACCAGCTCCCGCCAGAGCGGGACGTCCGGCGGGGTGGGTGCGCCGCCCTCGGACTCGTCCACCTTCTCGCAGAGCGACTCGTAGAACGGCTGGCCGACCAGCAGCGTGACCGCGGTGAAGGTGATCAGCGAGATCAGCAGACCGCCGCCGAAGACGATCGCGGCGAGCGCGGTGCGCAGCATGCCCTGCCAGGGCGAGCCCCAGTCGTCGGCGAACGGGGTGACCCAGGTGGCGAGGTCCTCCGACCAGCCCCCGAGGAACACCAGCGCCACCACGTATCCGATCAGGGTGATCAGCGCCGGGATCATCCCGAACGCCCACCAGCGGCCGTGCCGCGCCACCCACTTCTGGCCCTTGGCCAGGTACCCCGTCCCCGCCACAAGATCTCGCATAGGGGGAAGGGTAGGGGTTGGCCGTCAGCAGGTCATATCGGTGCCGTCGGGGTCCGGTAACCGGCCGCACGGAACCGCGCGGACGTGCGCGGACCCCGCCCGGGGACGCCGGACCGGGCCCGGCAGCGCGCGTGCGCCGGGCCCGGAAACGCCGCACCGGGCCCGGGAGCCTCCGCAATGGCTCCCGGGCCCGGCGTTCGCGGCCGGTGTGCCCCGGATCAGGCAGCCGGTTCCACCGCCGCGGCCCGCCGCCGTCGGCCCACCACGGCCGAGGCCGCCAGCACGATCGCTGCGGCGACCAGCGACAGGTACATCTGCTTCCGCCCGTCGGCGTCGGTGAACATGTACGCCACCACGAAGCCGATCATGCCGATCGCGGTCCAGGTGAGGTAGGGGTACAGCCACATCCGGACGGTCAGCCGCTCCGGCATCTCACGCTCGATGATCTTGCGCATCCGCAGCTGGGAGAAGCAGATCACCAGCCAGACGAAGAGCGCGACGGCGCCGGAGGAGTTGAGCAGGAAGGAGAAAACGGTGTCGGGAGAGGTGTAGTTGAAGAAGACGGCGATGAAGCCGAACACCACCGAGCACAGGATCGCGACCCGCGGGACGCCGCGATCGGTCACCGAGGCGAAGACCTTGGGGGCGTCGCCGCGCTGGCCGAGCGAGAAGGCCATCCGGGAGGCGGTGTACATCCCGGAGTTGAGGCAGGAGAGCACGGCGGTCAGCACGATGACGTCCATCACCTGGCCGGCGCCGGGGATGCCGATGTGCTCCAGCACGGCGACGTAAGGGCTGCCCTTGACGGCCGCGGAGTCCCACGGAAGCAGGGTGACCACGAGCAGGATCGAGCCCAGGTAGAAGACGCCGATGCGCCAGATCACGCTGTTGGTCGCCTTGCTGACCGCCTTCTCCGGGTCCTCCGACTCGCCGGCGGCCAGGGTGACGATCTCACTGCCCATGAAGGCGAAGACGACTGTCAGCATGCCGGTGAAGACCGCTCCCACGCCGTGCGGGAGGAAGCCGCCGTGACCGACGAGGTTCTCGGTGCCCACCGCGTGGGTGCCGGGCAGCAGGCCGAACGCGGCCAGGGTGCCGATCACCAGGAAGGCGGCGATCGCCACCACCTTGATCCCGGCGAACCAGAACTCGAACTCGCCGTAGGAGGCCACCGAGAACAGGTTGGTCGCGGTGAGCACCGCCATCACGATCAGTGCCCAGCCCCACTGCGGTACGCCGGGCACCCAGTGGTTGAGGATCTTCGCGCCGGCGGTGGCCTCGACGGCCAGCACCACGACCCAGAAGAACCAGTACAGCCAGCCGATCGTGAAGCCGGCCCAGCGGCCGAGCGCCCGGTCCGCGTACGCGGAGAAGGAGCCGCTCTGCGGGTCGGCCGCCGCCATCTCGCCGAGCATCCGCATCACCAGCACGACCAGCACGCCGGCGAGCGTGTAGGAGAGCAGGATGCCGGGGCCCGTGGAGGCGATGCCCGCACCGGAGCCGACGAACAGACCGGCGCCGATCACGCCGCCGATCGCGATCATCGACAGGTGGCGGTTCTTGAGCCCGGCCTTCAGGTGGCCGTCGCCACCGTGACCGGGCGCGCCGTGCTGGAGCTGCTGCTTGGTGGCGGCGTCGGCCGGGGGAGAGCCGGCCGACGTGGTGGTTTCCGCACTCATGGAGGGTGTCCTGTTGCCTTTCCGGCGCGGCCTGCCCCTCGGCTCGTTCGCCCGAGGGTGGGGGACGGACCCGCGCAATGCGGTGCAACTTAACTTCTACCTACGAGTATCGGAACAACGTCCCGGAAATCGTTCGCTGAGCGGACACGAAAGCCCAGGTCAGCGCGGGTGAAGAGCTGTCGTGGAAAGCTCAAATCTGACACATCGCCAGGCGTTTCCGGCACCTTCGAGGCGATCCCGCGGGCGCGTCCGACCCGGCGGCGGACGGGTCCGGCCGGGCGGACATACTGTCCGCGTGATGATCGTCCTCGTCCTGCTCGGCCTCCTCGCGGTGCTCGCCGTGCTGGCCCTCGCGCACTGGTACCTCTGGCGGCGCCTGGTGCGCGACGTGTCCGCGCCCGGCGGGTGGTGGCGCCGGACCGGCACCGTGCTCGCGGTGGTGCTGCCGCTGCTCTCGCTGGGGGCGCTACTCGGCGGGCGGAAGTTCCCGCTCTCCGTCGAGCGCTGGTTCGCCTGGCCCGGCTTCCTCTGGCTCGCGGTGCTGCTCTACCTGCTGCTGGCGCTCGCGGTCGGCGAGGCGGTCCGTCCGCTGCTGCTGCGGCTGCCGCGCCGGAAGGCGGCGGCTCCCGCCGCTCCCGCCGCCGAGAGCGGCGACCGGCCCGTGGCGGCGGTGCCGTCGCCCGAGCGCCGGCTCTTCGTCGCCCGGACGGTCGCGATCGGCGCCGCCGGCGCGGCGGCGGCCGTGGTCGGCAACGGCGCCTACGGCGTGCTGCGCGGACCGCGGCTGAAGCAGGTCACCGTGCCGCTGGCCAAGCTGCCCCGGCAGGCGCACGGCTACCGGATCGCCGTGGTCAGCGACATCCACCTCGGACCGATCCTCGGCCGCGCGCACACCCGGCGGATCGTGGACACCATCAACCGCACCCAGCCCGACCTGATCGCGATCGTGGGTGACCTGGTGGACGGGACGGTGCCCGAACTCGGCGCGGCCGCAGAGCCGTTGGCGGAGTTGCGGGCCCGCGACGGCGCCTTCTTCGTCACCGGCAACCACGAGTACTTCTCCGGCGCGGCGCCCTGGGTGGAGTTCGTCCGCGAGCTGGGCGTCCACCCGCTGCAGAACGCCCGGGTCGAGCTCTCCGGCTTCGACCTGGCCGGGGTGAACGACCTCGCCGGGACGGGCGAGGGCGACGGCCCGGACTTCGCCAAGGCGCTCGGCGACCGCGACCGGGCCCGCACCTCGGTGCTGCTCTCGCACCAGCCGGTCACCGTCCACGACGCCGTCCGGCACGGCGTCGACCTCCAGCTCTCCGGCCACACCCACGGCGGCCAGCTCTGGCCCGGCAACTACCTCGCCGAGCTGGCCAACCCGACCGTGGCCGGGCTGGAGCGCTACGGCGACACCCAGCTCTACGTGACGCGCGGCGCCGGGGCCTGGGGGCCGCCCGTCCGGGTCGGGGCGCCGTCCGACATCACCGTCGTCACGCTGGCCTCGCTCCAGGCCTGAGGCCTGAGGCCTGAGGCCCCGGGCCTGACGCCTGAGGTCGCGGCCGGGCAGGCGGCCGAGCCCGCCTCAGCGCTCGCGCACGTCGAGCAGGACGATCCGCCGCCCGTCGGCCGGGTTCCCGGTGAGGCGGGCGGCCAGGATGCGGGGGATGTCGCTCTCCTGCGAGTAGCCGGGCACCACCGCCACCTCGGCCCGGCGGACGGCTTGCTCCCCGGCCAGGGCGTACGCCACCCGGTACACCGTCCGCTCCGGCGGCGGGGCGGGCGGCGGTGCCGCCTCGGTCCTCGGCATGACGGCTCCTCCTCGGGTCCGCGCCCCCCGGGTCTCCCCGCCGCCCATTCTCCGCCGGTCGGGCCCGGACCGGATCCTGTGGCCGATCCGGGCAAACGCGGGCAGAGTGGGAATTCCCGGAGCGGGAGTCTCCGGACGGCGCGAACCCCGGGACGGCTCCGGAGAGGGGCGACCCCCATGCAGACCACCTGGAAGGGGACGATCAGCTTCGGGCTGGTCAGCATCCCCGTGCACCTGTACTCCGCCACCCAGGAGCACGACGTACCGCTGCACCAGGTGCACGCCAAGGACGGCGGCCGGGTGCGGATGAAGCGGTACTGCGAACGGGAGGAGCGGGAGGTCCCGTACGCCGAGATCGCCAAGGGCTACGAGTCGCCCGACGGCCGCACGGTCACCCTCACCGACGAGGACCTCGCCGACCTGCCGCTGCCCAGCAAGAAGATCATCGACGTGCTGGCCTTCGTCGACGCCGGCGAGATCGACCCGCTGATGTTCTCCAAGGCGTACTACGTCGGGGTGGCCGACAAGGCCGCCGCCAAGCCGTACGCGCTGCTGCGCGACGCGCTCACCGAGTCCGGCCAGATCGCGGTGACCAAGATCGCCCTGCGGACCAGGGAGTCCCCGGCGGTGCTGCGGGTGCACGACGGCACGCTGGTGCTGCAGACCTGCATCTGGCCCGACGAGGTGCGGTCGGCGGCCGGGATCGCGCCCGAGGAGGAGGTCGTCGTCCGGCCGCAGGAGCTGAAGATGGCGCGCTCGCTGATGGAGACGCTCTCCGAGGACTTCGACCTCGCCCAGCTCCACGACGACTACCAGCAGGCACTCCAGCAGGTCATCGAGGCCCGGCTGCAGGGCGTCGAACTGCCGCACGAGGAGGAGCCGGGCGAGGCGCCCGACAACGTCATCGACCTGATGGAGGCGCTGCGCAGCAGCCTCCGGGAGGCGAAGGGCTCCCGGCGCGGCCACCCGGGCGAACCGGTGGAGGACGCCCGGGAGGCGGCGGCCGAGCCGGAGGCGGCGAAGCCGGCGCCCCGCAGACGCGCCGCCGCGGCCGGGAAGGGCGCGACGGGCAGGACCGCCGCCAAGAAGGTCACCGCCAAGAGCCCGGCGACGAGCACCGCGAAGACCGCCGCGAAGACCACCGCGAAGGCCACCGCCGGCACCAAGACCGGCGCCAGGAAGTCCGCAGCTCCCCGCAAGGCCTCCTGAGGCCTCGTGAGCTGCTCACCGGCAGTCCCGACGACGTCCGGAGGCGATCACAGATGGACCTGCTCACCTACAAGGCACTCGACACCGGCCCCGGGGCCCCGCAGCACCCGAGCCTGGCGCACCGGGCCTGGCACGGCCTGCTCAGCATCACGCCCACGGCCGTGGTCTTCCTGGTCGGGCTCTCGCTCGGCCTCGGCGCGGTCGGTGCCCAGATCACCTCGCTGCCGTGGCTGATCGTCTTCAGCGTGATCTGGGGCATCACCCTGATCGTGCTGATGGGCATGGTCGCGCGCTGGGCGAAGCACGGCCAGGCCACGCAGCGGCTGGCCACCTGACCCGGCCGGGTGACGCGGCGGTTCGGCCCCGCGCTTGGCCGAACCGCCGCGCGGGGCCGAACCGCTCCGCTACGCGACCCAGACCGTGGTCACGTTGCAGAACTCCTTGATCCCGTGCCCCGACAGCTCCCGCCCGAAGCCGGAGCGCTTGACCCCGCCGAACGGCAGGGCGGGGTGCGAGGCGGTCATGCCGTTGAAGAAGACCCCGCCGGCCTCGATGTCCCGGACGAAGCGCTCCTGCTCGGCCGGGTCGTCGGTCCACACGTTGGAGCTGAGCCCGAACGGCGTGTCGTTGGCCAGCGCCACCGCCTCGTCCAGGTCGGCGACCCGGTAGACGGTGGCGACCGGGCCGAAGGTCTCCTCCTGGTGGATCCGCATCGCGGGGGTGATGCCGGTCAGCACCGTCGGCTCGTAGAACCAGCCGGCGTCGAAGCCCTCGGGGCGGCGGCCGCCGCACTCCACCCGGGCGCCGTGCTTCTTCGCGTCCTCGACCAGCTCCTCCAGGTCGTCCCGGCCCTGCCGGCTGGCCAGCGGGCCGACCTGGGTGGCCTCCTCCATCGGATCGCCGACCTTCAGCGCCCGCATCGCCGCGGCGAACGCGGCCGTGAACGGCTCGTACACGTCCGCGTGCACGATGAACCGCTTGGCTGCGATGCAGGACTGCCCGTTGTTCTGCGCCCGGGCGGTGACGGCCGTGCGCACGGCGGCGTCCACGTCGGCGCTGGGCAGGACCACGAAGGGGTCGCTGCCGCCCAGCTCCAGCACCGCCTTCTTCACCTCGTCGGCCGCGGTGGCGGCCACCGCGCGACCGGCCGGCTCGCTGCCGGTCAGGGTCACCGCGGCGACCCGGCGGTCGCGGATGACGCCGTCGACCGCGCGGGAGCCGATCAGCAGGGTCTGGAAGCAGCCCTCCGGGAACCCGGCCCGCACGAACAGCTCCTCCAGCGCCACGGCCGTCCGCGGCACGTTCGAGGCGTGCTTCAGCAGGCCCACGTTGCCCGCCATCAGGGCCGGCGCCGCGAACCGGATCACCTGCCAGAACGGGAAGTTCCACGGCATCACGGCGAGCACCGCGCCGATCGGGCGGTAGCGGACGTAGGCGCGGGCGGCGCCGGCGTCGGCGACGTCCGCGGGGTCGGGGTGCTCGTCGGCGAGCAGCGCCTCCGCGTTCTCGGCGTACCAGCGCATCGCCTTCGCGCACTTCGCGGCCTCGGCGCGGGCGGCCGTCAGCGGCTTGCCCATCTCCTGGGTCATCGTGCGGGCGACGGCCTCCCGGTCCTCGTCGAGCAGGTCGGCGGCGCGGCGCAGCAGCTGGGCGCGGTGGGCGAAGGAGGTGGTGCGGTAGGTGCGGAACGCGGCCTCGGCGCGGGCCAGCCGCTGCTCGATGCCGGCGGCGTCCAGCTCCTCGAAGGTCTCCAGGGTCTCGCCGGTCGCGGGGTTGACGCTTGCGATGGGCACGGTCGGGCCTCCCGGGGGTCCGTTGGGGTCGGGGTTGGGCTTCGGGGTCATGCTCGGGTCCTGCGTCGGGGTCATGCGTCGGGCTCTGCAGCGGTTCGGGCTTCGCGGGGTCGGGCTTCGGGCCGCGCGGTCGGATCCGAGGAGCGCGCTCCGGCGGCCCGACTCCACCCTGGCCGACGGCCCGGCCGCGGGCACGCCTCCACCGCCCGGCGTGTCCCGTCGGGCGGTGGACGAAACGGGGGACGCGACCTACTCCGGCAGCGACTCCACGCGGGCCGCCGCCTCCCGGGCGCGGGCGCCGGCCCTGGTCCGCCCGGCCGTGACCAGCCGGTTCGGGAACCGGTGCAGGTACTCCGCCTCCAGCTGCCCGGTGCGCAGGGTGTGCCGCTTCAGCGCCTCCTCCGACCCGTAGAGGAACGTCTCGTGCCGGGTCCGGTGCAGCTGCTCCAGCTCGTGTAGCAGTGTGTCGTTGCCGAGGGCGTGTGGCGAGATGCCCTCGGGCCTGATGTGCGGAGCGTCGGTCGGGTGCCGCATGTCCACTACCTCCTCGGCCGGTCCCCCCGTCTACCCGGTGCCCGGCCCCCGCCGCCGGTACACCCGTTCGAGTGCGGGGAGCTGTCCTCGCCGGCGGCCCTTCCGACCACCGACCGGTGATCGGATCGTACGACGCCCACCCCACCCCCGTCGCGACCAGAACGCACCCGGGGCGGAGCCCGGACCGGCGCCCCGGCCTGACCGGCTACGCGGGGACTGCGGCGTTCGCGGAGCTCACGGGTGTGCGGGCGTAGTGGAGGAGGACCACGCCGGTGGGGAAGGAGCGGGTCTCCAGAAGGGTGAGACCGGTGGACTCCGGGGTGGCGGGGAAGAGCAGCCGCCCGCGGCCGAGGCGGACCGGGTGGACGTAGAGCCGGTACTCGTCGACCAGGCCGAGGCGGAAGAAGGTCTCGGCGAGGTCCGCGCCGCCGAGTGCGAGGTCGCCGCCCTCGCCGGCGGTGAGCGCGGCGACGGCGGCCGGGGTCACCTCGGGGAGGACGGTCGTGTTCCAGTCCGCCCGGGTGAGGGTGCGGGAGAACACCGTCTTCGGCAGGTCGCGCCAGATCCGGGCGAACTCGACCACCGCGGGGCTCGCGTCCGGGTCCTGGTCGGCGGTCGGCCAGAAGTCGGCCATCAGTTCGTGGGTGACCCGGCCGCTGATCAGGCCGCCCAGCCGGGCGATCACGCGGTTGAGGTGGAGGTGCAGCCCCTCGTCGACGCGGCTCCAGCTGATGTCGCGGTCCGGGCCCTCGAAGTAGCCGTCGACGGACACGGACATGAAGAGGACGACCTTGCGCATGGTGGCCTCGCCGGGGGGTCGGGCGGCGCCGCCCCCGCGCCGCCGGGGTGCGGGGGCGGCGAGCCGGTCAGATCAGCGTGCTCCAGTAGTACCAGAACCGTTTGAGGATCAGCAGCAGGATCACCGCGTACCAGAGGGCGGGAACCACCCAGTGGTAGCGGGCGGCCTCCCGGACGACCGGGCGCAGCCGGCGCCCCACCGGGATCACCCCGGAGCGCAGGTTGTGCAGGGTGGTGTACCAGAACAGGGGGATCATGGCCGCCCAGACCACCATGCAGTACGGGCAGAGCGCGCCGATCCGGTACAGCGCCTGGTACATCAGCCAGGTCACGAAGCCGATCCCGAAGACCGTCCCGGCCTGCAGGCCGAGCCAGAACCAGCGCCGGTAGGAGGCCCCGGCCAGCAGTCCGGCGCCGACCGCGATCACCACGGCGAAGCCGACCAGGCCGAGCAGTGAGTTGGGGAAGCCGAAGGCCTCGGCCTGGTCGCTGCGCATGATCGAGCCGCAGCTGATGATCGGGTTGATGTTGCAGTTGGGGACGTACGACGGGTCCTTGAGCAGCCGGATCTTGTCCAGCGTGAGGACGACCGAGGCGAAGAGCCCGACCGCGCCGCCGATCACCAGCAGCAGGGCGAACGGCCGGCTCGCGCCGTGGCTGCGGGCACGGGGGGCCTCGGGGGAGGCCTCTCGGGAGGCGGGGGAGGCGGTGGTCATCCGGTCACCTGCTTGACCATCGCCGTGAACTGCTCGGGCGTGACGGGAGCGCCGTTGGTGAACACGTCGAGCTTCTGCCCGTCCAGCTTCACCGTCGGGGTGCCGGTGACGCCGCTCTTGTCGAAGGCCTTGTTCACCTGCTCGGCCCAGGGCAGGTAGGTGCCGTCCTGGACGGCCTTGACGAAGCCGTCCGTCTTCAGCCCGGGGACCTGGCCGGCCAGGTCGAGCAGGTGGTTGACGTCGGCGAAGCCGTCCTCTCGCTCGTCCGGCTGGTTGGCGTAGAGGACGTCGTGGAACTGCTTGAACTTGTCCACGCCCTCGTTGAGCGCGGCGCCCGCGGCGGCCAGCGCGGTGCGCGAGCCCTTGCCGCCGAGGCCCTGGTCCAGGAAGGTCGCCAGGTGGTACTCGACCTTGTAGGTGCCGGCGTCCGCCAGCTGCTGGACGGTCTTGCCGGTGGTCGTCTCCAGCCGCTCGCAGTACGGGCAGCGGAAGTCCTCGTAGACCTCCAGCGTGTGCGGGGCGTCGGCCTTGCCGTAGGTGACGACGGTGCCGTCGGCGCCGCTCGCGTTGGCGGGGACGACCAGCGGTCCGCCGGCGCCGCCGGAGCCGGACCCGCCGCCGACCGCGAAGGCGACGCCCGCGGCGAGGGCGAGGACGGCGGCGCTCGCGGCGCCGACGACGGTCCGGCGGCGGATCCGGGCCGAGCGCTCGGTGCGCTCGCGCTCCTCGCGCATCCGCTCGGTGGCGGCGCGGGAGGCGGCGTTCCCGGTGGGGCGGGGGGAGTGGGGCTTCTTGCTCATGGGGGTGTCGTCCTGTGCTCTCGATCGGGTGCTCGGGGCGCGGGGCAGCGGGTGCCCGTCGGCGCGGAGCGGGGCGGGCGCGCAGGGGCGCGCGGCGGGACGACCGGCGGAGAGGCCGCGGATGCGGGGAGCGGGGGTTCTCAGCAGGCCGGTGCGGGCACCGGCGGGCCGCGCCGGACGGCGGGGCTGAGCAGGACGTCCTCGACCGGGACGCGGATCCGACTGGCGCGCGGGAACGGCACCCGGGCCACCGGACGGGCCGGGACGGGCGCGGTGAGCAGGCGCAGCAGCCGGCGGCCGGCCGCGGCGGGGAGACGCCGGGCGAAGTCGGCGAGGATGCCCGCCGACCGGGCCAGGCCGGTCAGGGCGGCGTCGGCGCGGCGCAGCCAGAAGGCCGCCGCCAGCGCGATCGCGGTGTGCAGGGCCAGCAGCACGAGCACCCCGGTGGAGCGTGCGAGGCCGTGGCCCGCCAGCAGGCCGCCGAGCGAGCCGCCGCCGCAGAGCAGCGGTTCGAAGCCGTGGCCGGAGCCCGGCGGGAGGGTGGGACAGGTGCTCTGGGCGAGATCGAACAGCGCGCTCAGCCCGAGCTCCAGCGGCAGGAAGACCGCCGCGATCGCGGGGTAGCCGCGCTCGGAGCCGGCGAGGGCGAAGGCCACCGCGAAGACGGCGGCGCCGGCCACGGCCAGCGTGCCGAGCGGCAGCGGTCGGCCGGTGACCAGTACCTGGCCGAGCCCGGCGAGCAGCACGACCAGCGCGGCGAAGATCGCCGCGCGGAGCGTCCTGGGGGCCGGGTCGGTGGTCACAGCATCCGAGTCTGCCACAGGTTGAATCGTGGACGACCAACCCGGCGGCTCGCTGTGAAGATCCTCACCACCCGCTCTGACCTGCGCTTATGTGGTGCTTACGCGGCCCGCGCGGGAATGGCCCCGGGTGCCGTACGGCGGTCGGGCGGGGGTGTCGGGCCGGGGTGGTCAGGCCGATTCTCCGGCGTCCTCCGGCTCCTCCGGACCCGGGTCGGCGGCCCGCACCCGGGCCTCCACCAGCTCCCGGAAGTGCGCGAGGTCCGCCCGCACGGTCCGCTCGACGGCCCCCGCGAGCGCGAAGCCGCGCGGCCCGCCGAACGCCTCGTGGACCGTCTCCGGGTCGTACTCGACCCGGATCTGCACCCGGGTGTGCTCCCGGTCGAGCGGCAGCAGCGCGAACGCGCCGTGCAGCTGCGGGCCGTCCAGCGTCCGCCAGGCCATCACCCGGCCCCGCCCCCGGTCGGTGATCTCGGCCTCGACCTCCCACCGGACCCCGTCGACCTCCACGGCGAGGTGCGCGAGGTTGCGGCCGTGCGGCTGGGCGCTGCGCACCCCGTCGACGAAGGACGGGTAGTCGTGGACCCGGTGCAACTGCTCCCATGCCGCCAGCACGGGGGCGTCGACGTCGATCTGTTCCTCAAGCGTGCTCATGGCGGGGCCGGACCTCCTCGGACGGCCTGGAGCCGGACGTGTCGCGGCTCCCTCCAGCCTGCGCCCCGGGGCGCGCCCGGGCAATGGGCCGGCGGCCCGGCACCGGCGCCGGCGCCGTTCCCGGCCCCGGCAGGGACGGTGGGCGGAAGCGGCCGGGCTGCGCGAGACTGGGCGCATGCCGGAGCTGCCCGAGGTCGAGGCCCTCACTGCCTTCCTGTCCGAGCGGCTGTCCGGGCGGGAGATCGCCCGGGTGCAGCCGGTGGCGATCAGCGCGCTCAAGACCTACGACCCGCCGGTGACGGCGCTCGAAGGCCGCGTGGTCGGCCCGGTCACCCGGCACGGCAAGTTCCTGGACATCGAGGCCGGCGGCCTGCACCTGGTCGTCCACCTGGCCCGGGCCGGCTGGCTGCGCTGGAAGGACCACCTGCCCGAGGAGCCGCCGCGGCCGAGCGCGAAGAACCCGCTCGCCCTGCGGGTGCGGCTGGCCGGGGAGGCGGGTGACGGATTCGACCTCACCGAGGCCGGGACCAAGAAGGGTCTGGCCGTGTACGTGGTGCAGGACGCGGGGCAGGTGCCCGGCGTCGCCCGGCTCGGTCCGGACCCGCTCGACCCGGGGTTCACCCTCGCCGACTTCGCCGCCCTGCTGGAGGGCGAGCGGCGTCGCCTCAAAGGGGTGCTGCGGGACCAGAGCGTGCTGGCCGGGGTCGGCAACGCCTACTCGGACGAGGTGCTGCACGCGGCGCGGATGTCCCCGTACAAGCTGGCGTCGAGCCTGACCGAGGACGAGACGGCCCGGCTGTACGAGGCGCTGGGCGGCACGCTGCGCGAGGCGGTCGAGCGCTCCCGCGGGCTCGCGGCGGGGGAGCTGAAGGCGGAGAAGAAGCTCGGGCTGCGGGTGCACGGCCGCACCGGGCAGCCGTGCCCGGTCTGCGGGGACACCGTGCGCGAGGTGTCCTTCGCCGACTCCTCGCTGCAGTACTGCCCGACCTGTCAGACCGGCGGCAAGCCGCTGGCCGACCGCCGGCTCTCCCGGCTGCTGAAGTAGCGCGCCGGGCCGCGGACCGAGTCCCCCGCCCGGCCCGCGGGGCACGCCCGGGCCCTACGGCTTCCGGGCGACGGCGCCCCAGTAGTACGCGGCGTGCGGGTCGGCCGGCGGCTCGCCCTCCGGGTGCCAGGCCATCACCGGGGCGACGCCGGGCTCGATGAACTCCCAGCCGTCGAAGAACCGCTCGACCTCCTCGCGGGTGCGCGGCACCAGCGTCATCCCGCCGGCCCGGGCGGCCGCGGTGACCTTGGCGACGCTCTCCGGGTCGAAGTCCTGGGTGGGGTGGGTCAGCGCGAGGAAGCTGCCGGAGGGCAGCGCGTCGCGCAGGGCGGCGACCTTGCCCCACGGGTCGTCCTCGTCCGCGATCAGCATCAGAACGGCGATCATCAACAGGCCGACCGGCCGGTCGAGGTCCAGGGTGGCGGTGAGCGCCGGGTCGCCGAGCAGCTCCTCGGGCTTGCCCAGGTCGGCGTGGATGTAGGTGGTGCGGGCGGCCGGCGAGGAGACCATCAGGGCCCGGGCGTGGGCCAGCACGATCGGGTCGTTGTCCACGTAGACCACACGGGTGCCGGGGCTGACCGACTCGGCGATCTCGTGGGTGTTCGGCGAGGTGGGGATGCCGGTGCCGAGGTCGAGGAACTGGCGGACGCCGTACTCCTGAGCCAGGTGGCGCACGGCGCGCTTCTGGAACGCCCGGTTCTCCCCGGCCATTGCCTTGATGCTGGGGACGGCCTCCTCGATGGCCAGGGCCATGGCGCGGTCCGGCGGGAAGTTGGTCTTGCCGCCGAGCCAGAAGTCGTACACGCGGGCCGAGTGGGGGGTGGTGGTGTCGACGCCGAAGCGCTCCCACCGGCTCGGCTCGGCCTCCTGGTCGGCGGGACCGGCGGGGAAGTCCTGACTCGTCGTCATGGCCACGTCCTCTGGGCGCAGATCATCACATTGGGGATGGTCAGCGTAGCGGTCCGGGTCGGAGCGCGGTCACCGGGCGTGCGGGCGGGCCTGGCCGCTCGGGCGCCCGCGGCTGCCCGGTGTGGGCCGTCGGAGTGACGCTGAGGGCCGTCGGGGTTGCCCGTGGGAGGCGCGGAGCCGGACGGGGGAAGCATCGAAGATGTTGTCTGATCGTCAGATTACTTCGCGCAGGTTGCTGCTGGTCGCGGCCGGAATGTCGCTGTTGGGCGTCGCCGGCTGCCGGGGGGTCCAGGACGGGGACGGGGGTGGAGCGCCGGAGGCCGGGGCCGCGGGCACTCCGGAGACGCCCGGTGCCGCTCCCGGCCCGGCCTCGGGGCCACCGTCGCCGGCCGGTTCACCGCCGGCCGGCTCGTCGCCGGCCGGCTCACCGTCGGCGTCCGCACCCGCGTCCGCCCCGGTGTCGTCCGCCGCCTCGGCGCCGCCCGCCGCGGTGGGCGCGCCGGTGGCGGCGCCGCGGGTGCTGACGGCGGCCGAGTCCAAGCCGGTGTACGAGCTCGACGGCCAGAAGCGGGTGGTCGCGCTCACCATCGACGACGGTCCGGACCCGCGGCACACCCCGACCGTGCTCTCCCTGCTGGAGCAGTACGGGATCCGGGCCACCTTCTTCCTGGTCGGCGAGAACGCCGCCCAGCACCCCGACCTGGTGCGGGAGATCGCCGCCCGGGGCCACCACATCGCGAACCACACGTGGACCCACCCGGACCTTCGGCAGCTCACCGAGGGCAAGGTCCGCGACGAGCTGGAGCGCACCTCGGACCTGCTGCACCGCACGACCGGGAGGCAGCCGACGTGGTTCCGGGCCCCGGGCGGGGACTGGTCCTCGGCGTCGCTCAAGGTGGCCGCCGACCTCGGGATGCGGAACATGGCCTGGTCGGTGGACCCGCGCGACTGGGCCCGGCCGGGCACGGTCGTGATCACCGACCGGGTCCTCAAGGACGTGCGGCCGGGCGCGATCGTGCTCAACCACGACGGCGGCGGGGACCGTTCGCAGACGGTGGCGGCGCTGAAGGCGTACCTGCCGGTGCTGATCGACGAGGGGTACTACTTCACGGCGCCGCCGAACTGACGGTGCGTGAGGGGTGAGTGCGGTGGGTAGCGGGATTCAGGGCTAAACCACTCGAACGAGTGGATTGGAAGAACCGTTTCTGCGGTTTTTGGGCTTCTAGGGTGATCTCGCACCAATTCCACCGGTGCCGCTGAGCACCGCCCCGAAAGGCCCCTCCCCCATGCGTCTCCGCAACGCCACGATCGCCGCCGCCAGCGCGGTCGCCCTCGTCCTCGCCGTGCCCACCTCCGCGACCGCGGCGACCGGTGACTTCCTCTACAAGGTCGGCCCCGGTGTGCCGGCCGGCATCGCCGACCCGGCGAGCGGCGAGTGCATCAACCTGCCGTTCACCACCGAGGACGCGCCCGGCTTCGCTCCGCAGAACCTCACCGGCTCGACGGCCACCGTCTTCCTCGACTTCGATTGCAACGGCGACGTCTTCTACGTGATGAACCCGGGCAAGATCCTCGGTGACCGGCTCAAGCTGCGCTCCGTGGTCTTCTCCTGAGGCGAGCTCAGGAACAATTCCGGCGAAGCGCGGGACAGTTCGGCGATTGGTTGAGACCATTCCGGTGACTCGACACCGGGAGCGGCCTTGCCCTCACCAGTCGCCGGGCTGCCCGCCCGGGTGAGCAGACCGCTGATCCTGCGGCCCCCGGCCTGCGGCGTGCCCGGGCCGGGGCGGCGGCGTAGCGTGACGAGGGGAGGGTTCGTGAAGGTCCCGCCGGCGGAGGAGGCGCGATGTCCGTTCGGGAACCGGACCCGGCGAAACAGGAGGAGTTCGCGGGTCGCACGGTGCAGGTGCTCAACGACGCCTGCCTGGGATTCATGACGAGCATCGGCCATCAGACCGGGCTCTTCGACACCATGGCCGGGCTCGCACCGTCGACCAGCACGGAGATTGCCGACGCCGCCGGGCTGAACGAGCGCTACGTCCGCGAGTGGCTGGGCGGGATGGTCGTCGGCGGCTTCGTCGAGTACGACCCCGACGGGGCCCGCTACCGGCTGCCGCCCGAGCACGCGGCCTCGCTCACCCGGGCCGCAGGCCCCGAGAACATGGCCGGCCTGATGCAGTACCTCGCGCTGATGGGCGAGGTGGAGCAGCAGATCGTCCAGGCGTTCCGCAAGGGCGGCGGCCTGCCGTACTCGGCGTACCCGCGGTTCCAGGCCCTGCAGGCCGAGGAGAGCGCCCGGGTCTACGACATGGCGCTGGTGGACGGGATCGTCCCGCTGGTGCCCGGGCTGGCCGACCGGCTGCGCGCCGGCATCGACGCGCTGGACATCGGCACCGGCGAGGGGCACGCCGTCAACGTCCTGGCCCGGGCCTTCCCGGCCAGCCGGTTCACCGGCGTCGACATCTCGGAGCAGGGCATCGGCGCGGCCAAGGCCGAGGCCGCCCGGCGCGGCATCGACAACGCCCGCTTCGAGGTCGTCGACTCGGCCGGGCTGACCGGCGCCTACGACCTGGTGACGGCCTTCGACGTCATCCACGACCTGGCCCGCCCGGCCGAGACGCTGGCCGCGATCGCGGGCGTGCTGCGGCCCGACGGCGTCTTCCTGATGGGCGACATCGCCGCCAGCAGCCGGCTGGAGGAGAACGTCGACCACCCGCTGGGACCGGCGCTCTACACCTTCTCGACCTTCTACTGCATGACGGTCTCGCTCGGTGAGGGCGGCGCGGGGCTGGGGACGGTCTGGGGCGAGCAGACCGCTCGGCGGATGCTGGCCGAGGCCGGGTTCGGCTCGGTGGACGTCACGCAGGTGGAGGGGGACGTGCTCAACATGTACTACCTGGCGCGGCTGGACGGCTCCGCGGCGTGACCGATGCGGGGCGGCGGTGGCGGCGGCCGGGGGGCCGGTTCGGGGGCCGGCGCCGGAGGCCCGGCCCGGCGTGCCCGCGGGTGGCCCCGTCGGACGGTCGGACGTAGGTTCGAAGGTGTCCGAGCTCCGCGCGCGAAGGAGGGCGGCGATGACCGGCAGCGGCTACGCACACCCCGAGGCCCTGGTCCCCACCGAGTGGCTGGCCCACCACCTGGACGACGGGACGATCCGCGTCGTCGAGGTGGACGAGGACACCACCGCGTACGAGCAGGGACACGTCCCCGGCGCGGTCGGCTGGAACTGGACCACCGACCTGCACAGCCGGGTGGGGCGCGACTACACCGACCGCGACGGCGTGCAGCACCTGCTGCGCGCGGCCGGCGTGGAGGACGACACCACGGTGGTGCTCTACGGCGGCAACAACAACTGGTTCGCGGCCTACGCCTACTGGCTGCTGCGGCTGCGCGGCTTCGAGCCGGTGAAGCTGCTCGACGGCGGCCGGAAGAAGTGGGAGCTGGAGGGCCGCGAGCTCACCGAGGAGGTGATGGACTACCAGCACAGCGCCTACCGGTTGGAGGGGCCGGAGCACCCCGAGGTGCGGGCGCTGCGCGACGAGGTGCTGGCCAAGGCGGAGGTTTTCGCCAAACCCGGCTCGGACGCGGTGCTGGTGGACGTCCGCTCGCCGGCCGAGTTCCGGGGCGAGGCGCTGGCGCCCCCGCACCTCCCGCAGGAGCAGGCGCAGGTGCCGGGGCACATCCCCGGCGCGGTGAACATCCCCTGGTCGCAGGCGGCCAACGACGACGGAACGTTCCGCTCGGCCGACGAGCTGCGGGCGCTGTACGGCGGGCAGGGCGTGGAGTCCGAGCGCGAGGTGATCGCCTACTGCCGGATCGGCGAGCGCTCCGCCCACACCTGGTTCGCCCTGACCGAGCTGCTCGGGTTCCCGCACGTCAAGAACTACGACGGCTCGTGGACGGAGTACGGCTCGCTGGTGCGGGCGCCGGTGGCGCTCGGCGCCTGACGCGGGGCGCGCAGGCCCGGCGCGGGCCGTCGGGGCCCGGCATCGTGTGGCGGGCGGGCGGCCGCGCCATTTCGGCCTGTTTCTTCGCATGAACATTTCAGAAGACAGGAGTGCGCCCGGGCTCACCGGGACAGGGATCGTTGCGACCCACTGACCCAGTGACCCTGGAGGACCACCGTGCGCAAGAGGCTGATCGTCTCTGCTGCCGCCAGCGCTCTCGCTCTGCTGCTCGCCGTCCCCGCCTCCGCCGCCCAGGCCGGACCGGGCGCGGCGGGCATCGGCGACGCCTACTACCCGAACGCCGGCAACGGCGGGTACGACGTCTCGCACTACGACCTGCGCCTCAAGTACCAGCCCGCCACCGACGAGCTGGAGGGCACGGCGACCATCCTGGCCACCGCGACCCAGGACCTCACTCGGTTCAACCTCGACTTCGTGCTCGGGGTGAAGGAGGTCCTGGTCAACGGGCGCACCGCCAAGTTCGCGAGCACCGGTGAGCAGGAGCTGGAGATCACCCCGGCCCGGACGCTCACCCGGGGCAGCGCGGTCACCGTGGTGGTCCGCTACGCCGGCAAGCCCGGCGAGGTGGAGCGCGGCGGCTACTCCGCCTGGCTGCGCACCCCCGACGGCGGCGTCGCGGCGAACGAGCCGGAGGGCTCGGCCTGGTGGTTCCCGAGCAACGACCACCCCACCGACAAGGCCACCTACGATGTCTCCGTCCTGGTGCCCGACGGTACCCAGGCGATCAGCAACGGCCGCCTGGTCGGCCAGAGCTCCAAGGCCGGCTGGACCCGCTACAACTGGCGCGAGACCGACCCGCAGGCGACCTATCTGGCCACCCTGGCGATCGGCAGGTTCGACATCCGCACCGACACCACCCCGAGCGGGCTGCCGGTCACCACCGCCTACAGCAAGGACCTCGGCGACAACGACGGCGCGGCGCGGGCCAGCGTCGAGCGCACCGGCGAGCTGGTGGACTGGCTCAGCGAGTACTTCGGCCCGTACCCGTTCAAGTCGGCCGGCGGCTACGTGCCCAACGTGCCCACCCGCTACGCCCTGGAGACGCAGACCCGGGTCTTCTACAGCCCGGCCCAGTTCGCCGGCGGCTCCAACACCTCGGTGGTGGTCCACGAGCTCGCCCACCAGTGGTACGGCGACAGCGTCTCCGTCCAGCGCTGGAGCGACATCTGGCTCAACGAGGGCTTCGCCCGCTACTCGCAGTGGCTCTGGTCCGAGCACGAGAACGAGGGCACGGCGCAGGAGCTCGCCGACTACGTCTACTCCTCCTACCCGGCCGGCGACGCCTTCTGGACCGTCAAGCCGGGCGACCCGGGCGCGGACCACCAGTTCGCTGGCGCCGTCTACGACCGGGGCGCGGTGGCCGTGCAGGCGCTGCGCAACGCCGTCGGCGACGAGAAGTTCTTCCGGATCCTCAAGGGCTGGCCGGCCGAACGCCGCTTCGGCAACGCCACCATCCAGCAGTTCCAGGCGTACGCCGAGCGGATCTCCGGCAAGCCGCTCGCGGATCTGTTCCAGACCTGGCTGTTCACGCCCGCGAAGCCGCCCGTCTCCTCCGCGGGCGTCCCGGCGGCCGTCGCGGCCGGGGCGCCGGGTGCGGCGGGCCTGGCGCCTGGCGCCGGGGAGCAGCCGCGCGAGCCGAAGTCGTGGAAGAAGATCCAGGAGACCAACTCGGTGCACGAGCACGGGCACTGACCGGGTGACGGGTGCGGGGCGCCCCGCCCCGCATGCCCAGGGCTCGGACAGGCCTAGGGCGTGTCTGACAATTCCCGCCGGGCGTGCGACGCCGGGGCACGCACCTCGCGGCGTTGTCGTCGGTCGCCGATGGCCCCCAGCCTTCGGCCGGGAGGTGCCCCCACCGCATGGACTCCCTCCTCCGCCTTGCGATGCACGCACCCCGACGCCGCACGCTGATCCGACGCGAATTGTCAGACACGCCCTAGAAGGAGCGGGCCTCGGTGACGATCAGGTCCTCGATCCCGTAGAGGAAGCGCTCCATCGCGGTCCGGGGCAGCACCGAGCCGTCGGCGGTGAGCGCCAGCCGCAGCGCGTCCGCGGTCCGCAGGGCGTCCAGGGCGTAGGTGAGCCCGGGGCGTGGCTCGAACTCCCGGGGCCAGTCGAGGGTGGTCCGGGTGAGCGCCTCGGCCAGGGTCTCGCCGGCGGCCGCGTCCCCGGTGGGGGCGGCCTGGGCTGTCGGGAGCAGGTCGCGGGTGTCGTTGACGATGCACGAGCGGTCGGCGAGCGGGCCGTGCTCGGCGGTCAGCCGGGCGATCTCCTCGTCCAGCAGGCGCTTGTCGAAGTAGGCGTAGCGGTAGGTGGCGATGGTGGCGGCGTGCGTCCGCCGGACCAGTGCGCCGAACTCCTCCCCGGCGTCGGGGAGGTGGAGCAGGCCGTCGCCGGCCACCACGCTCACCGCGTGGGTGAGGCCGGGCAGGAAGCGGTTGTCGACGATGACCTGGAGGACGGCGTCCGACGACCCGGACAGGCGTGCCGTCATCGCCGCGACCGCGGCGAGCAGGACGGAGGAGCCGCTCACCCGGTGGCCGGCCGCGACGAGGTCGACGGCGCGCAGCAGCGCCGGCGAGTCGAGCACGGCGTTCGGGAAGGGCAGCGCCGCGTCGTCCGGGGCCGGCGGGAAGAGCCGCGGCGGGCCCGAGCGCAGCTTGCGCACCGCGTGCGCGCGGGCGTTGGCGTCGCGCTTCAGACCGCGCGGGGAGGTCTGGAACGCGGCCTCCTCCAGTGGCTGCTGGGTCGGCCGGCGGTCGCGGATCGCGGCCGGCGGCACACCCAGCGAGAGCTCGGTGAGGTCCGCCACCAGCAGGCCCATCCCGGCGCCGTCCACCGCGGTGTGGGAGAGCACGAGGGAGATGTGCAGGACGGCGCCGTCCTGCTCGACCAGGCCGACCCGGATCGGCCACTCCCGGGCGCAGTCGAACGGCAGCGCCGCCAGCTCGTCGTGCAGTACGGCGCCGGCCGCGGCCGCCCCGTCGGCGCCGCCGTCCGCGTGGCGCAGGTGCACCGCCAGCCGGCCCGCCGGGTCGACGGTCTGCCGCAGCCGGCCGTCCGCGTCCGGGTGGAGCCGGGTGTGCAGGGAGTCGTGCAGGTGGAGCAGGTGCTCCAGGGCGCCGAGCACCACCGGGAGCGGCAGGCCCGGCTCCAGCGGGGCGGCGGTGGTGATGTTGTAGCGCGGCGCGTCGGTGGGGGCGAGCCGGTGGACGGCGTCCCAGACGGCCTGCTGGCCCCAGGTGGCCGGCCCGGTGCCGGACCGGCCGGACGAGAAGGTGATCTCCAGCTGCTGACTCGTGGTCACGTGTGCTCTCCGATGTGCGGTTCTGGGCGCGTTCGGTGCCGGTGCGTGGGGAGCGCAGGTGTCGTCGGGGAAGAGTCTGGCGCACCACCCGCCCGGGCGTCGAGAGCGTTGCCGGCCCGCCCGCGGTCAGAGCCAGCCGCGCTCCTTCGCGCGCAGCGCGGCCTGGAACCGGGTGGCGGCGCCGAGCCGGCCCATCAGCTCGGCCACGTGGGCCCGGTACTTGCGCAGCGACATGTTCAGCGCCCGGGCCGCGTTCTCGTCCTTGTCCTCCTCGGCGAGCGTGCGCAGGACCTGTGCCTCGGTCGCGCTGAGGCCGAGCCCGTCGAGGTCGGCGGCGCGCGCCCACATCCGCTCGAACAGGTCGACGAGCATCGACACGATCCCGGGCTGGCGGATCATCAGGGCCGCCGTCTGGTCCGGCTCCAGCCGGACGAACGCCACCCGGCGGTCGACGACCAGCAGCGGGGAGAACGACTCCGCCGTCACCCGGTGCAGGTCGCCGAGCCCGTGCCAGTGCCGGGCGTAGGCCAGCTGGTCGGGCAGGTCCAGGGCCGCCGTGCCGACCAGCGTCCGGCTGACCATGCCGCCGGCCAGCAGCCGGCGGTAACGGCGCTCCCAGCCCTCCTCGTTCACGGGGCTGCGCGGCAGGAGCTTGGCGTTCATCGTCTCGGTGCGGTCGATCATCGCATTGACCAGCCGGTTCACCTCCAGACCGTTCTCGATGCGCTCGACGAGCTCGACCGGCCTCCCGCGGCGCGCCTCCTCGGCCAGGTCGCGCACGACGTCGAAGGCCGCGTCGATCCGGGCCAGTTCGCGGGTGGTGTGCTCCACCCGGCGGCGGACCAGCAGGTCGACGGCGGCCACCGGCGGCAGCGGGAGGCCGTCGGCGTCGACCACGCCCAGTGCCTGCAGCTCGGCCAGCGCCGCGCGCAGCACCTGCGCCGGCAGGCCGAGTTCGGCCGCCGCCGTGGGGGAGGCTGCGCCCGGTGTGCGCAACAGGTAGCGGTAGAGGCGTTCCTGGCTGTGCGTCAGCCCGAGGTGCTCCAGGCTCATCGATCCCCCGATCCGTGCAGTTTCCTGCACGGAGTCTTGCACCTTCTCCCCCTGCCGGGCGGCCCTGCGGGACCGCGACGATGGGGGACGGCACGCCGGGCCGGACGCCGTCCGGGCCCGTTGCCGGACAGCGCCGGGTCGCTCCGACCCCGAACGTACGTACAGCAGAGGAAGCACCGCCCATGGGTTACATCCGCAGCTTCGTCCCGTGGATCGCCGTCGCCGTGCTCACCGGCACGGTCGACATCCGCTGGGCCGCCCTCACCGGCCTCGTCCTGGCCGTCGGCCTCGTCGTGGTCCAGCGCCGGGCGGGCCGCGGCTGGGACGCCCAGGTGATCGAGGTCAGTGCCGTCGTCTACCTCGCCGGCTTCACCGCCGCGGCCGTCCTCGCGCCGCACTCCGCGGCCGTGGCCCACTACGGGTCGGCGCTCTCCTCCCTCTGGCTCGCCGCCACCGCCTGGGGATCGCTCGCCGTCGGCCGTCCGTTCACGCTCGGCATCGCCCGCACCCAGGTGCCCGAGCAGCTGTGGCGCAGTCCGCTGTTCCTCCAGGTCAACCGGACCATCACGGCCGTGTGGGCGGTCGCCTTCACGCTCTCCGGCGCCGGCGCCGCGCTGCTGCGCCACTACCGGCCGGACGACTCCTCGGCCCGGACGCTGCTGACGATCGCCGCGTTCGTCCTCCCGGTGATGTTCACCATGCGCTACCCCGAGATCGCCCGCACCCGCCACGCGGCCGGCCGCGGAGCCGCCGCGAAGTGACCCGCCCGGCGGGGGGGATTCAGCCCCGGTCGGCAGCCTCAGCCCCGGTCGGCCGTGACCAGGTGGTAGTCGATCAGGCCGTCCTTCCAGGCCGTCAGGAAGTGGCGGGTCCAGTGGCCGGGCGGGACGGTGTCCTCCAGGTAGCGGTCGAGGCCGGGCCAGACGTCGGCGCCGATGGATTCGGCGGTGACGCCGGTGAACCCGGCCGCGGCGAGGTCGGCGGTGAAGGGGCCGAGCGGGTGGGCGACGTCCAGGCCGTCGGCGAAGCTGCCGAGCAGGATGGCCAGCCGCTCGGCGGCGTCGGGGCCCTCGGCGGTGAAGAAGGTGGTGACGACCAGGCGGCCGCCCGGGCGCAGGACCCGGGCGGCTTCGTGGGCGAAGCCGGTGAGTTCGCGGAAGTGCTGGGCCGCCTCGACGGAGTGGAGGCCGTCGAGGGCGGCGTCGGGGAAGGGGAGTTCGTCGGCGGCGCCGAGGGCGTAGGCGAGCCGGTCGGGGTAGGTGGCCAGGGCCTTGGCGTTGACGGCCCGGGCGCGCTCGATCTGGTCCGGGTGGATGTCCACGCCGGTCACCGCGGCGAAGCGGAACTCCCGCAGCGCCAGGGCGGCGCCGAGCCCGCGGCCGCAGCCGACCTCGGCCAGTCGCAGCCGTTCGTGGGGCTCCGGGAAGCTCCGCAGCACCCGCCGGTAGAGCTGCTCCTGGCTGTGCACCCGGTCCTCGGGGCCGGGCGAGGTGAGGTCGATGCCGCTCCAGTCGCCGAAGTTGATGAAACCGCCGGCGAAGCTGGCCGCCTTGGACAGGTCGTCCACGCCGTAGGTGCGGCGCACGGCTGCGGGAATGCGGTCCTGGTTCATGGGCTGCTCGGCTTCCTCGTCGGTCGGTGCCCGGCCCCCGGGCGATGACGTACGTACCCAAACCGGTGCGCGTCCGAACACGTCCTGTGACGGGTGGGGTGCGAGCGGCGGGGTCAGCCGGCCGACCGGGCCGGTGGTGTCGGGGTTCCGGGGGTTCCGGGGGTGCGGGGGGTGTGCGGGGTGCGCGCGGTGCGCGAGGTGCGGGCCACGACGAGGAGGAAGAGTCCGCAGACCGCCACGAGCAGCCAGCCGGGGCGGGAGGCCCGGGCGAGGTCGGCCGGATCGGTGCCGGCGACCAGGGCGCCGGCGACGGCGATCCCGACCGCCGAGCCGAGCTGGCGCGCGGTCGAGGTGATCGCCCCGGCCACGCCCGCACGGGACGGCGGGAGGCCGCCGACCGCGGTGTTGGTGATCGGCGCGTTGGCGAAGCCGAAGCCGACGCCGATCAGCAGCAGGGCGAGCACCAGCAGCGGGGTGGCGGTGTCCGGGCCGAGGACGGCGAGGCCGAGCCCGCCCGCGGTGGTGAAGGCGCCGGCGAGCAGCAGCGGCAGCCTGGGGCCGTGCCGCCCCACCAGGGTGCCGGACCACGGGGCGCAGACGGTGGCCCCGAGGGCCATCGGCAGGGTGGCCAGGCCGGTGGCGAGGGGCGTCCAGCCGCGGGCGTGCTGGAGGTAGAGGGTGTTGAGCAGCAGGGCCGCGCTCAGCGCCGTGAACACGGCCACCGCGCCGAGCGCGGCTGCGGCGAACGGCGGCCGCCGGAACAGCCCGAGGTCCATCAGGGGTTCGTCGCGGCGCAGTTCGACCCGGACGAACCCGGCCGTCGCCAGTGCCGCGAGGGCGTAGCCGGCCACCGCCCAGGGCGAGGCCCACCCGAGCCGCGGGCCCTCGATGAGCAGGCCGACGACGGTGCACAGGGCCACGGTGAGGAGCGCCTGCCCGGGCAGGTCGAGCCGCCGGGAGCGCTGGCCGTGGGACTCCGGCACGTACAGCGCGACCAGCACGAGGGCGGCGACGACGACCGGGGCGTTGATCCAGAACACCGACCGCCAGCCGAGCGCCGCGATCAGCGCGCCGCCGGTGACCGGGCCGGCCGCCAGGCTCAGCCCGAACACCGAGGCCCAGATGCCGATCGCCCGGGCCCGCTCCTTGGGGTCGGGCAGCGCGGCCACCACGATCGCCAGGGCCACCGGGCTCAGCATCGAGGCCCCGATGCCCTGGACGGCCCGGGCCGCGACCAGGACGCCGAGCGACGGGGCGACCGCGCAGACCAGGGACGCGGCGCCGAAGACCAGCAGCCCGCACCGGAACACCCGGCGCCGCCCGAAGCGGTCGGCCAGCGCGCCGGAGACGATCAGCAGGCTGGCCAGGACCACCGTGTAGGCGTCCACGACCCACTCCAGGCCGCGGGTGCCGGTGCCCAGGCCCGCCCCGATCGCGGGCAGGCCGACGTTGACGATGGTGGTGTCCAGGCCCACCAGGAACATGCTGAGTGCGCAGACGGCCAGCACCGTCCAGCGCCGGCGTGCGTCCGATGCCGGTGGCGCAGCCGCGATCGTCGTGGTCAAGGGTGGTCCTCCGGTCCGTGACGGGGTGTCGCCCCATGCTCGGACGGTCCGGCGGCGTGGGCCCAGAAAGTTTGCCGCGGCAGCAAATCGGCTTCCTGGAACCGGGACCTCACGCGCCGCCGGCCACCGCGCCCGGCCGGGGCGGTCGGTCCGGCGGCCGGGCGGTCAGCAGAGGGCGTCCCAGTGGTGCAGGGCGGCGAAGGCGGCGGTGCGCTGGGCGGCCGTGGTGCTCCCGGGGGCGGCGGTCAGCAGGTAGTCGGCGACCGGGGTGAGCAGCACGGTGGCGTCGGGAGTGGGCAGCAGCTGCGCCTCGTCCCAGTCGTGGCGGATGACCGTGCGCCGCAGCAGGCTGCCGTGCCGGGCGAGTCCGCGGGGGGCGACGGCGGCCTCCGCGCGGCGGCGGTGCTCGGGGGCCAGCTCGGCCTCCAGGGCGGCGCGGACCGGGGCGAGCCGGCCGAGCGGGGTGTGGGCGGCGGCGAGGTCCAGCAGCGCGGCGGCCTCGGGGGCGACGCGGTAGGCGGCGATGACGGCGGCGGTCTCGTCCGGCTCGAAGGGCTGCCCGGCGAGCGCGGCGACGTCGACCACGTCGTCCGGGCGGAACGCCCGGGTGAGGCCCTCCTCGGCGAGCGCGATCAGGCACTCGACGTGGTCGTCGGCGACCAGGTACGGGCGGACCGGTACGCCGGCGCCGTCGCCGGCCAGCGCGGCGGTGACCAGGCGGACCCGGTACCACGGGTCGACCAGCGGGTCGTCGGCGGGCCACTGGACGGTGACGGCGGTGTGGTGCGGGCGGTCGCCGAGCAGGGTGACCTCGATCCGCTCCACGGGGTGCTCGGTGACCAGCCGGATCACCGCCTGCCAGAGCGCGGCCTCGCCGGGGGCGACGAGGTCGAGGTCGTTCTGCGGGCGGAGCAGGCCGGGCGGGTAGTACCCGGCGAGCGGCAGCCCGCGGATGGCGCGGATGCCGGTGGCGCGGGCGAGGTCGCGGGCGAGCCGGGCGTAGTGGTCGGCGCGGGCGCGGGCGCGGCGGAGCTCGGCGCGGGCGGGCTCGCCCATCCGGACGTCGTCGCGGGCGAGGGAGGAGAGCACCAGGTAGGGCAGGCGGCGGCTGGCGCGGGCGCGGCGGAGCAGTTCGGCCGGCCCGTCGGCCGGGTCGACGTCGAGCAGGTGGTACAGCAGTGCGGTGTTCACGGACGTCCGCCTCCGAAGATCTCGTCATGGCCCGATGCCACCGGCGGCCGACGGCGGGGCGGGCGGATCCGGGGCGCGGGCCCCCGGCCGTCAGGGCGGCGGCCGGGGCGGGGTGTGCCGACCCGCGGCGCAGCAGCCTTGGGCGGTGGGGGAGTTCGGGGCGCGGAGGTTCTCCCCGCGCCGGGGGTCAGGGCGGTGCCGGGGCCGGGCCGGACCGTCCCCGGCGGCCCCCGGCACGGTTCGATTCTGCCGGGTGGGGTTCAACGTCCGGTCACCGCACGCTCAACGGTGTCTCGACACCGGGCGTGACGCTGTGATTAATAGGTGGCACAAATGTGACGTGTGCACGAGCGGGGCGGGCACAGTCCGGGGTGGCTGGGGGCTGGATTTGGGCGATCTCCGTTTTTCGTTACTCGGTCTGATGCGCGCTCACCGCGGCGCGGCGGTGCTCAAGGTGGGCAGTCCGCAGCAGCAGGCCATGCTGGCCGTGCTGCTGTTGCGGCCCGGGCATGCGGCGAGTGCCACCGATCTGATCGCCGCGCTGTGGGGCGAGGAGCCGCCGAACGCGGCGATGACCACCGTGCGCACCTACGCCTGGCGTTGGCGCAAGATCCTCGACGAGGGCACCGAGGGCGGTGCCGGCGGGGAGGACCGGGCCGCGCCGAGCGTGCTGGTCTCGATGGGCGACGGCTACCGGCTGCTGCTGCCGAAGCTCGCGGTGGACGCGGCGCAGGCCGAGTCGCTGGCCGCCGAGGCCGAGCGGACCGCGGCGGCCGGGCAGCCGCTGCGCGCCCGCGACCTGCTCAACCAGGCCCTCGACCTCTGGCAGGGCGAGCCGCTGGCGGGCATCCCGGGGCCGTTCGCGGAGCGGCACCGGCAGCGGTTGGAGGAGCTGCGGCTGACCCTCCTGGAGGAGCGGATCGGCCTGGACCTCGGGCTCGGCCGGTACTCGCGCTGCATCCCCGAGCTGACCGCGCTCACCACCGAGCACCCGCTGCACGAGCGGGCGTACGGGCTGCTGATGCGCGCGCTCTACCAGGCCGGACGGCAGGCGGACGCGCTGGCGGTGTTCCGCGGCGTGCGGCAGCTGTTCCTGGCCGAGCTGGGCGTCGGGCCGGGCGCCGAACTGGAGCTGCTGCACCGGCGGATCCTGGAGGGCGACCCGTCGCTGGCCGCGCCCGAGCAGGTGCGCGCCGAGTCCGCGGCGGCGCGGAGCGCGGGGCCGCAGGCGCCCGCCACCGAGGCGGAGGGGCCGGCGGAGGCCGCGGCGGAGCCGGAGGGGGCCGGCCGGGCAGCCCGGCCGGCCGCCGTGCCCAGACCCGCCCAACTCCCGCCCGATGCGGCGGACTTCACCGGCCGGACGGTGACCGTCCGGGTGCTGGACGAGGCGCTCGGCACGCCCTCGGCGCAGGCCCTGGTGGTGGCCACCGTGGTCGGCATGGGCGGCGTCGGCAAGACGGCGCTGGCCCTGCACGTCGCGCACCGCGTCCGGGACGCCTACCCGGACGGTCAGTTGTACGTGGACCTGCGCGGCTCGGACCCCGTCCCGGCCGATCCGGAGGCGGTGCTGAGCGGGTTCCTGGTGGCGCTCGGTGTGGCCGCGGACGCGGTGCCGGACGGGCTGGACGCCCGCTCCGCGCTGTTCCGCTCGGTGGTGGACGGGCGGCGGCTGCTGATCGTCCTCGACAACGCCAAGGACGCCGCACAGATCCGGCCGCTGCTGCCGGGCGCGGTGGGCTGCGCGGTGCTGACCACCGGCCGCACCCGGCCGGCCGGGCTGCCCGCAACCGTCCAGGTCGACCTGGACGTCTTCCAGCCCGACGAGGCGCTGGACCTGCTCGGCCGCACCATCGGGGCGGAGCGGCTGGCCGCCGAGCCCGAGGCGGCGCTGGAGCTGGTGGTGGCCTGCGGGCACCTGCCGCTGGCGGTGCGGATCGTGGCCGCCCGGCTGGCGGCCCGGCCGGGCTGGACGGTGGCGACGCTCAGCCGCCGCCTGCAGGTGGAGCGGCGGCGGATCGACGAGCTGCGGATCGGCGATCTCGCGGTGGCCGCGGCCTTCGAACTGAGCTACCGCCAGCTGACCGCCGACCAGGCCAGGGCCTTCCGGCTGGTCGCCTCGGTGGACGGGCCGGACATCGGCCTGCCTGCCGCCGCCGCGCTGCTCGACCTCGACGAGTACGACGCGGAGGACCTGTTGGAGGCGCTGGTGGACGTGGCGATGGTGGAGTCGCCGTTCCCGGGCCGCTACCGCTACCACGACCTGCTGCGGGCGTTCGCGCGGCGGCGGCCGGCCGAGGGGGCCGGTCCGGCGGACGGCGAGGCGGAGGCGCCGGCCGCCCGGGACCGGCTGCTGGACCACCTGCTGGCCACCGCGTGCACCGCGTTCCAGCACGCCGTGCCGGGCGACCCGGCGGCCGGGGCGCTCGGGCCGGCCCGGTCGGCGGGTGTGCCGCTGGCCGGCCGGGAGGCGGCGCGCGAGTGGGCGGCGGCGGAGGGCGCGGGTGCGGTGGCGCTCGCGGCCCAGGTCGCGGCGCTCGCCGGTGGCCCGCCGGCGGCAGCTCCGCCGGCCGGGGCCGGGCAGGCCGGCGCAGCGGCGCCGGAGCAGGCCGGGCCGGGCGGCGCCGACGGGCGGGCACTGCGGGCGGCGATCGACCTGCTGATCGCGCTCACCCCGTTCGTGCTCACCCCGCCGAGCCGTCAACTGGCCGCCACGGTCGAGGCGCTGGCCGCGGCGGCGGCCGGGAACCAGGACGCGCGCGCCGAGGGGCGGGCGCACTTCCTGCGCGGCAACGTCGCGCTGGCCGCGACCCGGCTGGACGCCGCCGAGGCGGCCTCCCGGCAGGCGGCCGAACGGGCGCGGGCCGCGGGGGACACCGTGATCCTGCGGCAGGCGCTCAACGACCTGGGCCTGATCTGCCAGTTCCTCAGCCGCTTCGACGAGGCCGTGGACCACTACGACGAGGCGCTGCTGCTGGCCAACCGGCTGGGGCACCGGTCGGGTGCGCTGGTGACGACGGTGAACGCCGCGCTGGCCAGGGTCCGCAGCGGCCGGGCGGATGAGGCGGTGGCGATCTGCCACGAGGTGCTGGCCGAGCTGCGCACCCGGCAGGACGATCCGGGCCGGGCGTACACGCTGTACGTCCTGGGGCTGGCGCTGCACGGGCTGGGCCGGCACGAGGAGGCGGTCACCTGGTTCGGCGAGTGCCTGGCGGTGGCGGTGGCGGCCGGCCTGCGGGACCGGGCCGCGCACGCCCGCTACCGGCTGGCGGACAGTCTGCGCTCGCTCGGGCGGGCGGAGGAGGCGCTGGAGCAGGCGGGGCAGGCGCTGGAGCTCTGCGAGGAGCTGGGGGCGGAGCGGGACCAGGCGCAGGCGCTGGTGGTGCTGGGCCGCTCGCTGGCCGAGCTCGGGCGCGGGGCCGAGGCGGGGGCGCGGTTGCGGCAGGCGTTCGAGATCTTCCGCCGGCTGGGGCTGCCCGAGGCGGCCGAGGTGGCCGGGCTGCTGCGGGAGCCGGCGTTCGCGCTGGCCGATCCGTAGCGGCCGCACTGCTGGAGGGCGGACTGCGGACGGCGGACCGGGACGGGACGGACCTCGACGTGACGGACCGGGACGGCGCCGGGGCTCAGGACCCGGTGCTGTTCCAGTCCCCGTGGCCACCGCCGGTGCCCGGGTCGGTGGTGCCGGTGCCGGTGGACCCGGTGCCCGTCGAACCGGTGCCGGTGCTGCCGGTGGTCGTGGTCGTGGTCGTCGTGGTGGTCCGGCCGGTGCCGGTGGTGTCGTCCGCCGCCGCGGTGCCGGCGGCGCCGAGGGCGATCACCAGGCCGAGGCCGGCGGCGGCCAGGCGGATCCGGGTGCTGCCGAGGACCGAGTGCTTCGCCATGACGTCTCCCTAAGGTGTCTTCCCTGGTGGGAAGGGGTCTTCCGGGCTGATGGGACCAGCATGGCAAGGGGCGTTCAACGGCCGATCGACGCACGAGCACCGTGCGTCGATCGGTCTCGTTGATCGGCCCGTCGGCCGCCTGCCGAGGTGTCGGGCCAGGTGACCGGCGACCGGCCCGGCGCGCCCTCGCGGGGCCGGGCTACTCGCGGATCTCCAGCGTGCAGCACTTCACGCTGCCACCGCCCTTGAGCAGCTCGGAGAGGTCCGTCGCGATCGGCCGGAAGCCCCGCTCGCGCAGCCGGGCGGCCACCCCGGTGGCCGGCTCCGGGTGGATGACGTGCAGGCCGTCGCTGACCACGTTGAGCCCGAACGCCTCCGCGTCCGCCTCGTCCACCAGCACCGCGTCCGGGAAGAGCTGCTGCAGCACCCGCCGGCTGCCCGCGGAGAACGCGCCCGGGTAGTACATGATCTCCTCGCCGTCCAGCACGCTGAGCGCGGTGTCGAGGTGGTAGAAGCGCGGGTCGACGAGGTCCAGGCCGATCACCGGCCGGCCGAGGAACTCCTGCGCCTCGGCGTGCCCGGCGGAGACGCTGCGGAAGCCGCGCCCGGCGAGCAGGTAGCGGCCGGTCAGCAGGATGTCGCCCTCGCCCTCGTTGACGTGCGCCGGGTCGTGGGTGGCGAACCCCCGGGCGCGGAACCACTCCAGGTACGCCGGCCCCTCGGCGGCCCGCTCGGCGTTGCGGAACCGGGCGCCGAGCACCCGGCCGTCGACGACGGTGGCGCCGTTCGCCGCGTAGACCATGTCGGGCAGGCCGGGCAGCGGGTCGATCAGGTCCACGCGGTGGCCCAGCTCGCGGAAGAGCCGGTACAGCCGCTCCCACTGGGCCACCGCGAGGTCGGTGTCCACCGGCTCGGCCGGGTCCATCCACGGGTTGATCGCGTAGCTGACCTCGAAGTGGGTCGGACGGCACATCAGGTACCGGCGCGGGCGGGCGGCGCGGGCACCGGCGGCGGGAGCACCGGAGGCGGAGGCGTCGGTGCCGGCGTTCGAGCCGGGACGGGTCAGCGTGGTGGCGGTCATGGCAGGCTCCGGAGGACGAGGGTGGGAGGGGGTCAGGAGGAGGCGGGGCGCTCGGGGAAGTTCCGCAGGCCGCGCAGCGGGCTGGCCAGCAGCACCCCGCCGGCCGACATGAGCACGCCGGCCATGATCCAGATGGTGGTCCGGGCACCGAGCACCTCGCCCAGCCAGCCGCCGAGCAGGGCGCCCAGCGGGATCGCACTGAAGTTGACGGTCGAGGCGCTGGCCCGGATCCGGCCGATCATGGCGGGCGGGCAGTACGCCTGGTAGAAGCTGCCGGCGATGACGTTCCCGGCGATCACACCGCAGACCGCGACCGACCAGGCGACCGCGCTGACCGGCAGCGGCAGCCGCTCGCCGGCCAGCGGCAGCAGGAAGATGAACGGCGCCACCACCAGCTCGCAGAGCAGCAGTCCGCGCGCCGTGCCCAGCCGGCGGGCGATCCGCCCGGCGAGGGCGGCCCCGGCCAGACCGCCGATCGACACCACCGCGAAGACCGCGCCGACGCCGCCGGGCGTCACGCCCACGCTGCGGACCAGGAAGACGGTCTGCACCGCCTGGATGCCGTTCAGGCCGAGGTTGCCGACCGCGGCGAAGGAGGCGAGCGTGCGCAGGTACGGGTCGCGGACCAGGAACCGGACGCCCTCGCCGATCTCGCGCAGGATGCCGCGCCGCTCGGAGGCCGGCGGCGGCTTCTCCTCGGTCTCGATGGTGGCCACGCAGAGCGCGGAGACCAGGTAGGTGACCGCGTCGGCGAGCAGCCCGCTGGCCGCACCGAACGCCTGGGAGAGCAGGCCCGCCACACCGGGCCCGGCGATCTCGGCCGCGGACTCCCCGGAGCGCAGCTTGACGTTGGCCTCCAGCAGGTCGGGCTTGGCGACCAGCGAGGGCAGGGCGGCGCTGTACGCGGTGGAGAAGAACACCTTCACCGAGCCGGCCAGCACCGCCACCGCGATCAGGTGGGCCATCGTCAGGGCGTCGAACCAGCCGGCCACCGGCACGCTGCCGAACAGCACCAGCAGCAGCAGGTCGCAGACCAGCATCACCTTCAGCCGGGGCCAGCGGTCCACCCAGGCGCCGGCCAGCAGGCCGAGGAAGAGCCAGGGCACCCAGGCGGAGGCGGTCAGCACGCCGACCATGAACGGGCTGGCGTCCAGGGTGACGACGGCGACGAGGGCGAGCGCGACGTTGCCGACGGCGGTGCCGAGGCCGCTGGTGGTCTCACCGATCCAGAGCTTGCGGAAGTCGCTGTGCGCCCAGAGGCCCCAGCGGCTCTTCGGCCGGTCCTTCTGCGGGGGCGGCTCGACGGAGACAGTGGTCATGGCGGGCTACGCTCCAAGCTTCTCGGCGAGCACGGCGGCGATCCGTGCGACGGGCTCCGGCTGGGTCATCGCGCCGTGCTCGCACGCGACGCGGTGGTGCTCGATGCGGCCGTCGATGTAGGGCCGCCAGGCCTCCTCGTAGGGCCAGTCCGCGGGCTTGCCGACGGTGGCGCCGAAGAAGACGGCGTCCCCCCGGTAGCGGTCCGGCACGTGCTCGGCCATCAGCTTGCGGTGGTGCTCGAAGACGTCGGGCAGGACGGCGGCGGCCTCGCCGAGCAGGGCGGTGAGGTCGGCCTGGCCGCGCCCGTCCTCCGGGTCGTAGCCGAGCGAGGCGAGCAGCTCGGCGAGGGTGTCCACGGGCTCGTCGGAGGGCGCGGCGGGGAGGGCGGGCCGGGCGGCCGGTGCGCCGTCCAGCAGGGCCAGCAGGGCGACCTCGCCGCCCTCGGCCTGGAGCCGGACGGCCATCGCCTGGGCGACCACCGCGCCGAAGGACCAGCCGAGCAGGTGGTAGGGCCCGTCCGGCTGGACGGCCCGGATCTGCCGCACGTAGTCCTCGGCGATCTCGGCGACGTCGGCGGGGGAACCGCCGTGCAGGCCGCGGGCCTGGAGCCCGTAGACCGGCCGGTCGGCGCCGAGGTGGCGCAGCAGCCCGGAGTAGACCCAGCTGATGCCGGCGGCCGGGTGGACGCAGAACAGCGGGGCCTTGCCGCCGGTGCCGTCACCGCGGTGCGGTGCGCCGGTGCGCAGCGGGAGCAGGACGTCCAGGGCGTCGGCCGCCGGGCCGGCGGCGTCGAGACGGCGGGCCAGGCCGGCCACGGTGGGGGCCTCGAAGAGCGCCCGCATCCCGAGGTCGGCGCCGAGTGCGGCGCGGATCCGGCCGAGCAGCTTCATCGCCAGCAGCGAGTGGCCGCCGAGGTCGAAGAAGCCGTCGTCGACGGAGACCGCGGGCAGGCCGAGGACCTCGGCGAAGAGTCCGCAGAGCAGTTCCTCGCGGGCGGTCCGCGGGGCCCGCCCGGCCGGCGCGGCGGTGAAGTCCGGTGCGGGCAGGGCGCGGTGGTCGACCTTGCCGCTCGCGGTCAGCGGCAGGGCGGCGAGCGGGACGAACGCGGCCGGGAGCATGTACCCGGGCAGCGACTCGGCCGCGAAGGCGCGCAGGTCGGCCGGGTCGAGCGGGCCGTCGGCGACCACGTAGGCGACCAGCCGGGGGCCGGCCGTGCCGTCCTCGCGGGCCACCACGGTGGCGGCCCGGACCAGCTGATGGCCGGTCAGCACGTGCTCGATCTCGCCGGGTTCGATCCGGAAGCCGCGGATCTTGACCTGGTGGTCGGTGCGGCCCAGGTACTCCAGCCCGCCCGCACGGGTGCGGCGGACCAGGTCGCCGGTGCGGTACATCCGGGTGCCGGCCGCGAACGGGTTCGCGACGAAGCGCTCGGCGGTCAGGCCGGGGCGGCCGAGGTAGCCGCGGGCCAGGCCGGCGCCGCTCAGGTAGAGCTCGCCGGGGACACCGGCCGGGACGGGGTTCAGGTGCTCGTCCAGGACGAGGGCGCGGGTGCCGGGCACGGGCCGGCCGAGCGAGGGCCGCTCGGTGTCCGCGAACGGCTGGGTGAGGGCGTCGACGGTGGACTCGGTGGGCCCGTAGAGGTTGTGGCCGGCGGTGTGCGGGGCCTCGCGCAGCCGGGTCCAGAGTGCCTGGCCGACGGCCTCGCCGCCGAGCAGCACCAGCTGCGGCGCGGGGGTGTTCAACAGGCCCTCTTCCAGTAGCAGTTCGGCGTAGGAGGGGGTGACCTCCAGGACGCCGATCCGCTCCGTGCGGATGTGCCCGACCAGTGCGGCGGCGTCGCGGCGGACGTCGTCGGCGACCAGGTGCAGCTCGTGGCCGGCGATCATCCAGAGCAGGCCGTCCCAGGAGGCGTCGAAGCAGAGCGAGGCGGTGAGGGCGACCTTGAGCCGGCCGTGGGCGCGTTCTGCGGCCCCGATCGGGCCGGCCCGGTGCGCGGCGAGCAGCGCGGCGATCGAGCCGTGGGCCACCACCACGCCCTTGGGGCGGCCGGTGGAGCCGGAGGTGTAGATCACGTAGGCGGCGTCGGCCGCGGTGGCGCGCGGGGCCGGGTCGGCCGTCGCGCTCCCGGAGTCGGCGGAGCGGCCGTGGTCGGCGGGGTGGCCGGCGTCGGCGGGGTGGCCGGTGCCGGCCCGGTCGAGGCGGTGGACGGGCAGGCCGTCCAGCAGCTCGGGCAGCGGCCAGCGGTCGTCGGTGAGGACGAGGGCGGGCGCGGCGTCCGCCAGCATGGCGGCGGTCCGGTCGGCCGGGTACTCGGCGTCCAGCGGGAGCGAGGCGGCACCCGCCTTGAGCACCGCGAGCAGGGCGACCACGGTCTCGGCGGAGCGCGGCAGCGCCAGGGCGACCACCGCGTCCGGGCCGGCGCCCGCCGCGATCAGGCGGTGGGCGAGGCGGTTGGCGCGGGCGTTCAGCTCGGCGTAGGTCAGCGCGGCCGGGCCGGCGACCAGCGCGACGGCGTCCGGGGTGCGGACGGCCTGCGCCTCGAAGGCGGCGGGCAGCAGCGGCAGTCCATCCGGCAGGCCGGCCCCGGGGGCCAGCAGCTCGGCACGCTCGTCCTCGGCGAGCAGGTCGGCCCGGCCGATCGGCTGCGCCGGGTCGGCGGCCACCGCGGCGAGCAGGCGGCCGTAGCGGACGGCGATGGACTCGGCGGTCTCCCGGTCGAACAGGTCGGTGGCGAAGTCGATCGCGCACTCCAGGCCGGCGGGGGCGCCGTCGGCGTCGAAGGACTCGCCCATGCCGATGGAGAGGTCGAACTTGGCCGCGTAGCCGCCGACCGGTTCGACCTCGGCGCGCAGGCCGGCCAGGTCGAGCGGTTCGCCGCCGGTGCCGCCCTGGAGCAGCAGCATCACCTGGAAGAGCGGGTGGCGGGCCAGCGAGCGGGCCGGGTTGAGCTCCTCGACGAGACGCTCGAACGGCACGTCCTGGTGGGCGTGGGCGTCCAGCTGGGTCTCCCGGACCCGGCGCAGCAGTTCGGCGAAGGTCGGGTCGCCGGAGGTGTCGGTGCGCAGCACCAGGGTGTTGACGAAGAAGCCGACCAGGTCGTCCAGCGCTTCGTCGGAGCGGCCGGCGACCACCGAGCCGATCGGCACGTCGGTGCCGGCGCCGAGCCGGGTGAGCAGCGCGGCCAGGCCGGCCTGCAGCGTCATGAACATCGTCACCCGGTGCTCGCGGGCCAACTCGACCAGCGCGCGGTGGAGTTCGGCGCCGAGCGGGACGACCACCCGGTCCCCGCGGTGGCCACTGTCGGCGCGCCGGGGACGGTCCACCGGGAGCGCCAGCTCCTCGGGGAGACCGGCCAGCGCCTCGCGCCAGTGGGCGAGCTGGCGAGCGATCAGGCTCTCCGGGTCGGCCTCGTCGCCGAGCAGGTCGCGCTGCCAGAGTGCGTAGTCGGCGTACTGGACCGGCAGCGGCTGCCAGGCCGGCGGCTCGCCGCCGAGGCGCGCGGCGTAGGCCTCGGCGAGGTCGGCGATCAGCGGGCCCATCGACCAGCCGTCGCCGGCGCTGTGGTGCAGTACCAGGAGCAGCAGGTGCTCGTCGGCGGCGAGCGGGAGCAGGTGGGCCCGGACCGGCAGTTCGGCGGCCAGGTCGAACGGGAGGCCGGCGCAGGCGGCCAGGGCGGCGGCGAGGTCGGCCGGCGCCTCGGTGCGGCGCTCGAACGGGACGCGGGCCGCGGCGGGTTCGACGACCTGCTGGTAGGGCTCGCCGTCGTGCTCGGCGATCACGGTGCGCAGGCTCTCGTGCCGGGCGGCCAGGTCGTCCAGGGCGGCGGCCAGCGCGTCCGTGTCGAGGGCGCCGGTCAGGCGCAGGGCGAGCGGGAGGTTGTAGAGGGCGCTCGGGCCCTCCATCCGGTCGATCAGCCAGAGCCGCCGCTGGGCGAAGGAGAGCGGTACCCGCTCGGGGCGCTCGGCGGCCGCGGTGAGCGGGAGGCGGGCCCCGGCGCCGTCCAGCCGCTGGGCCAGGCCGGCCACCGTCGGTGCCTCGAAGACGTCCCGGATGTCCAGCTCGGAGCCCAGGGCGGTGCGGACCCGGCTGACCAGCTTGATGGCGAGCAGCGAGTGGCCGCCGAGGGTGAAGAAGTCGTCGTCGATGCCGACCGCGGTCAGGCCGAGGACCTCGGCGAAGAGGCCGCAGAGCAGTTCCTCGCGGGCGGTGCGGGCGGCCCGGCCGCCGGCGAAGAGCCCGAAGTCCGGGGCGGGCAGGGCCCGCCGGTCGACCTTGCCGCTGCCGGTCAGCGGCAGTGCGGCGAGGGTGACCACGGCGGCCGGGACCATGTGGCCGGGCAGCGTCTCGGCAGCGAACCGCCGCAGTTCGAGCGCGAGTTCGGGGCTCGGCGCGGCCGTCGCGCAGTAGCCGACGAGCCGGCGGTCGCCGTCGGCCTCGTGCAGCACGACCACCGTCTGGCGGACGGCCTCGTGGCGGGTCAGCACCTGCTCGATCTCGCCCGGCTCGATCCGGAAGCCGCGCACCTTGACCTGGTGGTCGGTGCGGCCGAGGTAGTCGAGGCCGCCGCCGCGGGTGCGCCGGACCAGGTCGCCGGTGCGGTACATCCGGGTGCCGGCCGCGAACGGGTTCGCGACGAAGCGCTCGGCGGTCAGGCCGGGGCGGCCGAGGTAGCCGCGGGCCAGGCTGTCCCCGGCCAGGTAGAGCTCGCCGGGGACGCCGACGGGGACGGGGTTCAGGTGCTCGTCCAGGACGTGGGCGCGGGTGCCGAGCACGGTGTGGCCGAGGGACGGCCGCTCGGAGCCGGCGTAGGCCTGGAGCAGGGTGTCGACGGTGCACTCGGTGGGCCCGTACAGGTTGTGGCCGGTGGTGTGCGGGGCCTCGCGCAGGCGGGTCCAGAGCGCCCGGCCGATCGGCTCCCCGCCGAGCAGCACCACGCGCGGTGCGGGCGCGTCCAGCAGGCCCTCGGCGATGAGCTGTTCGGCGTAGGACGGGGTGAGGTTGAGGGCGTCGACGCCGACCGCCCGCAGGTGCCGGACCAGGGCCGCCGGATCCCGGCGCAGGTCGTTGCCGATCAGGTGCAGCTCGTGGCCGGCGACCATCCAGAGCAGGCTGTTCCAGGAGGCGTCGAAGCAGAGCGAGGCGGTCAGCGCGGCGCGGAGCCGGCCGTGCATCCGCTCGGGCTCGCCGAACGTCTCGGCCTGGTGCGCGGCCAGCAGCCCGGCGATCGAACCGTGGCTCACCACCACGCCCTTGGGCAGGCCGGTGGAGCCGGAGGTGTAGATCACGTAGGCGGCGTGCGCCGGGCCGACCCGGACGGGGAGTGCGTCGGCGGGCTGCGCCGCCCACAGCTCCTCGTCGGTGCGCAGCACGCGCAGGCCGTCCAGGACGTCGGGCAGCGGCCAGCCGTCGGTGGTGAGCACCGCGGCCGGGCGGGCGTCGGCGAGCATGTGGGCGGTGCGCTCGCGCGGGTACTCGGCGTCCAGCGGGAGGAAGGCGGCGCCGGCCTTGAGCACCGCCAGCTGGGCGACCACGGTGTCCACCGAGCGGGGCAGGGCGAGCGCGACCACCGACTCCGGGCCGACCCCGGCGGCCGCCAGGCCGTGCGCCAGCCGGTTGGCCCGGGCGTCCAGCCGGGCGTAGGTCAGCCGGGTGCCCTCGAAGACCAGGGCGGTCAGGTCGGGGGTCTGCGCGACGCGCTCGGCGAAGGCTGCCGGGACCAGCGGCAGGCCGGCCGGCAGCGGCCGGTGGCCGCCCAGCAGGCCGGCGCGCTCGTCCTCGGCGAGCAGGTCGACCCGGCCGATCCGGCGCCCGGGCGCGGCGGCCACGGCGGTGAGCAGGCGCCCGAAGCGGGCCGCCAGCGACTCGGCGGTCTCCCGGTCGAACAGGTCGGTGGCGAAGTCGATCGCGCAGTCCAGCCCGGCGGGGGCGCCGTCGGGCCCGAAGAACTCCTCCAGGGTCACGTTGAGGTCGAACTTGGCGACCCCGGTGCCGGCCGGCAGCGCCTCGGCGCGCAGCCCGGCCAGCTCCAACTCGGCCTCGGCGTTGGACTGCAGGACCATCGCCACCTGGAAGAGCGGGTGCCGGGCGAGCGATCGGGCCGGGTTGAGCTCCTCGACCAGCCGCTCGAACGGCACGTCCTGGTGGGCGTAGGCGCCGAGGCCGGTCTCCCGGACCCGGCCGAGCAGTTCGGCGAAGGTCGGGTCGCCGGAGGTGTCGGTGCGCAGCACCAGGGTGTTGATGAAGAAGCCGACCAGGTCGTCCAGCGCTTCGTCGGAGCGGCCGGCGACCACCGAGCCGATCGGCACGTCGGTGCCGGCGCCGAGCCGGGTGAGCAGTGCGGCCAGCGCGGCCTGGAAGGTCATGAACAGGGTGACCCGGTGCTCGCGTGACAGCTCGACGAGGCGGCGGTGCAGTTCGGCGTCGATCGGCAGGGCCACCCGGTCGCCGCGGTGGTCGGAGCGGGTGCCGCGCGGGCGGTCCACCGGGAGCGCGAGCTCCTCGGGGAGATCGGCCAGCGTCTCGCGCCAGTAGGTGAGCTGACGTGAGATCAGGCTCTCCGGGTCGCTCTCGTCGCCGAGCAGGTCGCGCTGCCAGAGTGCGTAGTCGGCGTACTGGACCGGCAGCGGCTGCCGGGCGGGGCGCTCGCCGCCGAGGCGGAGCGTGTAGGCCTCGGCGAGGTCGGTGAGCAGCGGGCCCATCGACCAGCCGTCGCCGGCGATGTGGTGCAGGGCGACCACCAGCACGTGGTCCTCGGGCGCGATCCGGAGCAGGGTGGCGCGGATCGGGGCCTCGGCGGCCAGGTCGAACGGGCGCCGGGCGAGCCGGTCGACCTCGGCGTCCACCGACTCCGGTGCGCAGTCCAGCAGTTCGAGCGGCAGCTTCGCGGCGGGCGGCAGGATGAGCTGGTGCGGCTCGCCGTCGTGCTCGGCTATCACCGTGCGCAGGACCTCGTGCCGGCCGGCCAGGTCGCCGAGGGCGGTGGCCAGCGCGTCGGTGTCGAGTCCGCCGGTCAGGCGCAGGGCGAGCGGCATGTTGTAGAGCGCGCTCGGGCCCTCCATCCGGTCGATCAGCCAGAGCCGCTGCTGGGCGAAGGAGAGCGGCACCAGCTCCGGCCGGGCCCGGCCGGCGGTGAGCGGGAGGCGGGCCTCGGCGCCGTCCAGCCGCTGGGCGAGGCCGGCCACGGTCGGTGCCTCGAAGACGTCCCGGATGCCCAACTCGGCTCCGAGGGCGGCGCGGACCCGGCTCAGCAGCTTGGTGGCGAGCAGCGAGTGGCCGCCGAGGGCGAAGAAGTCGTCGTCGACGGTGACGCCCTCGACGCCGAGGAGTTCGCCGAAGAGCCCGCAGAGGATCTCCTCGCGCGCCGTGCGGGGGGCCCGGCCGCCGGCGGTCGCGGTGAAGTCGGGGGCCGGCAGCGCGGCCCGGTCCAGCTTGCCGTTGACGGTGAGCGGCAGCTCGGCCAGCGTCACCACGGCGGCCGGCACCATGTAGTCGGGCAGGGCGGCGCCGGCGTGGGCGCGCAGCGCGGCCGGGTCGAGGTCCGGGGCGCCGACCGCATAGGCGACCAGCCGGGTGCCGGCGGTGCCGTCCTCGTACGGCAGCACGGCGGCCCGCAGGACGTCCGGGTGGGCGGTGAGGACGGCCTCGATCTCGCCGAGCTCGATCCGGAAGCCGCGCACCTTGACCTGGTGGTCGGTGCGGCCCAGGAACTCGATCTCGCCGTCGGCGCGGCGGCGGACCAGGTCGCCGGTGCGGTACATCCTCCCTCCTTGCCCGCCGCCGGGCAGGAGGGGCCCAGTTCCCGGCGTGTGCGGGTTCGCGACGAAGCGCTCGGCGGTCAGGCCGGGGCGGCCGAGGTATCCGCGGGCCAGGCCGGCGCCGCTCAGGTAGAGCTCGCCGGGGACACCGGCGGGCACCGGCCGCAGGGCCGCGTCCAGGACGTGGGCGCGCAGGTTGGGAAGCGGGCGGCCGATCAGCGGGCGCTCGGCGCCGTCCAGCCGGTGGAACACCGCGTCGACGGTGCACTCGGTGGGGCCGTACATGTTGAGCGCCACGGTGTCCGGGGCGGCGGTCAGGGCGGTCCACAGGGCCTGGCCGACGGCCTCGCCGCCGACCATCACCAGCGCGGGCCGGCAGCGGGTCAGCAGGCCCTCCTCGACCAGCCGCTCGGCGTGGCCGGGGGTGAGGTCGAAGACGTCGACGCCGGCCTGCTCGGCGTGGCGCACGACGGCGGAGGCGTCGCGGCGCAGCTCGTCGTCGAGCAGGTGGAGCTCGTGCCCGGCGACCATCCAGAGCAGCGATTCGAGTGCGGTGTCGAAGGAGAGCGAGCCGACCTGGGCGAACCTGAACCGGCGGCCCGGGTGGGCCCGTTCGGCGGCGCCGACGGTCTCGGCGCGGTGGAAGGCGAGCAGGTTGGCCAGGCCGCCGTGGCGGACCACGACGCCCTTGGGGCGGCCGGTGGAGCCGGAGGTGTAGATGACGTAGGCGGCGTGGTCGGGGCCGATCCGCACCGGCGGGGCGCCGGCGGGCCGGTCGGCCCGGTCGTCGGCCCGGGCCGCGTCGTCGGCCAGGATGACCGGCAGGCCGTCCAGGACGTCGGGCAGCGGCCAGCCGTCGGTGGTGAGCACGGCGGCCGGGCGGGCGTCGGCCAGCATGTGGGCGATCCGGTCCCGCGGGTAGTCGGCGTCCAGCGGCAGGAAGGCGGCGCCGGCCTTCAGCACGGCGAGCACCGCGACCACCGACTCGGCGGAGCGGGGCAGCGCCAGGGCGACCACCGCGTCCGGGCCGACCCCGGCGGCCGCCAGGTCGTGCGCCAGCCGGTCGGCCCGGGCGTCCAGCTCGGCGTAGCTGAGCCGGGTCTCCCCGAAGACCAGGGCGACGGCGTCGGGCGTGGCCGCGGCCTGGGCGGCGAAGGCGGCCGGGACGAGGGTGTCGGCGCCCGGCCGGTTGGTGTCGTGCCAGCGGGCCAGGGCGGCCCGGCCGTCCTCGTCCAGCACCTCCAGGTCGGCGACCGGGCGGTGCGGGTCGGCGGCGACCTGGCGCAGGATCAGGGCGAGCGCGGCGGCGAGCCGCTCGGCGGTGCTCCGCTCGAACAGGTCGGTGGCGAACTCCAGGCCGCCGTCCAGGCCGGCCGGGGAGCCGTCCGGGTGGTGTCGCTCGGAGAGGTTGAGGGTGAGGTCGAAGGCGGTGGTGGGCAGGCCCAGCGGCTCGTACGCGGCGCGGGTGCCGGGGAACTCCGGGCCGCCGCCGGCGGTGTTGTCGAAGGCGATCATCACCTGGAAGAGCGGGTGCCGGGCCAGCGTGCGGGCCGGGTTGAGCTCCTCGACCAGCCGCTCGAACGGCACGTCCTGGTGCGCGTAGGCAGCCAGGTCGGCCTCCCGGACCCGGCCCAGCAGCTCGGCGAAGGCCGGCCGGCCGGAGAGGTCGGTGCGCAGCACCAGGGTGTTGGCGAAGAAGCCGACCAGCTCGTCCAGCGCCTGGTCCAGACGGCCGGCCAGCGGGGTGCCGATCGGCAGGTCCTCACCGGCGCCGAAGCGGTGCAGCAGGGTGGCGAAGGCGGCCTGGAGCACCATGAACAGCGTCGCCCCGTGTTCGGCGGCCAGCGCGGCCAGCCGGGCGTGCAGGGCCTCGTCCAGCTCCAGCGGGACGACGTCGCCGCGGTGCGAGGCGACCGGCGGCCGGGGGCGGTCCAGCGGGAGCGCCAGCTCGTCCGGCAGGCCGGCCAGGGCCTCGCGCCAGTGGGCGAGCTGGCCGCCGAGCAGGCTCTGCGGGTCGGAGTCCGCGCCGAGCAGCCGGTGCTGCCAGAGGGTGTAGTCGGCGTACTGCACCGGCAGCGGCTGCCACACCGGCCGCTCGCCGCCCAGCCGGGCCGTGTAGGCCTCGGCGAGGTCGCGGAAGAGCGGGCGCAGCGACCAGCCGTCGCTGGCGATGTGGTGCATGACCAGGAGCAGGACGTGCTCGTCCGGGCCGGCCGGGCGCAGGTAGGCGTGCAGCGGGACGTCGACGGCCAGGTCGAAGGTGTGGCCGACCAGCTCCTCGGCCGGGCGGTCGGTGACGGTGAGCAGCGGCGCGGGCGGGGCGGCCAGCACCCGCTGGTGGGGCACGCCGTCGTGGGCGCCGAAGACGGTGCGCAGGCTCTCGTGCCGCTCGGCCACGTCGCCGAGGGCGCGTTCGAGGGCGGCGGCGTCGAGCGGGCCGGTCAGCCGCAGCGCGAGCGAGACGTTGTAGGTCGCGGCGGGGCCCTCGGCCTGGCCGAGGAACCAGAGCCGGCGCTGGGCGAAGGAGAGCGGCAGCCGCTCGGGCCGGGGCTCGGGGCGCAGCGCCGGGCGGGCCGGCCCGGTGGACAGCCGGGCGGTGAGGGCGGCGACGGTCGGTGCCTGGAAGAGGTCGGCGATGGCCAGCTCGGCGCCGAGTTCGGCGCGGGCCCGGCCGACCAGGCGGGTGGCGAGCAGGGAGTGGCCGCCCAGCTCGAAGAAGTCGTCGTCGATGGTGATGCCCTCGATGCCGAGGATCTCGCCGAACAGCTCGCACAGGGCGCGCTCGCGCTCGTCGCGCGGGGCGCGGCCGGTCGAGTCGCCGCCGAGGTCGGGGGCGGGCAGGGCGCGGCGGTCGACCTTGCCGTTGGCGTTGAGCGGCAGCGCCGGCAGCACCAGCACGGCGGCGGGGACCATGTAGCCGGGAAGCGTGCGGGCGGCGAACTGCCGCAGCTCGGCGGCGAGTTCGGGGTCGTCGTCCGCTGCCGCGCAGTAGCCGACCAGCCGGGTGTCGCCGGGGCGGTCCTCGCGGGCGACGACGATGACCTGGCGGACGGCCGGGTGGCCGGAGAGGGCGGCCTCGATCTCGCCGAGCTCGATCCGGAAGCCGCGCACCTTGACCTGGCCGTCGATCCGGCCGAGGAACTCGATCGCGCCGTCCGCGCGGCGGCGCACCAGGTCGCCGGTGCGGTACATACGGACGCCGGGCGTGTACGGGTCGGCGACGAAGCGCTCGGCGGTCAGCCCCGGGCGGCGCCAGTAGCCGCGCGCCAGGCCCGCTCCGGCGACGTACAGCTCGCCGGGCACGCCGGGCGGCACCGGCCGCAGCCGGGCGTCCAGGACGTACGCGCGCATGTTGTCGAGCGGGCCGCCGATCGGGGCCCGGGCGCCGGCCAGGTCGGCCGGGACGAGGTGGTGGTGGGTGGCGAAGGTGGTGGCCTCGGTGGGGCCGTAGACGTGGGCGAGCAGCAGGTCGGGGCAGTGGTCGAGGACCCGCTGCATCAGGGTGCCGGAGGCGGCCTCGCCGCCGGTCAGCACCACCCGCAGGGCGCGGAAGGTCTCCGGCGCCTGCTCGGCGACCAGGTCGAAGAGCGCCTTGGTGAGGAAGACCGCGGTGACGCCGTGCCGGGTGGCGACGGCGTGCAGCGCGGCGGCGTCCAGCCCGCCGGGCGGGGCGACCACCACGCTGTCGCCGGCGAGCAGCGGCGTCCACAGCTCGTAGGTGGCGGCGTCGAAGGCGTGCGGGGAGTGCAGCAGGATCCGCTCGTGCCGGCCGTCCTGCCAGCGGCGGTCTGCGGCCAGGTCGACCACGTCCCGGTGCCGGACGGCGACGCCCTTGGGGGTGCCGGTGGAGCCGGAGGTGAACATCACGTAGGCGAGCCGGTCGGGGTGGACGGGCAGGCCGGGGTCGTGCTCGGGCGCGCCCGCCTCGTCGCCGGGGCGGACCACGGCGGCGGTGTGCGGGAAGCCCGGGTCGGCCCGGTCGGTGAGCAGCACGGGTGCGCCGGTGTCGGCGAGCAGCGCGGCCATCCGCTCGGGCGGCAGGCTCGCGTGCATCGGGACGTAGCAGCCGCCGGCCTTGAGCACCGCGAGGGTGGCGACGACCAGCTCGACCGAGCGCTCCATCAGCAGCGCGACCGGGCTCTCCGGGCCGACGCCGCAGGCGATCAGGTGATGCGCGAGCCGGTTGGCGCGGGTGTTGAGCTCGGCGTAGCCGACCGTGCCGCCGTCGTGGACCAGCGCGGTCGCGTCCGGGGTGCGGGCCGCCTGCGCCTCGAACAGCTCGGGCAGCGAGCCGGGGCGCACGGGCGCCGCGGTGGCGTTCCAGTCGTCCAGGATCCGGGCCCGCTCCTCGGCGCCGAGCACGTCCAGGGCGCCGATCGGGGCCTGCGGGTCGGCGGCCGCGGCCGCCAGCAGCCGGCCGAGCCGATCGAACAGGGTGGTGACGGTGGCCCGGTCGTACAGGTCGGCCGCGTACTCGACCGAGCCGGTGAGACCGGCCGGGGCGCCGTCGGCGGCGCGCTGCTCGGTGATGCCGATGTTCAGGTCGAACTTGGCGACCCGCAGGCCCAGCGGCTCGGACTCCGACTCCAGCCCGGGCAGGCCGAGTTCGCCCTCCTCGTGGTTCTGCAGCACGAGCAGGGTCTGGAACAGCGGGTGGCGGCCGAGCGCACGGGCCGGGTTGACCTCCTCGACCAGCCGCTCGAACGGCACGTCCTGGTGGGCGAAGGCGTCCAGCTGCGCCTCCCGGACCCGGTCGACGAGTTCGGCGAAGGACGGGTCGCCCGAGGTGTCGGTGCGCAGCACCAGGGTGTTGACGAAGAAGCCGACCAGGTCGTTCAGCGCCTCGTCCGAGCGGCCCGCCACACCGGTGCCGAGCGGGATGTCGGTACCGGCGCCGAGCCGGGTGAACAGGGCGGCCAGGCCGGCCTGGAGGACGGCGAACAGGGTGGAGCGGTGCCGGCGGGCCAGGCCGAGCAGGGCGGCGTGCAGCTCCGGTCCGTACGCGAAGGCGACGGCGTCCGCGGCGCCGGTCGGGGCGGGCGGCCGGGGGCGGTCCGCCGGCAGCTCCAGCTCCTCCGGGACTCCTGCCAGGGCTCCTCTCCAGTAGTCGAGTTGACGGCTCATCAGGCTGTCCGGGTCGGTCTCGTCGCCGAGCAGGTCGCGCTGCCAGAGCGCGTAGTCGGCGTACTGGACCGGCAGCGGCTCCCAGTCGGGGGCGGTGCCGGCCAGCCGGGCCCGGTAGGCGGTGGCGAGGTCGCGCAGCAGCGGGCCGAGCGACCAGCCGTCGCCGGCGATGTGGTGGAGCACGACGAGCAGCACGTGCTCGGTCGGTGCGAGCGAGAAGACCGTGACCCGGATGGGCAGTTCGGCGCTCAGGTCGAAGGTGCCGGCGGCGGCCCGGTCCCGCAGGGCGGGGTAGTCCGCCGGCGTGCAGTCCACCGTCTCGAAGGAGGGCTGCGCCTGCGCGCTCGGCAGGATCCGCTGCACCGGGACGCCCCCGTCCACCGGGAACACCGTGCGCAGGGCCTCGTGCCGGTCGACCACGTCCGCCGTCGCTGCGCGCAGCGCGGCGGTGTCGAGCGAGCCGCGCAGGCGGACCGCGAACGGCAGGTTGTAGAGCGCGGTCGGTCCTTCGATCTGGTCGATCAGCCAGAGACGCTGTTGTGCGTACGAAACCGGGATCACGGTGCTTCCTCTGCTCACGTCATGGCGCGGTTGGTGGTGGGGCGTCAGGCGGGCACTGCCGTGGGCAGCACGGTGGGGCGGCAGTCCAGGACGTCGACCGGGCGGCCCATCGCGACGGCGATCTTCCGGTCGCCGCGGTAGGGGTCGCGGCCGTGCGCGCAGAGCACGTTGTCGACCAGCATCACGTCGCCGACCTGCCAGGTCTCGCGGACGGTGGCGGCCTCGTAGGCGGCGTTCAGCGCGTCCACGTCCTCCCGGGAGAGCGGCTCGCCGTCCCCGAAGCCGGTGTTGAACGGCAGGCCGTCCGGGCCGAACTCGTCGACCATGGCCTCCCGGATGTCCGGGTCCAGCGACCACTCGTTCCAGAAGGCGAGGTGGTTGAACCAGACCTCCTCGCCGGTGTGCGGGTGGTGGACGGTGGCCGGCCGCAGCTGGCTGGTGCGCAGGTTGCCGTCCGGCTGCCACTGCCAGGAGATGCCGTTCTCCTTGCAGTACAGCTCCACCTCGGCGTGGTCCTCGGTGCCGAAGGCGGTCCGCCAGCCGAGCGAGACGTAGTCCGAGTAGTTGCGGGTGAGCGTCCAGCCGGACGACCGGCCGCGGGCCGCCAGGTGCTCCGGCAGGTGGGCCAGGACCTTGCGGACGTCGGCGGTCGGGGTGGCGCCGCCCTCCTCGGGGGCGGTCAGGCAGGCGAAGAGCAGCCGGCCGGGGAAGGTCAGGGTGTAGCTGTTCTCGTTGTGCATCCGGATCGACTGGGCCGGCGGCAGGTCGGTGGACGAGAAGACGCCGTCGCCGAAGTCGCTGCGCGGGGTGGCCTTCTCCCGGTACGGGGTGGGCTCGGGGATCAGCACGTCGCGGACGGCGGCGACGTCCTCGGTGGAGGCCACCGGCAGGCCGCGCAGGAAGATCGTGCCGTGCTCGTGCAGCGCGGCGGTCAGCTCGGCCTCGTTCTCCCGCAGCCAGGCGCAGCCCTCGGCGAGGCCGGCGCCGGCCGGCACCCGGGTGAGGGCGGGGCGGCCGGGGGTCAGCTCCCAGGTCGGCATCGTGCGCTCACCGGTCCAGGGTGGCCAGCAGGCCGGCCGGGCGGATGTCGGTCCAGTTGGTCTCGATCCAGTCGAGGCACTCCTGGCGGGACGCCTCCCCGTGGACGCTCGTCCAGCCGGCCGGCACGTCGATCCAGACCGGCCAGAGCGAGTGCTGGTTCTCGTCGTTGACCAGCACCAGGTAGCCGGCGTTGTCGTCCTCGAACGGGTTCGTCATGGTGCTCTCCTCGGTGGGGTGTGGACCGGTGGGGCGCGGCCCCCGGTGTGTTTCGAAGCTATCGGCGGCGCGGCGGCCGGAGCGGCACAAGGCCCGGCAGGTGGGCGGCAGTTAGCGCCTGCCGGTGCGCGCGGTCAGCGCGGGGTGAGGCGGACCGGGAAGCGGTCCAGACCGAAGTTGATGATCGAGCGGTTGTACTCGACCGGACCGGCCGGCTCGATGGCGGCGGCCTTCTCCAGCGCCGCCGAGTACAGCGCGCCGAGCTCGGCCTTGGCCAGCGGCGCGCCGATGCAGTAGTGGGCGCCGAGCCCGAGCGCCAGGTGCTTGTTGGGCGAGCGGTCGAGCAGGATCTCCTCGGGCCGCTCGAAGGCCTCCGGGTCCCGGTTGGCCGACCAGACCCAGACCGCGACCCGGTCGCCGCGGCGGATCTGCCGCCCGGCCAGCTCGACGTCCCGGCTGGCGGTGCGCAGCGTGTGCAGGCCGACCGAGGTCCACCGCAGCAGCTCGTCCACGGCGGAGTCCATGTCGACCTCGCCCTGCTGGAGGCTGCGCCACAGGTCCGGGCGCTGGACGAGGGTGTGCAGGCCCATCGCGGCGGTGTGGCGGACCGTCTGGACGCCGCCGACCACGATGTTGTCCAGGTTGAGCACGACGTCCTCGACCGGCAGCAGCCGGCCGTTGACCTTGTAGGTCGCCATCATCGAGATCAGGTCGTCGCGCGGGTCGCTGCGGCGCAGCATCACCTGGTGCAGCAGGTACGGGATGAGCTGCTGGTGGCCGGCCCGGCGCTCCTCGGGGGTGCGGCCGAGGAAGGCCACGTCGCAGACCCGGACCACCATGTCGCGGTCCTTCTCGGGGACGTCCAGCAGGTCGCACATGACCGCCAGCGGCAGCGCGGAGACCACGTCGACGAGGTCCACCTCGCCCTGCTCGACGGCCCGGTCGAAGAGCTCGCCGGCCCGCTCGGCGATCGAGCGGGCGGCGCCGCGCACCCCGCCCTTGGAGAAGAACGGGTTGGCGGGGGCGCGCAGTTCGCGATGCCGGGGCGGGTCGGTGAGGGCCATCATCCGGCCCGAGCCGACCGGCACCTTGCCCTGGCCCGAGCCCAGCAGCGAGCCGGACTCCGAGCTGAACACGGTGGCGTTGCGCAGCACGTCCGCGGACTCGCGGTAGGTCAGCACCGACCAGACCGGGCCGTCGTCCACGGTCTCGGTGCGGTGCACGGGGGCGGTCCGGCGCAGCTCGGCGACCAGCGCCGGGGTGTCGGGGCTGGCCCACAGGGCCGGGTCGGTGAGGTCGACGGAGGTGGTGGTGGTCGTCAAGACTGCTCCCTGGGGGCGGCCTCGGGCCCGCGCCCGAGGGTCAAAGTGGGCGGGGTGGGGCGGGGCCGGGTGCGGTCGGCCCTCATGGTCGGGGCCGGACGGCGGGCCGCAGCGGCGGCCGGGCCGGCGCCGGGGCGCGGACCCGGTCGGCCGCGGGCCGGGCCGGTGCGGCGGCCAGCAGCGAGGACAGCAGGGCCACCGGGCCGGGCCGGTCGACGGTGGCCAGCAGGTGCCCGCCGGGCAGGACGTGGTGGCCGAACGCGCCGCCGGTGAAGGCGGCCCAGCCGGTGAGGTCGGTGGTGCCGAGCATCGGGTCGTCGGCGCCGGCCAGCGCGTACAGCGCGGAGCCGATCGGCGGGTGCGGGCGGTGGCGGAAGGTGGCGCTCACCGCGAGGTCGGTGCGGATGCCGGACAGGGCCAGCTCGACCAGGTCCGGGTCGGCCCGGACCAACTCCTCCAGGCCGGTGAGGCGCAGGAGTTCGGTGGCGTCGAGATCCTTGCTCTCCCGCTCGGCCCACTCCGCGGGGCAGGGTGCGCCGGCGGCGACCACCAGGTCGGGGCGCCGGTCGGCGGGCAGCGCGCGGGCCACCTCGTAGGCCAGCAGGGCACCGAAGCTCTGCCCGTAGAAGCCGAACCGGCCGCCGGTCAGGTGCGGGGTGATCGCCTCGACGACCGCCGCCACCAGGGCGGCGAAGTCCGGCGGCATCCGGTCCCGGCTGCGGCCGCCGCGGGCCGGCGGGCGCAGCGCCCAGACCTCGGCGGCGGGCGCGAGCGCCCGGGCCAGCGGGGTGAAGGCGGTGGCGTCGCCGCCGGCGTGCGGGAAGCAGAACAGCCGTAGCGGTCGGTGGGGTTGGGGCGCGGGGACGAGGAACCAGTCGCCCTCGGTCCGCGGCCGCGCGGCCGCCGCGCTCATCGGGCGGCCCGGCGGGCGGTCAGGGCGGGGCGCGGCGCGGCCGGGCCGGCCTCGGCGGCCCGGCGGACGGCGGCGGTGAACGCGGCCAGGTCGGCGGCGTCCAGCAGGTGCCGCAGCTGGAGCTCGACGTTCAGCCTGCGGCGCAGCAGGTGGACGACGCGCAGCGCGGCGAGCGAGTGGCCGCCGAGCGAGAGGAAGTCGTCGGTGGGCTCGACCGCGGGGACGCCCAGCACGGTCCGCCAGACCTCGGCGACCTGCTCGTCGATGCCGCCGGCCGGCGCGGCCTCCTCGGCGGCGGCCGGGGCGGGCAGCGCGCGGTGGTCGACCTTGCCGTTGGGGGTGAGCGGGAGGGCGTCCAGCACGGTGACGGTGGCCGGCACCAGGTGGGCGGGCAGGGTCCGGCGCAGCGCGGCGAGCAGGGCGGCGGCGTCGGTCCCGGCTCCGGCGGTGGTGACGGCGTATCCGGCCAGCCGGAGGTCGCCGGGCGCGGCCTCGTGCACGGTGACCGCCGCGGCGGACACCCCGTCCAGGGCGGCCAGGGCGTGCTCCACCTCGCCCGGCTCGATCCGGAAGCCGCGCAGCTTGACCTGGCGGTCGACCCGGCCGACGTACTCCAGCAGGCCGTCCGCGGTGCGGCGGACCTGGTCGCCGGTGCGGTACATCCGGGTGCCCGGCGTGAACGGGTCGGCCACGAAGCGGCCGGCGGTCAGCCCCGGGTGGCCCGGGTAGCCGTGCGCCACGCCGGGGCCGGACAGGTACAGCTCGCCGACCGCGCCGGGCGCGGTGACCGGGGCCAGCCGGTCGTCCAGCAGGTGGGCGCGGACGCCGGGCAGCGGCTCGCCCAGGTGCGGGCCGGGGCCGGTGACCGGGGCAGTGATCGCGTCGACGGTGCACTCGGTGGGCCCGTACAGGTTGAACGCGTCGATGCCGCCGTCGGCCAGCTCGCGCCAGGTCCGCTCGGGGACCGGCTCGCCGCCCATGAACAGGCGCGGCACCCGGGCGCCGGCCAGCGGCTCGCGGAGCAGCTGCCAGTGCGAGGGGGTCAGGTCGAGGTCGGTGACGCCGTGCTCGGCCAGCAGGACGGCCAGGCGGGCCGGGTCGGCCCGGCGGGCGTCGTCGATCAGCACCAGGGTGTCGCCCCGGCAGATCCGGACCCACTGCTGGACGGAGGCGTCGAAGGAGACGCTGGCGTTCCAGCCGACCACGGCGGGCTCGGGGCGGTAGGCGCCGCTGCGCTCCAGCGCGGTGGCCAGGTGGGCGACGGCGCCGTGCGGCACCTCGACGCCCTTGGGGCGGCCGGTGGAGCCGGAGGTGTAGATGACGTAGGCGGAGTCGAGCGGGTCCGGGGTGAAGTCCGCCGCGGCGTCCGCGGCCTCGCCGTCCGGGGTGTCCGCCGCCGCGGCGTCCGGGCGGAGCACCGGGACGCCGGCCGGGACGGGCGGCGCGGCGTCGGTGCTGACCACGGCCGCGAGGCCGGCGTCGGCGGCCATGAAGGCGATCCGCTCGGCCGGGTAGGCCGGGTCGAGCGGGACGTACGCGGCGCCGGCCCGCCAGGCGGCGAGCAGCGCGACCGGCAGGTCGGCGGTGCGGGTCAGGTGGATGCCGACCCGGTCGCCGCGCCGCACGCCCCGGGCGCGCAGGGCGCGGGCCAGGTCGGCGGTCCGCCGGTCCAGGGCGGCGAAGTCGAGGCTGCCGTCGACGGCGTGCACGGCGACCCGGTCGGGGTGGGCGGCGACGGCGGCGCGCAGGCGGGCGAGCAGGTCGGCGGGGGCGGCCGCGGGGGCGGTGGGGCGGACGGTGGCGGCCGGTTCGGCGGTGGTGGTCATGCGGGGGTGCTCCTCGGTCGGGGTGAGTGGTGGCGCGTCGGGGCCGACGCGGTCGTACGGGGCCGCGGTGTGCGGCCGGGGAAGCGGGGCGGTCGGCCGGGCGCCCGGGGCGGGGGCCGACCCGGGCGGCCCGGCGTCAGACCGACGCCGCCAGGGCCGCCAGGGCCGCCGCGTAGGCGTCGATGAACTCCTCGGCGGTGGCGTCGTCCACCACCGCCCGCTGGTGGTCCACGGCCAGCAGCACCCGGTCCGAGACCGGGTCCTGGATCAGCGAGGCGCCGAAGGCGAAGCTGTTGGGCTCGTGCCGCAGGGTGGGCTCGCAGCCGATCCGGCCGTCCTCGATCCGCGCCGAGCTCAGCCGGCCCAGGGCGTGGAACCGCAGGTAGCCGAACTGGCTGTCGAGCGCGGTGTCGGCCATCAGCCGGGCCAGCCGGGCGAACGGCACCCGGCGGTGCGGCATCATGTCCAGCTCCTCCCGGTGCACGTGCCGGACCAGCGCGGCGAGGTCCGCCCCCGGTTCGGCCACCAGCGGGACGGTGTTGAGGAAGAGCCCGTAGACGTCGGTGCCGCCGAGCCGCTCCAGCCGGCCGTTCATCGCCAGGCCGGTGGTGACCCGCTCCCGCCCGGTGATCCGGGCCAGGGCGTGCAGGTGGGCGGCGAGCGCGACGGACTTGACCGGCACGGCGAGCGCGTCGGCGACGCCGCGCAGCTGCCGGGGGGCGTCCGGCAGCACCCGCTCGACCGTGCGCGGCAGGTCGTGGACGTCCTCGCTGCCGGGCCAGAGCTGGCCGGTGGCGCCGTCCAGCCGGTCGCGCCAGAAGGCCAGCGACGCCGGCTCCCCGGCCGCCGCCCGCTCCACGGCGACGAAGTCGCGGAAGGCGGTGCGCGGCGGCGGGGTCGGCGCGGACGCCGGGTCGGCGGCCAGTGCGGAGTGCCGTTCGAGGAGTTCGGTGAGCAGCGAGGTGAAGCTCCAGCCGTCCAGGATCGCGTGGTGCTCGGAGATGGTCAGCTGGAAGGCGCTCGCCCCGAGCCGCTGCACGGTGATCCGGAACAGTGGCGGCTCGGCGAGGTCGAACGGCCGGTCCCGGTGGTCGGCGAAGACGGCCCGGACGGCCGCGTCCTGCGCCTGCTCGTCCGCGCCGCGCAGGTCGGCGAACTCGACCGGGGCGGGCAGCGTGCCGTGCACCAGCTGGAGCGGTTCGCCGTAGCCGGAGATGTCGAGGCCGGTGCGGAGCACGGCGTGCCGGGTCATCGCCTCGTTGACCGACCGGACGAAGGCGGTCTCGTCCAGGTCGCCGGAGATCCGGTAGGAGTTGACGTTGTGGTAGCTGTCGGTGCCGCCGGCCACCTCCATGTGGAAGACCATGGACAGCTGCATCGAGACCATCGGGTAGGCGTCGACCACCTCGGCCGGCAGCTCGGCCCGGTCCTCCTCGGCGATCAGCGCGAACGGCCGGTCCGCCCCGGGGTCCGCCGCCACCGGGCGGGCCGCCGGCAGCAGCGCGGCGACGGTGGGGGCGTTGAAGACGTCCCGCAGGCTGACCTGCCAGCCGCGGTCGTGCAGCACCCCGGCCAGCTGGACGGCGCGGATGGAGTCCCCGCCGAGGTGGAAGAAGTCGTCGTGGACGCCGATCCCGGGCAGGCCGAGCACCTCCGACCAGACGGCGGCGAACAGCTCCTCCTCCGGGGTGCGGGGCTCGACGTGCCGGCCGGGGGCGGGCGTGGCGCGGCCGGGCGCGGGCAGCGCCGCCCGGTTGACCTTGCCGTTGACGGTCAGCGGCAGCGCGTCCAGCACGGTGACGCTCGCCGGGATCATGTACTCGGGCAGCGCGCGGCCCAGGAAGGCCCGCAGGTCGGCGGGCTCCCGCCCGGTGACGTACGCGGCGAGCCGGTCGTCGTGCACGGTGACCACGCAGGCGTCCACGTCCGGGTGGGCGGCCACGGCGTTCTCGATCTCGCCGAGCTCGATCCGGAAGCCGCGCAGCTTGACCTGGAAGTCCGCCCGGCCGACGTACTCCAGCCCGCCGCCGGGCAGCCGCCTGGCGACGTCGCCGGTCCGGTAGAGCCGGGCGCCGGGCGGGCCGTACGGGTCGGCCACGAAGCGGCCGGCGGTGAGGCCGGGGCGGCCCCAGTAGCCGTGCGCGAGGCTACCGCCGCCGATGTACAGCTCGCCGGGGACGCCGGCCGGGCAGGGGCGCAGCCAGTCGTCCAGGACCGCCGCGGTGAGGTGCGGCATCGGCTCGCCGATCAGGCTCCGCCCGAAGCCCTCGCCGCCGTCGGCGACGTCGTGGACGGTGACGTGGACGGTGGTCTCGGTGATGCCGTAGAGGTTGCAGAGCCGGGCGGGCGGCAGCGGGTCGAGGCCGAACCAGCGCTGCACCACACCGGGGTCGAGCGCCTCGCCGCCGAGCATGATCCAGCGCAGCTCGGGCAGGGCTCGCGGGTGGCGGCGCATCGCCGGTTCGAGCTGGCGCAGCGCGGACGGGGTGAGGCAGAGGTGGGTGACCCGCTCCCGGTCGACGAGTTCGGCGAACTCGTCGGGCGAACGGCTGGTCAGGTAGGGCACGACGACCAGGCGGGCGCCGTGCAGCAGGGCGCCCCAGAGCTCCCAGACCGTCCAGTCGAAGGCGTAGCTGTGGAAGAGCGTCCAGACCGCGTCCGGGCCGAAGCCGAAGTGCGGGCGGCCGGAGTCGAGCAGCCGGCTGACGTGCTCGTGGGCGACGGCCACGCCCTTGGGCCGGCCGGTGGAGCCGGAGGTGAAGATGAGGTAGGCGACGTCGCCGGGGCGCCCGGCGGCCGGCGGCCGGGTGTCGGGCAGGGCGGCGAGCTCCTCGGCGCGGGCCACCAGGTCGAGGGTCTGCCAGGGGCCGTCCGGGGCACGGTCGGGCCGGTCGGTGACCACCACGGTGACGGCGGTGTCGCCGAAGACCAGGGCGGCCCGGTCGGCCGGGGCGGCCAGGTCGACCGGCACGTAGGCGGCGCCGGTCTTGAGCACGCCGAGGATCGCCGCGGGTACGGCCGCGGTGCGCTCCAGCAGCAGGCCGACCCGGTCGCCGGGGCGGACCCCGCGGGCGCGCAGCGCGTGCGCCACCCGGTTGGCGCGGCGGTCGAGTTCGGCGTAGTCGAGGGTGCCGTCCGGATCGCTGACGGCGGGCCGGTCGCCGTGTGCGTCGGCGGCCTGCTCGAAGAGGTGGTGCAGGCAGTGGCCCGGGTCGAGCCGGGCCGGGCGGTGCGGCGCACCGGCGGAGGTGAGCCGGAGCACGGTGGCGTCCGGATCGGCGAGCGCGGCGTCCAGCAGGCCGGCGTAGTCCGCGGCGAGCCGGCGGACGGTGCCGGGGTCGAAGAGGTCGCTGCTGTACTCGGCCTCGCCGCGCAGCTCGGCGCCCTCGCCGCCGTCGAAGAGCGACCAGGTGAGGTCGAACTTGCTGGTGCCGTTGGAGCGGACGGTCCGCTCGGCGGTGGCCGCACCGAGGGCGAGCGGGGCGCGGTCCTCGGCGTGGGCGCCGAACACCACCTGGACCAGCGGCGGGTGCTGGGCGGTGCGGGCGGTGCCGAGCCGGTCGACCAGCTGGTCGAAGGGCACGTCGAGGTAGCCGAAGGCGTCGAAGGCGGCGTCCTGGACGTGCTCCAGCAGCTCACGGAAGCCCGCGCCGGGCGAGAGCCGGATCCGCAGCGGCAGCAGGTTGACGAAGTAGCCGATCAGATCGGCGAGTTCGGGCCTGTTGCGGGTGGTCACCGGGGTGCCGACGAGCAGGTCGTCGGCGCCGGTCCAGCGCCCGATCAGCAGTGCGAAGGCGGCCAGCTGGACGGTGAACGGGGTGACGCCCTCCTGCTCGGCGAGCGCCCGGACCCGGGCCGCGGTGCCGGGGGAGAGGTCGAACGGCTCGGTGGCGCCGCGCTGCCCGCGCTCGGCCGGGCGGGGCCGGTCGGTGGGCAGCTCCAGCAGCGCGGGGGCGCCGTCGAGACGGTCCTTCCAGTAGGCCAGGTGCTCCTCGTAGGAGGTGTGCTGCTCCTCCAGCGCCCAGTCGGCGTATTGGGCGGAGAGTTCCGGCAGCCGGGGCTCCCGCCGCTCGGCCAGGGCGCCGTACAGCTCGACGAGTTCGCGCTCGAAGAGGTCGGCCGACCAGCCGTCCCAGACGATGTGGTGGACCACCAGCAGCAGGGTGGTGCGCTCGTCGGCGAGCCGGACGGCCTCGGCGCGCAGCAGCGGGCCGGCGGCCAGGTCGAACGGCTCGGTGGCCCGCTCGGCGAACAACCGGGCGGCGTGGTCGGGCCGTTCGGCCTCGGGCAGGCCACGCAGGTCGGTGACGGCGAGCGGGACGGCGAGCCCGTGGTGGACGGCCTGGCGGGGGCCGTCGGAGTGCAGCGCGAAGGTGGTGCGCAGCGCCTCGTGCCGGGCCACCACGCCGTCCAGCGCCCGCTGCAGCAGGTCGAGGTCGAGCGGGCCGGTGACGTCGTACGTCCAGGGGGTGGTGTAGGTGGCGGCCTCCGGGTTCAACCGGTCGAGGAACCAGAGGCCGCGCTGCAGCCCCGACACGGGGGCGGTGCGGGCCGGGTCGGCGGACGGGCTCACGGCCATGTTCCCTTCGTTCGGGCGGTCGGTCTGACGGTCCGTCATCGTGCGCCCAGCCGTTCCGCGATGGCGCCGACGGTCTTGCCGCGGAACACCACGTGCGGCGGGACTCGGGTGCCGGTCTGCTGGGAGAGCCGCATGGCGACCCGCACGGCGGCCAGTGAATTGCCGCCGACCCGGAAGAAGTTGGCGTCCGGCCCGAGGTCGTCGGTCAGCTCCAGGACGGCGCGGACGGCGTCGGCGACCAGCCGCTGGTCCGGGGTGAGCGGGTCGGCCGGTGCGGCGGCCCGGCGCTCGGCGGGTGCGGGCAGGGCGCGCCGGTCGACCTTGCCGTTGGGGTTGAGCGGCAGGGCGTCCAGCACGTCGAGGGTGGCGGGCACCATGTGCTCGGGCAGCAGCGCGGCCAGGTGGTCCAGCAGGGCGTCCGGCCCGGGCGCGTCCGGCCCGGTGGTGACGTAGGCGGCCAGTCGCCGGTCGCCCGGGGCGGGTTCGTGGACGGCGACGGCGGCCTCCCGGACGGCGGGGTGGCGGGTGAGCGCGTCCTCGATCTCGCCGGGCTCGACCCGGAAGCCACGGATCTTGACCTGGTCGTCGATCCGGCCGGTGATCTCCAGTACGCCCCCGGCGCCGCGGTGCCCGAGGTCGCCGGTGCGGTAGAGGCGCTCGCCCGGTGCGCCGAACGGCGAGGCGACGAAGCGCTCGGCGGTCAGCCCGGCCCGGCCGACGTAGCCGTACGCCAGCCCGCCGCCGGCCGCGTACAGCTCGCCGGTGGTGCCGTCCGGGACGGGGCGCAGCTGCTCGTCCAGGACGTGGACCGCCTTGCCGTGCAGCGGGTGGCCGATCGGGATGGAGGCGCCGGCGGCGTCCTGGGGGGTGGCGCGGTGGCAGGTGGTGAGGCCGAGGCTCTCGACCGGGCCGTAGCCGTTGGCGACGATCAGCTGCGGGTACTGCTCCAGCGCCTTGCCGACGTGGGTGACGGAGGCCCGCTCGCCCGCGGTGAACGCCACCTTGAGGTCGTCGTAGGTGTCCGGGAACTCCTCCAGCAGGAAGTTGAAGAGACTGGCGGAGAGCTGGAGCTGGGTGACGCCGTGGCGGCGGGTGAGCTCGGCGACGGCCTGCGGGTCGGGCCGCTGGCCGGGCTGCAGGACGCAGACGCCGCCGAAGGCCAGCGCGCCGTAGAGCTCCAGCGCGAAGGCGTCCCAGGAGACCGGGGAGCACTGCAGCCAGACCTCGTCGGGGCCGAACCGGGCGTAGTCCTGGCCGAGGTAGGTGGTGGTCAGGGCGCGGTGCGGGATGGCGACGCCTTTGGGGCGGCCGGTGGAGCCGGAGGTGAACATCACGCAGGCGAGGTCGGCGCCGGCGACCGGCAGCCCCGGGTCGTGGGCCGGCCGGGCGGCGACGGCGGCGGCCTCCGCGTCGAGGTCCAGGTGGTCCGCGACGGGGAACGGCGGGCTCGCGTGCCGGTGCGTGACCAGCAGGGCGGCGCCGCTGTCGGTAACCGCGCCGGCCAGCCGCTCGGCCGGGAAGTCGGGGTCGAGCAGGGTGTAGGCGGCGCCGGCCTTGAGCGCGGCGAGCAGGGCGGTCACGAGGTCCGGCCCGCGCTCGACCAGGACGGCGACGGTGTCGCCCCGGCCGATGCCCCGGGCGGCCAGGTGGTGCGCGAGCCGGTTCGCCGCGGTGTTCAACTCGCCGTAGGTGACGCGCTGTTCGCCGGAGACCAGGGCCGGGGCGGCCGGCTCCCGGTCGGCCCGGGCCTCGACCAGGGCGTGCACCGGTACCTCGACCGCGGCGGCCAGGGTGCCCAGCCAGTCCTCGCAGAGACCCGCCATGGTGGCGGCCTCGAACAGGTCGGAGTCGTACTCGAAGCGGCCGGTGAAGTCGGTGCCGCGGTCGTCGACGGAGATCGACAGGTCGAAGCGGGAGACCGGGTTGGAGTGGAGCTCGCGGGTGACCACGGCGGCGCCGACGGTCAGCGGCCGGGTGTCCAGCGGGTGCAGCTCCAGCAGCACCTGGCAGAGCGGGTTGCGGTTCTCCGCGCGGTCGTCCGGGCGGTCCTCCAGCACCGTGGTGGCGATGTCGTCGAACGGCGCCTCCTGGTGGCGGTAGCCGTCGATCGCCACCTCGCGCACGTGCCGGACGAGTTCGCGGAAGTCCGCGCCCTCGTCGAGGCGCACCCGCAGCGGCAGCAGGTTGACGAAGTAGCCGATCAGCGCGTCGAGTTCGGCCCGGCCGCGGACGCTCACCGGGGAGCCGAGCACCAGGTCGCGCTGCCCGGTGCGCCGTTGCAGGGTGAGCGCCAGCCCGGCCAGCAGCACCATGTACGGGGTGGCGTCCTCGCTGCGGGCCAGCGCCCGGACGGCCTCGGCGACCGGGCGCGGCATGGCGAAGCGGTGGAAGGCGCCGCGGAAGGCCTGCACCTCGGGCCGGGGGTGGTCGGTGGGCAGGGCGGGCTCGGTCGGCGCGTCGCGCAGGTGCTCGCGCCAGTGGTCGAGGTGGCGTGCGGCCGCGGCCGCGTTGTCCTCCCGGTGCTGCCAGGTGCTGTAGTCGGCGTACTGCACCGGCAGTTCGGGCAGCGCGGGGGCCCGGCCGGCGGCCAGCGCCTCGTACAGCTCGGCCAGTTCGGCCTCCAGGACGGGCAGCGAGCCCTCGTCCCAGACGATGTGGTGGCAGAGCAGCAGCAGGGTGGACGTCCCGCCGGTGCGGTAGAGGTGTGCGCGCAGCAGCGGGCCGGTCTCCAGGTCGAACGGGACCAGCGCGGCCTCCGCCAGCAGCTCGCCGACCTGTTCGGGCGCGGTCTCCACCACGGTGAACGGCAGCTCGACGGACGGGTGGACCACTTGCCGGGGGCCGTCCTCGCCGAACGCGAAGGTGGTGCGCAGGCTCTCGTGCCGCGCCACCACTCCGGCCAGCGCCCGCCGCAGCAGCTCCGGGTCGACCTCGCCGGCGAAGCGGAACACCCACGGCACGATGTACGTCGGCGCGCCGGGGTTCCACTGGTCGAGGAACCAGAGCCCGCGCTGGAAGGTGGCGAGCGGGGCCTCGGCGGCGCCGGAGCGGGTCAGCTCCGGGCGTTCGCCGCCCGCGGAGGCGGTGACGGCGGCCGCGAACCCGGCCAGCGTGGGCGCGTCGAAGATGGTGTACGGGGAGATCATGCCGAACACGTCGAAGACCCGGCCGACCACCCGGACGGCGGTGAGCGAGTCCCCGCCGAGGTGGAAGAAGTTGTCGTCGGCGCCGACCTCGGGCACGCCGAGCACGTCCGCCCAGACGGCGGCGATCAGCTGCTCGGCCGGGGTGCGCGGCGGGCGCCGGCCGCTCGGCGCGGCGGCGGGCGCCGCCTGCGGCTCGGGCAGCGCGGAACGGTCCACCTTGCCGCCGGCGGTCAGCGGGAAGGCGGCCAGCGGGGTGACGGTGGCCGGGACCATGTGCTCGGGCAGCCGGTCGGCCAGGAAGGCGCGCAGCTCGGCGTAGTCCGGAGCGGCGCCGGTGACGTAGGCGGCGAGCTTGCCCTCGTGCGCGACCACGACCGCACCGGCCACACCCGGGTGGCCCGCCAGCACCTGCTCGATCTCGCCGGGCTCGACCCGGAAGCCGCGGATCTTCACCTGGTGGTCGGTACGGCCGACGAACTCCAGCGCGCTGCCCCCGGCGCCCGCCCGTACCACGTCGCCGGTGCGGTACATCCGGGCGCCCGGCTCGGCCGCGAAGGGGTCGGCGACGAACCGGCCCGCCGTCAGGCCGGCCCGGCCGTGATAGCCGAGGGCCAGCAGCGGCCCGCCGAGGTAGAGCTCGCCGGGCTCGCCGGGCGCCACCGGCCGCAGCCGGTCGTCCAGTACGTAGGCCCGGCGGTCGCCGAGCGGGCTGCCGATCGGCACCGCGCCGGCGTCCGCGGCGGTCCGCTCGGCCCGGTGGACGGTGGCGGTGACCACCGTCTCGGTCGGCCCGTAGGCGTTGAGCAGCGGCACCCCGGTGGCGGCCCACCAGCCGGCGGCGGCGTCCGGGTGGAGCCGGTCGCTGCCGGAGATCATCAGACGCAGGGTGCGCGGGGCGCGGCCGCGCTCGCGGACGGCCGTCACCACCTCCTGGAAGTACCCGGCGGCCACGTTGGCCACGGTGACGCCCTCGGCGTCCAGCAGGTCCAGCAGGGCGGCGGGTGCGACCAGCTGCTGGTCGGGGATCACCAGGCAGGCGCCGGCCGAGAGGGCGGTGAGCACCTGCTCGACGGCCACGTCCACGGTCGGGCGGGCGAAGTGCAGCACCACGTCCTCGGGGGTGAGGGCGAAGCCCTCGGTGGCGGCGGCCAGGTGGCCGGCCAGCGCGGCCAGCGGCACGTGCACGCCCTTGGGGCGGCCGGTGGTGCCGGAGGTGTAGACGAGGTAGCCGGCGGAGAGCGGCAGGGTGTCGGCATCGGCGTCGTCTTTGGCGTCGGCGTCACCCGGGGCGGTTGCGGCTTCGGTTCCGGCGGCTCCGGCTCCGGCTCCGGTTCCGGCGGTCTCGGCGCCGGCGGTCTCGGCGCCGTCCGGCGCGCCGAGGCGGACGAGCTCGCCGTCGAGGTAGCCGAGGGTGGCGCCGGCGTCCTCGCGGATCCAGCGGTTGCGCTCCTCGGGGGCCTCCCGGTCCAGCGGCAGGTACGTGGCGCCGGCCCGCAGGGCGGCGAGCAGGCCGACCACGTGGTCGAGCCGGTCGCGGCCGGCGACGGCCACGGTGCGCCCGGGGGCGAGCCGGGCGGCGAGCGCGCCGCTCAGCTCGTCCAGCTCCCGGTAGCGGACCGTCCGCCCGCCCAGCCGGACGGCCGGCCGCTCCGGGAACCGGTGCGCGACGGATATGAAGGGGAAACCGCGTGATTCCATCATTAAACCCCGATGAATGAGCGACGCTGGTGGCAGTGGTTTCGACGATAGGGCGGCTTCTCCGGCCCGATCGGCAGAATGTCCGGAAGACCATCGGCAGTTTCAACTGCCGCTTGGGTCAAGTGACTTGAGTGAAACGCAACAGCCCGCCGGGCGGCCTGGCGGCGCCCCGGCGGGCTGAAATCGGAAAGCGGTGGAACGGTGGCGGAACGGCCGGACAGGGCCTACGGCAATTCCGCCGGCGCGGCCTCCGGAACGACAAGTCGGCCGTCCGCCGACCACACGTCGGAAGGGTCCAGTGCGGCCGGCGTGTACTTCCCGAGCGCGCTGATCAGGAGCCGCAGCTCCAGGGCGAGGCACTCCGCGAACCGGACCAGCCCGGCCTCCGGATCCTCGGCCGAGGCCAGCACGGCCGCCCGGCCCAGGCCCACCGCGCGGGCCCCGAGCGCCAGGGCCTTGACCGCCCGGGCGCCCTCCCAGATCCGCCCGGAGGCCAGCAGGCAGGGCGGCCGTCCGGCGACCGCCAGCCGGCGCAGGCACTCCGCCAGCGGCAGGCCGACCTGCGCGGGGAAGGCGTCCGGCGCCCAGCCGGTGCCGCCCTCCGCGCCGTCCACCGTGACGGCGTCCGCCCCGGCCTCGGCCGCCACCCGGGCGGCCTCGGCGACGTCCCGGCCGGGGTGCAGCTTCACCCAGACCCGGGCCCGCGGGAAGTTGTTGCGCATCAGCCGGACCTGCTGGCGCAGGATCTCCGCGGTGAAGGTGCCGGGCGTGCTGGAGCGGAGTACCCGGCCGTCGCCGAACACCGGGTCCAGCCCGTACCGGTCGCCGAGCCGGGCGGCCGCCCCGGCGTCCAGCACGGTCATCCCGCCCAGTCCGGGCTTGGCGCCCTGGCCGACCTTCAACTCGAAGGCCAGGCGCCCGGATTCGAGCAGTGGCAGGGCGGCCGGGTCGCTGTAGACGAGGTTCCACACCTCGGCGTCCGCGTCCTCGGTGGACTGCTGGACGGCGACCCCGCCGAGCCCGTCCGGCAGCTCCGCGGCGTAGGCCCGCAGCCGGCCGAGCAGGGCGTGGTCGGCGGCCTCGCCGAGCCTGCCGTAGCCGTTCACCGGGACGACGTTCTCGCCGATCACCATCGGGACGCCGAGCGCCCCGGCCTGGCGGGAGAGTGCCTGCCCCAGGTCGCCGCCGGCCGCCCGGGTGGAGCCGAGCGCGGACACGTACACCGGCAGGGCGGAGGTGAACCCGCCGATCCCGGTGGTGAGTTCGACGTCCCGGTAGTCGGGCTCGCGGCCCAGGTCGATCAGCCGGGCCAGCCGCTGCGGCATGAAGACCGGCGGCACCAGGCGCAGCGCGTCCAGCGGGTCCCGGACGTCGGTGGAGCCGTCGGGGCGTTCGGCGCCGAACAGCACCCGGCCGTACTCGCCCGGCGGCGGGAACGCCGCGGCCACGCCGGCCCGGGCCCGCCGGCGGACCTCCTCCTCCGGGAACCCCGGTGCGGACAGGTCGCTCATACGGCCACCCCGCTCCGGCCGTTGCCCGCGCCGCTGGCGGTGCCGTCGCCGCCGGCGCCCGGCACAGCCCGTTCGTCCCACCCGGTCACGGCGACACCACCCCGGCCAGCTTCGGGAACGCGCTGGCCTGCCAGACCGCGTCCAGCCCGGCGACGTAGCGGGTCAGCCGCTCGACGCCGATGCCGAAGCCGGCGCTGCCGGGCACGCCCTCGCGGACCAGGTCCAGGTACCAGCGGTACTTCTGCGGGTTCTCGCCGGTCTCCCGCATCCGGGTGACGATCTCCGCGTAGTCGTTGGTGCGCTGGCTGCCGCTGCACAGCTCGCCGTAGCCCTCGGCCGCGATCAGGTCGAAGTTCCGCAGCAGGCCGGGATCCTCCGGGTTCTCCCGGTCGTAGAAGCCGCGCGAGCCCTTCGGGTAGTCGGTGACGAAGAACGGCCGGTCCCGCTGGGCGGAGAGCAACGCCTCGCCGGCCCAGTCGAGTTCGGCGTCCGGGCTCTGCGGGTGGCCGAGCCCCTGCAGCTCGGAGACGGCCTCCGCGTGCCGCATCCGGCCGAACGAGCCCTTCAGCAGCTCGGTGAACGCGGCCACGTCCCGGCCGAGTTCGGCGAAGTCCTTGGGCAGCTCGCGGACCGCGTTGTCGACCATGTGGACCACCAGCTCCTCGACCAGTTGGACGGCGTCGTCCCGGGTCGCGCCGGCCACCTCCACGTCGAGCTGGTGGAACTCGGCCAGGTGGCGGCTGGTCCCGGCGGTCTCCAGCGGCTCCAGCCGGACGTTCGGCGCGATGCAGAAGATCTTGTCGAAGGCCAGCAACGAGGCCTGCTTGTAGAGGATCGCGCTGGTCATCAGCTTGTAGCGGTGGCCGTAGAAGTCGACGTCGACCTGCTTGGAGCCGCGCGCACCCGGGTCGGTGACCGGGCCGATGATCGGCGGAAGCAGCTCGGTGAACCCCCGCCCGCGCAGGAACTCGCGGGCAGCGGTGAGGAGTTGGTGCTGGATCCGGAGGGCGCTGCGGGTGGTCGGCGCGGTCAGGTGCCGCCCCGGGTCCACCGGCGCGGGGGCGGTGGTGGTGGTGTCGGCGGCTTCGGTGGCGGCCGGGGTGGTGGCGGCCGGTGCGGTGAGCCCGTCGTCGGTCATGACGCGTTGAGTCCCATCTCTCGTCGTGGGGCGGGGGTTCGGGGCGGTACGGGGGCGGCGGCGCGGGCGTCGTACGTCCGCTGGACGTGCGAGAGCGCGGTGAGCAGCTCGGCCGAGCCGAGGATCGGCGGGCGCGCTCCCCCCGAGAGGCCGGCGATCGGCATCGAGCCGACGCTCGACCAGTGCAGCCGGCCGTCCGGCCCCAGCGAGCTGCGCGCCCGGCCGGCGTTGTCGGGGTGCAGGCAGTACGGGACGTCCAGGTAGCCGGCCGCGAAGGCCCGCACCAGCGCCCGTCCCACGTCGGAGTCCAGCTCCAGCACCGCGCCGATCAGCGCCCGTGCCTCCGCCTCGATGCCGGTGTCGGGCACCGCGGTGAGCGGTGGCCGGTCGCGCTCGTCGGCCGCCGCCGCGGCGGCCGTCTCCAGCGCCCGGACGTTCTCGCCGACGGTCGGGATCCGGTGCGCCTCGGCCGTGGTCTTGACGATCAGCCGGGCCGCCCCGGTCCGCACGGCCAGCCGGGCCGCCTCGGTCAGCAGCAGGCGGGCGCCGCCGGGCGTCCGCGGGTACACGCCCATGTAGGCGTAGAGGACGAGGTGCCGGTCGACGTCCGGCAGCAGCTCGTCGGCCAGCCGGCCGAGGACGGTGAGCGCCTCCTCGTCCTGCCGCAGGTCGGCCTGCTGGGCGTAGCTGAGCGAGACGCTGCGCAGCCCGTGCTGCCGGAAGAACAGCGCCTCCAGGACGCTGACCGCGATCAGCAGGCTGGGCGGGCAGAGCTGCCCCATCAGGCAGCCGCCGAACGTCTCCAGGTGCGGCTCGGCGCCGAACTCCTGGATCGACGCGAGCACTTCGCAGCTGCGCTGCCAGGCGGCCACCGCCTCGTGCAGCGGCGTCCGGCTGTAGGGCAGGCAGTACGAGACCGGGCCGCCCTCGGTGGCGTCCAGGCCGACCGCCAGCAGCGCCCGGATGATGTGCTCCGGCGACGCCGAGCCGTGCCGGACCTGCACCGGGAATCCCGCGTCGGCGACCCCGCGCAGCACCGCGCGGGTGACGTCGGCCGGGTGGGTGGCGATCGGGTAGCCGTTCAGGCCGGCGCCCTCGGCCAGCGCGCGCCGGGCGGCGGCGAGATCGCCGGTCCGGGTGTAGCTGTCCAGGGTGATCGTGCCCACCGTGACGGCGGTCGCGTCCCGGGTGGCGATCAGGCCGTCGCGCTGGCGCAGCGGATCGGCCATGCCCATCCGGGGCTGGACGACCAGGGCGCCGGCGGCTCTGGCCTGGGCGACGAAGGTCCCGAAGCCGGTCACAGCAGCACCCCGGCGGAGAGCGACCTGACGAAGGCGCGGAACTCCGTCACGGCGCCGGAGTCCTCGAAGACCCCGTCGAAGCCGGCGGCCAGCAGCACCTGCTCCCGGGTCGGGTCGTCGGAGCCGGCGATGCCCAGCTTGCCGCCGATCACGGTCGGCGTGCGGCGCAGCTCCGGGCAGGCGCGCAGGGCGGCGATCACCCGCAGGCCCTCCTGCTGGCCGTGCCCGTTGACGCTGCTCAGCACGATCAGGTCGGGCTCGATCCGGCGGCACTCGGCGACCAGGAGTTCGTCGGGCACACAGGCGCCCAGGTTGGTGACCCGGTGGCCGAGCTCCTCCAGCAGCAGCTGGAGGAAGACCAGGTTCCAGGTGTGCGAGTCCGAGGCCATGGTCGTGACCACGACCTCCAGTCCGGCCGGCTCGGCCTTTCCATGCTGCTCCAGCTGCTCCACGGCATGCTGCTCCACGGCGCAAACCCTCTGTGTCGGTTGGTGGTGGGGAGTCCCGGCCGGTGGTGGTGGGTGTCCGGGGCAGTGGGTCTCGGGATTCCGGCTCGCCCGGCCGTGGACAGAACGCTAGGGAGGATCCGCTCGCCGGACCGGCAGCTTGCCCGGCAAGTGACGGGCAGTATCGGTGCGGACCAGGTCGGGGCGGTGCAGGCCGGGACGGGACGGGGCGGTCCGGGCCAGGGCGGACGGGGACGGGTGTCGGAGGGCCGGGCCGGGCGTCGGAGGGGCGGTCGGCCGGGCGGTCAGCCGTCGGTCAGCCGGCCGCCGCCAGCACCGGCTGGGCGTCGCAGAGCCGCCGGCACAGGTTGAGCACGGAGAACCGGACCCCGTCGCGGGCCGGGACGCTGCGGATCAGGCCGCTGGCCAGCAGCTCGTGCAGCGCCAGCAGGCACTCCTGCGGCGGCCGCCCGCTCAGCGCCACGGCGTCCTCGCCCGACCAGTCGCCGGGCTGGGCGGCGAGCCGCTCCAGCAGGTAGCGCTGGCTCAGCGTCAGCCGCTCCAGCGCCGCGCCCAGCGCCGCGCCGACGTCCCCGCGCCCGCCGAACCCGGCCGGCGGCGTCAGGTGGAACGGTCCGTCCGCCAGCCGGGCCACCAGCTGCCCCGGCGACAGCACCGTGGACCAGCCGGCCGCGAGCTCCAAGGCCCCCGGCAGGCCGTCCAGTTGGCGGCAGAGTGCGGCCACCGCCGGCGCCTCGTCGCGCTCCAGCCGGTAGCCCGGGCGCAGCCGGCGCAGGTGCGAGAGCAGCAGCCGGACAGCGCCCACCTCGGCCAGCGCGCCGGGGTCGTGGTCGAGTTCGGGACCGGGCGTGGGCAGCGGGGCGAGCGGGATCACCTGGCCGCCGGGCAGCGGCTGCGCCACCCGCGCGGTGATCAGCACCCGCAGGCCGGGGCAGCGCTGGAAGAGCTCGTCCAGCAGGGCGGTGTCCACCCGGCCGTCGGCGCCGTCCAGCACCAGCAGGGTGGGCCGGTCGCCGATGGCGCGGGCGAGGTCGGCGCGGCCGTCGCGGGCGCGGCCGAGGTCGCTCCGGCCGCCGTCGGTGCGGCCGAGGTCGATGAGGGTCGGACCGGAGCGGGCCGGCTCGGGGTGGTACTGGGTGCCGACCGCCACCGAGCTGGCGCAGTCGATCCAGCGCACCGACCAGCGGGCGGCCAGGTGCAGCCGCCGGGCCACCTCCAGCACCAACCGGGTCTTGCCGACCCCGCCCAGGCCGGTCACCGTGACCAGCCGGTCGCCGTGGACGGCCAGCGCCTCGGCCAGCACCTCGACCTCCAGCTCCCGGCCGACGATCGCGCCCCGGGCCACCGGCGGCGCGATGGGCTCGTCGCGCGGCTCGTCGGCGAGCGCCTGCCGGCGCGCGGCCGCCTCGAACGCCGAGCGGTTGCGGCCCTCCAGCCGCAGCGCGTCGGCCAGCAGCCTGACCGTCTCCTGCCGGGGGCGCTGCACCCTGCCGCTCTCCATGTCCCGGATCGCCCGCACGCTCAGGGTCGCGTGATCGGCGAGCACCTGCTGGGTCAGGCCGACCCGTTCGCGCCTGATCCTGAGCAGCTCTCCGAAGCCCACCGCCGTCTGCAGCGACTGACCGCTGTCCATGTCTCGTCCGCCTTCCGTGGGTTGGCCAACTACCGGGGACCGGATCGGGTCCGTGCGGCCGCCGGCACGCCGGGGGCGGCGCGGACCGGCTGTGGCCGTCGAACCGTGTTCCCCCCGCTGCCGATGGTCCACGGCCCTGCTCTACGGGCGATCAACGGTCGATCACCGTAGGTTCACGAAGCCTCCGCATCGTCCACGAAGTGTCCTCCGATGGTTGTGGCGGCGGTCGCGGGGCGCCCGGCGGCGGCGCCCCCGGTGCCGGGTCAGCCGATGTCGACCACGCGGGCCCAGGCGGGCGGCCCGGCCGGGACGTAGTCCGGGTCCTCCTCGCGCCACGACTGACGGCTCCGACGCCGGGGGAAGAGACCGATCACCGTCCGGCACGGCGGCTGGGCGCTCGGCCAGGGCGTCTGGCCGTCGGTCAGCGCCACGACGACGTCCGGCCGGGGCCGCTCGCGCAGCGCCCGGGCGAAGCCGCTGCGCAGGTCGGTGCCCCCGCCGCCCAGCAGGGGGATGCCCTCGGCCCGGCACAGCGGGTGGACGACCCGCGTGGCGGCGTCGCAGGACAGCACGGTGACCAGGTCGCGGCGGCCGCCCACCGCGCGGGAGATCGCCGCCACTTCGAGCAGCGCACTGCCCAGTTCGGCGTCGCTGACCGAACCCGAGGTGTCGATCACCACGGAGACCCGCGGCGGCCGCCGCCGCAGGCTCGGCAGCACCGTGCCGGGCACGGCGGCCGAGCGCCGGGACGGCCGGCCGTAGGCGTAGTCGTCGCCCGTGCCGGCGGCCGAGGCGGCCGAGCGGACCGCCGCCCCCAGCAGGTCCCGCCACTGCTGCGGCGGGTGGAACGCCTCCTCGGCCCAGCGCTGCCACCCCTCCGAGGCCGTCCCCGGGCGGCCGGTGATGCCCTGCGCCACCCGGAACCGGACCAGGTCGCGCTCCTGCGGGCCGAGGCCGTGCGCGCCGTCGGGGCCCTCGTCCCACGGCCGGTCCAGGCCGTCGGCGCCGCTGCCGCAGTCCAGCCAGGCCAGGTCGTCGGTGAACGGCCCGAGCCCGAACTGCCGCAGGTAGTCCTCCAGGAGCTCCCCGGTCGGCAGGCCCAGGTCCTCCGGCAGAACGGCGCCCCGGGGCTGGACCAGCCCCTCCCCGTAGACGTCGTCGTTGATCTCCAGGTCCGCGGCGATGTTCATCCGCAGCCGGTCCCCGCGGCCGGTCAGCCCGCGCCGGCGGGCGACCCGGTCGCTGCGCCCGTGGTGGTCGCGCAGCAGGTGCGAGACCTCGTGCACCCAGACGCCGGCCAGCTCCTCCACCGGCGTGCGGTCCACGAACGCGGGGGAGGCGTAGCACCGCCAGTGCGCGTCCACGGCCATGGTCGGGACCAGCCGCGACTCCACCGGGTGCAGGGCGAACAGCGCCGTGGCCAGGTACGGGCGGACGCGGACGGCGTGCAGACGGGCGGCGAGCAGCTTGTCGAGGTCCAGCGTCCCCGGTGCGGCCGCGCTCACCGGCGGGCCCCGGCGGGGACGGCGGTGCCGGAGCCGAGGCCGAGCGCGGCCCGGTCCGCCCGCCGGGACAGGTCCACCGCGCCGGCCAGCCGCTCGATGGTGTCCGGGACGTCCCACTCGTCGCGGCGCAGCGCGGCGAGCGTGGTCGCCGGGACGACCACCACGTCCGGCGGCCCGGTCTCCGCCGCGCGGGCCAGCAGCGTCCACGCGGCGTCCCAGCGGCCCCGCTCCGGCCGGGCGCGGACCGCCGCCACCACGCCGTCCAGCACGGCCTGGCGCAGGTCGCCCCGCTCGGGCAGGACGGCGGCGGCCGGCTCGGCGAGCAGCGTCTCGGGGTCCGGCAGGTCCATCCGGTCGAGGCTCGCCAGCAGCTCCAGCCCCGGCCCGTCGCCCACCGTTCCGCGGACCAGCAGGGAGAGGACGTCGCGCGAGGAACCGGCCGCGGTGGCGAACGCGATCAGGTGCAGCGTCATCTCCCAGCTGCGGGGCGACGGCCAGGCACCGCCGCGGCGGCTCTCGCCGGCGGGCAGCCGGTGGACCAGCTCCGGCCGGGCGGCCAGCAGTCCGCAGACCGCACGGCGGGCGTGCGCCACGGCCTCCGGGAGCCGGTCCCGGTCGAGCCGCGGCAGCGTCGCCCGCGGCCAGGTGCCGCCGAGCCCGCGGACCACCACCTCGTGGTCGTGCACCCACTGCAGGTGGACGAACCGGTTGGCCAGCGGCGGGCTCAGCTCCCAGCCGTCGGCCGCCGAGGCGCGCGGGTTGGCGGCGGCCACGATCCGGATACCGGGCGGCAGTTGCAGGGCGCCGACCCGGCGTTCCAGGACCAGGCGCAGCAGGGCGGCCTGGACGGCGGGCGGGGCGGTGGAGAGCTCGTCCAGGAACAGCAGCCCCCGGCCGGCCCGGACCAGGCGCACCGCCCAGTCCGGCGGTGCCATCGGCACGCCCTGCTGCGCCGGGTCGTCGCCGAGGACCGGCAGACCCGAGAAGTCGGAGGGTTCGTGGACGCTCGCGATGACCGTGGTCAGCGGGAGGTCCAGGGACTCGGCCAGCTGGGTCAGGGCCGCGGTCTTGCCGATGCCGGGCTCGCCCCAGAGGAGGACGGGCAGGTCGGCGGCGACGGCGAGGGTGAGGGCCTCCAGCTGGATGTCGGGGCGCGGCTCGGTGCCGGCGTCGCGGAGCAGGGCCAACAGCTCACCGGCGACGTCGAGTTGGGCGGGGGCGAGGGCGGAGATGGGGGCGGAGATGGGGTTGGCGGAGGGCATGGCGGGGGGCATGGGTGATCACCTTTGGTCTCGTGGGCTGCGTGGGTGCGTGGGTGTGCACGGACGTGCGGGTGTGCGTGGGGCGCGCGCCGGTGCTCGGGCGCGGGTCAGCGCCCGGCGGCGCGGCGGGGGCGGGAGAGACGGCCGCGCGGGCAGGGTGGCGGCGCGGGGCGGCGGTCGGGCGCCGGGCCGGCCAGGCCCGACCGGAACAGCCCGTACGCGATCCGGCGCTGGGCCGCCGCCTCCAGCTCGTCCCGCAGCGGGCCGTCGCGCAGCACCGCGGCGGGGCCCAGCAGGCCCTCGACGACGGCCAGCGCGCCGGCGATGTCGCCGTGGTCCAGGCGTTCGCGGACGCCGGTGAGGCCGTCCGGTCGGCGGTGGGCCTCGTCGATCGCCCGCAGGCAGGGGAGCGGCGTTCCGGTCAGGGCGACCAGCAGCTCCTCCCGGCGGAGTTGGGCCGGGTCGTGGTCCAGCGCGGAGAGGACGCCGTCGACCAGGCCGATCCGGTGCCGGGCGCCGCGGCACTCGACGATGCGGGCCTGCCCCGGCGCGTCCGGAACCGCCGCCGGACCGGCCGGGACGTGGCCCGGCACCAGGGCCGCGGCGACCAGTGGGTGCAGCCGGTCCGGCCCGATCCGGCCGCTCCGGAGCAGGTCGAGGTCGGGCAGCACCCAGGTCGCCGCATCGGGCAGGACGGGCAGGGTGGTGACGCTGCCGTCGGTCGGCGCGGCCGTGATCCGCAGTTCGGGCGGGCCGGCGCCGTCCGGCGCCGTGGCCAGGTCGAGGAGCAGCCGGCGCCCCGTCCCGAGCCGGACCAGGACCGACCCGGTGACCGGCGCGTCGTCCGCACGACACGCTTCGCTGCCTGCCCCGTCTGCCCCGTGGCCGCCGTCGGCAGCGGCGGCCCGGAGCAGGATCTCGGCCTCGGCCGCCCACCGGTCGACGGCGCAGCGCAGCTCGGGCGGGACCAGCCCGGGTGGGAGCGGCGTCGGCGGCAGCGGACCCGCCGGCACCGGCGGTCCCGTGCGGCCCGCGTCGGCCGTCGCCGCGTCCGCCCACGGCCGGTCGGCCCCGGAGCGGACCCGCAGTTCGTCGGCCCGGCGCGCGTCCCAGAGGTGACGGTGCAGGTCGAGGCGGAACCGCCGGTCGGGCCGGAGGTGCGGGTGGTGGGCGGCGTCGGCGCCGCGGGAGCCGGCCCCCGTGCGGGAGCCGTCCCAGAGCCCGAGGCTGATCCGCTGTCCGCCGTCCGCCCAGGCGGGAGGAGTGCGGACCACCAGGTGCAGCGGCCCCGGGCCACCGGGCTCCGGCGTGCCGTACCGCGCCAGCGAGACGGTCAGGCCCGGGCGCAGCAGCCCGTCCGGGGCGATCCTGGGCAGATGCCAGCGCAGCAGGTCGGGCGCCAGGTGGCGCAGGTCGGCCCGGATCCGGGCGGCGAGCTCCCGGCCGTGGGTGCGTGCCACGGACCGCAGGTCGAGATCGGTGTCGACGCCTGCGGCTGCGCAGGCCCCGGCCCAGTCCCCGACGCGCCGGCGGGCGGTCGCGGTCTCGATCACGCGGGGCGGCACGGCGAACTCGCGTACGCGCAGCCAGAAGGAGGAGCGGGTGATTCCGTTCGCGATGTGAGGTGCCATCAGCACTCACCTTGCGCGGACGGGACCCCCGATCTGATGGAGGAGGAGTGAGTCGTCATCGCCGGGAGCATAGCGCGCCCCCTCCGTGATCGGCCAGGTGTTTCGGAGGTCTCCCGGCGGGCGCCCGCCGACGGTGCCGGGGCGGGAACACGGTCGGTCCGGCAGTGCTCGAGCATGCGCGGCACCTCGCTTCGCTCGGGGAGTGGGTCGTCCGGCCGGGCGGAACGGCCGGGGGCCGCGCGGCCGGTGACGCTCCGCAGCGCGGGCGGCGCGGCCCGTGGCTCCGCCGACGAACCGCTCCGGCCGGGAGCGGACGGATTGTGCGGTAGCGGGCAGTTCACGGGACGCCGCCACCACCGAGCGGACCCTGCTGCTCGGCGAGGTCTACCGCCGCGGCGGCTCCTGGCGCTTCCGCGCGGTCGGCCAGGGCTTCGACCACGGCCTCGACGCGCTGGCCCGTGGATACGGGGTGGACATCGAGGAGTGAGGGGCAGTAGTGGTACGGGGACGGACGGCGCCACGGGGGCGCCGCCACGGACCACGGGGAGACGCATCACCATGACGGCCACCGAACGGATCGCGCCGCCGCTGACCGGCGGCGAGCGCGAGATGCTGCGCGCCTTCCTGGACTTCCACCGGGCCACCCTGGCCATGAAGTGCGACGGGCTGACCGACGAGGAGCTCCGGCTGCAGTCCAGCCCGCCGTCCACGCTCTCCCTGCTCGGCCTGGTGCGGCACATGGCCGAGGTGGAGCGGACGTGGTTCCGCCGGGTGATCAACAAGGAGGACGTCCCCTTCGTCTGGTCCCCCGAGGGCGACTTCCAGACCGCCTACGACGCCCGCGAGGCCGACCGGGCGGAGGCGTTCGCCGCCTGGGAGGCCGAGGTCGAACACGCCCGCCGGATCGAACGGGAGGCGGAGTCGCTCGACGTGACGGGCTACATGCCGAGGTGGGAGTCGGACGTCTCGCTCCGGCTGGTGATGCTGCACCTGATCCACGAGTACGCCCGCCACAACGGCCACGCCGACTTCCTCCGCGAGTCGATCGACGGCGAGGTGGGTGCCTGAGCTCGGCAGCCGCCGCGCGCCGACGCCCCCGACCTGCAGATTCGTCGCGGAACCGGTGAACCGCGCCGGTGGTGCCGTCCGTATCCCTCAGTGGCGGCACCGCCGACCGGCGCCCGGATCCCCCGTACGGGCGCCGGTACCCCGCTCCTGGTCGGCCACGGTCGTCCGGGAGCCGATCCGGTGGACGGCTCGCGGCCGTGGAACGCGCAGCGAGCGGCCGGATCCCTTCGAACCCCGGCTCCCCAGCCCTGACGGGAACCGGGTAGCACGGCGCCCCGGCGGTCGATCTTGTGGGAGAGCGACTGCCGGGGCGCACTGTGTCGACAGGCCGTCGGGCCGTCACCGGCCCCACCCGGCCGTCACCAGCCGAGCAGGAACGTCCCCCGGGACAGGCCGGTCAGCACGGTGGCGGCGGTCGAGGCCGGGTCGGCCGCTCCGGCGCCCTCGTCGGTAGCGGCGGGGGCGCCCACGACGTGGCGCTCCGGCGCCCCCAGGTCGGCGGGCGCGCCCGGTGCGCGCAGGACCACGTAGTGCAGGGCCGCGCCGGTCGCCCGGCTCTCGCGGCGGAAGGCGTCCAGGGCCGACGGCGCGACCGCGGCCTCCACGATCACCTGGTACCCGCCTGTCGCGAAGGCGAAAGCGGCCTGGGCCGCGGCCGCCAGGGCCGTCGCGTTCTGCCGCCGTGCCTCCGGCAGGTGCTCCGGCACGAAGCCCTGCCGCACGGCCCGCCGGAAGTCGTCCGCCCGCAGGTGGACGCTCGGGTGGAGCGCGTCCGCCAGCAGGGGCGCGACCGTGCGGCTCCCGGCCCCGGCCGGGTCGGCGAGGACGACGACGCCGCCGGCGCCCCGCCCGCCACCGATCTCCGGCCCACCTACGGTCGTACGGTTCACGGCTGCTGATCCCTTCGCGGGCCGGGGACGGACGGGGCGCCGGGGCGGGGCCGGCCGGCGTCTGGGGACGGCCGGACCCGGGTACGGACAGCCGAGCGCCTCGTCCCGACGAGTGACTGCTGTCGGAGATCAACCTAGTCCACGGTGGTGCTCCGAGTCGTCCCCCACCCGTTCCCGGCTCTCGCCCCCGCGGGCCGCCCCCGGTCCCGGCCCCTGGTGGCAGCCCCGAGAGGACCGGGGCGGCGGCCCCCGGTGGCCGGCCCTTCACGGTTCGTCCCCGGGCCTCCCGCAAGTCGCCCCGCCTACTGCTCGTCTCCGGGGCCGGCCGCCGCGGCCCGCTCCGCCGTGCGCAGCACGATCGGGTTGGTCAGCGCCGCCATCGGGCCCCACGGCAGGTCCGGCCCCATCGCGTTGCCCCGGCCCGGCGAGCCGTCCGCCTTCGGGTGCCGGACCTCGGCCCGGACGAACGCGGCCAGCGAGGCCGTCGTGCGCCAGGCCACCGTGCCCGCGCCGTCGGCGGGCAGCGACTCCTGGTGCAGCTGGCCCTCGTCGGTCAGGAACCGGACCGTCCCGCCGGGCACGCCGGAGACCACGAGCCGGACGTCCACCGGAGCGTCCGCCGGGACGGTCAGCCGCTCGCCGATGCCCGCCTGGCGGCCGTGGCCGGTGGCGGTGAACTCCAGTTGAACGCCCGCCGATTCGGCCAACCAGCTGCGCCCGGTGCGGAGGCCGGCGAGGACCGCGTCCCGGGTGAGGTCCTCGGCGAGGACCACGGTGTGCGGCGAGCCGATCACCTGCGGGGCGCTGTGCGCGTCGCTGTTGCCGACGGCCGGCAGCCAGGAGCGCCCCTCCCGCAGGGCGACGGTGAGCTGGGCGTCCCAGGTGTCCACGGCCGACTCGTCGTCGTACGTCCACGGACCGTTCCACACCTCGACGGCGTCGGCGTCCGCGTAGCCGAACTTCCACTGGCAGGCCACGTACGGGCAGTACGGGTGCGCGGGCACCACCAGGCCGCCCTGTCGGCGGACCTGCCGGGCGAAGCGTGGGATCGCCTCGTCGCGGGCGCGGTAGCGCCAGTCGACGAACTGGCCCGCCTGCAGGCCCAGGGCGAGCCAGTGGCCGTTCCGGGTGGTGACCTCCTCGCCCGGCAGGATCAGCAGGTCCGGGCCGGCCAGCGGGCCCCAGACGGCGTGCGAGGAGGTGGTGTTGTGGTCGGTCGAGACGATGAAGTCCAGTCCGGCCGCCCGGGCGCCGGCCGCCACCTCGGCGGGCAGCCGGCGGCCGTCGGAGTGCACGGTGTGGAGGTGGCAGTCGCCCCGGTACCAGGCACGGCCGCGCCCGCGGGCCCGCTCCGGCGGGTAGGACGGCGTGAACTCCGGCCCCGGCGTGCCGAATCGGAGGGTGATCTCGACGTGGTAGTCCAGCCCCTGCGGCGCGACCTGGTAGGGGCCGAGGACGACGTGCCAGGTGCCCGGCCGGATCGGCCCCGGCAGGTAGCCGGGGGTCGCCTGGTCGCGGGCGACCGTGAACTCGGTGCGGAAGCCGCCGGACCAGCCGCGGAACCCGCGCCCGCCGAGGTCGGTGCCGCGTTCGTCGAACAGGCCGATGTCGCAGGAGTTGCCTGGGGTGCCGGCCGGGACGGGCGGTTTGTCGTAGCCGTAGGAGACGGCGATCTCCCGTACGCCGTCCGGGACTTCGAAGGGGAGGTAGACGAAGTCGGGTGCGCCGGTGGGGAGATGGCCGGTGAGGGTGAGCCGCCGCTCGGGTGCGGACGCGGGCGCGGGTGCGTCCTGGGCGGCGGCGGTGCCGGTGGCCGCCAGACCGAGCGCGGTGGCGGCGCCGGTGGCCAGGCCGGTGCGGAGCAGGTCGCGGCGGGCCGGCCGCGGCGACCGTCCGGGCTGCGGGTCCGGCGGCGATTCCGGCCGGTGGTCCGACTTCGGGTCCGGCTGCCGGGCCGGCTGCGGGTCCGGCTGCGCGTCGGTGGGGTCGTTCATCGGGTCCTCCGGTCTCGGGCGGCGGACGCCGGCGACGGGCGGACTCCCGGCCGGCTCGCGGCCTCCCTACCCGCTGCGGTGAACCCGCGGTGAGCCGGGCCCCACCGGGGCGGGGCGGGTCGGTGAAGGCGCCCGGGCGGCCATCGTCGGCACCCGGGGGCAGGGGGCCTGCAGCAGCTCACCGGACGCACCTCACGGGACGCGGGTGAACGCACGGCGGTAGGAGCGGGGCGGCACCCCGCGGCGGCGGACGAACTGCTCGCGCAGGACGGCCGCGCTGCCGTAGCCCACCAGCCGGGCGACCTCCTCGATCGGCAGGTCCGTGGTCTCCAGCAGCTCCTCGGCCCGGCCGAGGCGCAGCCCGAGCAGCCAGGCGTGCGGGGTGGTGCCGGTCGCGGCCGAGAACCGGCGGGCGAAGGTGCGCCGGCTCATCAGCGCGCGCTGGGCGAGCTCGGTGACCGGCAGCGGCCGGTCGAGGTGCTCGCGGGCCCAGGCCAGCACGCCGGCCAGGCGCTCGTCCTCGCAGTCCTCGGGAACGGGCGCGGCCAGGTACTGGGCCTGGCCGCCGTCGCGGTGCGGGGGCAGCACGAGGTCCCGGGCGACGGCGTTGGCCGCCGCGGCCCCGTACTCGCGCCGCAGGAGGTGCAGGCAGAGGTCGAAGCCGGCCGCCGCACCCGCGCCGGTGACGACCCGGCCCTCGTCGACGTACAGGGCGTCGGGCTCCACGGCGACGTCCGGGTGGCGCTCGGCGAGCAGCCCGGCGAACCGCCAGTGGGTGGTGGCCCGGCGCCCCGCGAGCAGCCCGGCGGCGGCGAGCGCGAACGCGCCGACGCAGTGCGCCGCGACGACCGCGCCACGCTCGTGGGCCGCCGCCAGCGCGTCGAGCACGGCGGCCGGCGGGGGCGTCCGGAAGCCGGCCCACGGCAGGGCGAGGACGAGGTCGGCGGCGGCCAGCCGGTCCAGCCCGTGGTCGACGGTCAGCGGCACGCCGAGATCGGTGGGCACCCGGCCGGGCCGGTCGGTGCAGAGCGCGAAGTCGAAGCGGGGCAGGCCGGGCGCGACGCCGCTGAACACCTCGGCGACCACACCGACCGCGAGCATCCCGACGCCGGGCGGGGCGTAGGCGGCGACGGTCGTGAAGGGCGGCATGGCGGCATTGTGGCACGATTCCTGCGATCGGTGGCAGATGGGCCACTCGTGGGCCGGGGGCCGGTTCGCGAGGATTGCCGGTATGAACGACGCACCGCACGGCCGCAGCGCCGACTGGACGATCCTGACCACCGGTTACACCCTCTCCACCGGCCCCGGAGTGGCCGCCACCGTCTCCTTCGTCTCCGACGGGGACCGGCGGGTGATCGTCGACCCGGGCATGGTGGCCGGCCGTGACCGCATCCTCGGCCCGCTCCGGGAGCTGGGCTTCGGCCCGGAGGACATCACGGACGTGGTCCTCAGCCACCACCACCCGGACAACATCATGAACGTCGGGCTCTTCGGCGAGGCGGTCGTCCACGACCACAAGGCCGAGTACCGGCACGACCAGTGGACGAGCCGGGACGCCGAGGGCTACGAGCTGACCTCGTCCCTGCGGCTGATCCGCACCCCGGGCCACAGCCGCGAGGACATCACCCTGCTGGCCGGCACCGCCACCGGTGTGACGGCCTTCGTCGGCGACCTGTGGTGGCGCCCGGACGGCCCGGAGGAGGACCCGGTGTCGCCGGACCGCGAGCTGCTGCGCGCGTCGCGGCTGCGGGTGCTCAAGGCCGCCGACCTGATCGTCCCCGGTCACGGGCCCGCCTTTCCGGCCGACGACCGCGCACCCCGGTAGGGGCGTCCGGCCCTGCCTTCCCCCTGACCTGAAGTTGCGGCCGACGGCTGATCAGGGTTCATAGAGGTGATGGGCAGATGATCGGACGAGCATGGAGGCGGGCGTGTCGCTGAGTCGGCGGAGGCTGCTGCTGGTGGCCGCGGGAGGCGCGCTGGCGGGCTGTCAGACGGCGGCACAGCGCGGCGGGGCCCGCCCCCTCCCGACCGGCGAGCCGTCGGCCACGCCGTCCGCGGCGCTCTCCCCGGCGCTCTCCCCGGCGGTCTCCCCGGCGGTCTCCCCGGCGCCCTCCGCTCGGCCGTTCGAGTCACCTGCCGAGTCGCCGCCCGCACCGCCCGCACCAGTGGCTTCAGCGGCGCCGGTCGCCCAGGAGGCCGCCCCGGCCGGCCGAGCCGTGGCCGCCCGCTACGCCGGCGTCGAACCCACCACCTGGGGCCTGGACGTCCCGGGAGTGATCACCGCGCTCCCGGACGGCACCCGGGCCACCGCCCTCACCTTCGACGCGTGCGGAGGGCCGGGCGGCTCCGGCTACGACGCCGCGCTGATCGGGCTCCTGCGCACCCACGGCGTGCCGGCCACCCTCTTCCTCAACGCCCGCTGGATCGACGCCAACCCGGCCGAGTTCGAGCAGCTCGCCGCCGACCCGCTCTTCGAGATCGCCAACCACGGCACTGCCCACCGCCCGCTCTCCGTCACCGGCCGCTCCGCCTACGGCATCGCGGGCACCCGGGACCCGGGCGAGGTCTACGACGAGATCGCCGGCAACACCGCCAAACTCACCGCCCTCCTCGGCCGCCCGCCCCGCTTCTTCCGCTCGGGCACCGCCCACTACGACGACGTCGCCACCCGCATCGCCGCCGACCTGCACACCCGCGTGGCCGGCTTCACGGTCAACGCCGACGGCGGCGCCACCTTCACCGCCGCCCAGGTCCGCGCCGAGGTCGCCGCGGCCCCACCGGGTGCCATCCTCATCGCCCACATGAACCACCCCGCCTCCGGCACCGCCCCCGGCTTCGCCGCCGCCCTCCCGCCCCTCCTCAGCGCCGGCCACACCTTCACCCGTCTCTCCGACGCCCTCCACTGAGCGCGGCGCCGTCACCCCCTCAGCGCCCACCGGCACAGATGCCCCGGACCGATCCCGGTCCGGGGCATTCCCACCTCAGGCCCACGTCGGCAGCGCGCCGACGTGGTCAGGGGAGGGCGACGTAGGCGGTGTGGATGACCCGCGCCTTGCTGTCGCACCAGACGGTGGACTTGCCGCCGCGGGGGTCGGCCCAGGCGGGTTGGCCGTCGTGGCGGTACTCGTAGCCGTTGTCGATGCGCTTGCAGGTGACGGCGGCCTGGAAGCGGGAGGTGCCGTCGCCCTTGCAGGTGACCGTGGCGCCCTTGTTGTACTCGGTGCTGATGAGCTTGTAGGTGCAGCCGGTGATGGTCGCGTCGGCGGGTGTGGCGAGGGTGATCGCGGCGGTCATGCCCATGGCCGAGACGGCGGCCGCGGTGATGAGACGCTGTCGCATGCGCACAGGGAGTACTCCTGTCGTCGAGGCGTTTGCAGTCCTTGACGCAAGCATGACAGTCAATGAGTCGCCGCGGACCGGAACGCGGCAAGCGAGAGCCTGCGCTCCGGTCGGGCCGTCAGGGCAGGACGGTGATGGCCGTCGCCAGGTGGCCGTCGCGGACGATCCACCGGCCGGTGAAGGCCTGGAGCCGGCGGCCGTCGACCTCGGGGCCGGGGACCTGGAGCTCGGCGTGGAAGGTGCCGTTCGGGTCGAGGGTGATGTCGGCGCCGTCGAAGTCGAGGAAGACCCCGGTGAGCGGGAACCAGGTCTTGTAGACCGACTCCTTGGCGCTGAAGAGCAGCCGGTCCCAGGGGACTTCCGGGTGCTCGGCGAGCAGCTCGGCGTTGCGCTTCTGCTCGCCGGGCAGGGCGATGGTGTCGAGCACGCCCTCGGGCAGGACGTCGGCCGGCTCGGCGTCGATGCCGAGCGAGACGACGTCGCCGGCGCGGGCGACGGCTGCGCCGCGGAAGCCCGCGCAATGGGTCAGGCTGCCGACCACGCCGTCCGGCCAGCTCGGGGCGCCGCGCAGGCCCGGCACCAGCGGGCGGTAGGGGACGCCGAGCCGGGCGAGCGCGAGCCGGGCGCAGTGGCGGACGGTGGTGTACTCGCGACGGCGGCCGTCGACGGCGCGGGCGACGGCCGGCTCCTCGGCCGGCTCCAGCCGGGCCTCCGGCGGATCGTCGTACGCGACCTCCACCATGACTGCGGCGGGCAGCAGTTCGCCGATCACAGGTTCCCCCCTGTCGATGTCTGTCTCGGTGCACCGAGGCGCGCTCGGTGCGACGTGCGGACCGGGCGAGCCTAACCCGAGCGGCCCCGGCCCCGCCGCGAAGGGCGGGAACCGGGGCGGGCCGGGCGGAAACCGGGCTGGAACCGCCGGGAGCTACTCGAAGGCCGCCGCGGCGTCCCGGAGCGCCTGGGCGACCGTCTCCGGGTCGTACGGCGCCGGCTCGCCGGGGACGTAGGTGACGGCCCGTAGGCCGCCGGTGTACCGGAAGGAGCGGTGGCGCTGGTGGACCGGCCAGGAGACCGGGGACTTGCGGTCGACGCCGACGCTGATGCCCTGGAAGGGTGCCATGCCGATCAGCTGGTGGACCGGGCCCAGCCGGCCGCCCTCGGTGCCGTCCACGAGGAGCCGGAACTCCCACTTGAGGTCCGCCACCGCCGTCGCCTCCAGGGTGATCCGGCGGGCGCCGGGGGCGAGCCGGCCGCCGTCGGCCTCCAGCAGGTCGCCGTACTGGTTGTAGGCGAAGCGCAGCCGGCCGTCCTCGACGTAGAGGCTGTAGCCGCCGCCCTGGTCGCCGTGCGAGACCAGGACGCCCTGGTCGGCGGCCCCGTGCGCGTCGAGTTCGACCTCGACGGCGAAGGAGCGGAAGGAGATCAGCCGGGACGAGCGGTACCGCTCCAGCTCGGGGGTGCCGGGGAGAATCGTGACGGGGCGGCGCAGCCGCTCGGCCTCGGGGCCGCGCAGGGCGAGGGCGCCGCTGCCGTCGGCGAGCGGGAAGACGCCGTTGCGCCACGCGGCGGCCTCCCAGGCGGCCGACAACTCCTTGACGAGGTCCGGGTGTTCGGAGCTGACGTCGTGGATCTCGGTCGGGTCGGTGCGCAGGTCGTACAGCGCCCACTCGCCGTCGTCGTACGGTGCGCCGAAGCGGTGCAGGGTGACCAGCTTCCAACCGTCGCGGTAGTAGCTGCGGTTGCCGGTCATCTCGCAGTACTGCTCGGTGTGGGACGAGGCGGCCTCGGGGGAGCGGAGGACGGGGACGAAACTGACACCGTCGAGCGACTGGACCGGCTGCCCCTCTCCCGGGCCGCGCTGCAGCGGCCGCTCGACACCCGCGAGTTCGAGCAGGGTTGGGAGGATGTCGGTGACGTACTGGTACTGCGTCCGCACTCCGGGGTCGTCCTCGGTGCGGGGCAGTCCGGCGGGCCAGGAGAGCACGAACGGCACCCGGACGCCGCCGGCGTAGGTCTGGCCCTTGTAGAAGCGGAACGGGGTGTTGGAGGCCATGCCCCAGCCGCGCGGGTAGTGGACCAGGGACTGCGGGCCGCCGATGAGTTCGATCTCCCGTGCCACGTCGGGGTTCCAGTCGGCGGGCAGGGCGGGGTGGTGGACGAAACGGCTGAAGTAGCTGCGGGTGCCCTCGGCACCGCCCTCGCCGGTGCCACCGTTGTCGGAGGTGAACACGATGATGGTGTTGTCGAGTTCGCCGAGCGCCGCGAGGGTGTCGGTGAGGCGGCCGAGGTTCTGGTCGACGTTGTCGACCATCGCCGCGTACACCTCCATGTAGCGGGCGTACAACTTCTGCTGCACATCGCCGAGTTCGGCCCACGGGCCGACGTCGTGGCCGGGTTCTACGTTGCGCTCGGGAAGTTCGGTGCCGGGCGGGAAGTGGCCGGCGGCCAGCTGGCGGGCGAACCGCGCGGTGCGCAGCTCGTCCCAGCCGCCGTCGTAGCGGCCCCGGTGGCGGGCCAAGTCCTCGGGCTTGGCCTGGAGCGGGCCGTGCACGGCGTTGTGCGCGAGGTAGAGGAAGAACGGCTTGTCGGCGTCGTGGGCGCGCAGCGACTTGACCATGGCGATGGCCTGGTCGGTGATGTCGTCGGTGTAGTAGTAGTCGTCGGGGAATTCGACGATGTCCAGCGGGCTGTTGTCGCGGACGAGTTGGTGCGGGTGGAAGAGGCTGGTGAGGCCCTCCAGGACGCCGTAGTACTGGTCGAAGCCCTTCTGCAGCGGCCAGTTGGCGCGGTTGTCGGCCGCGTTGGAGGCGGAGTCGCGGGTGAGGTGCCACTTGCCGACGGCGTAGGTGGCGTAGCCGGCGTCGTGCAGCAGTTCGGCGAGGGTCGGGATGTCGCCGGCCACCTCCATGCCGTAGCCGGGGAAGCCGGGGTCGGCGTTGGCGACGAAGGAGTAGCCGACCCGGTGCGGGTTGAGGCCGGTGAGCAGGGCCGCACGGGCGGGGGAGCAGAGCGGCATGGTGTGGTAGTTGGCCAGCTTGACGCCGGTCGCCGCGAGCCGGTCCAGGGTGGGCGTCGGGATCTCGGAGCCGAACGGGCCGATGTCGCTGTAGCCCATGTCGTCGATCAGCACGACGATGATGTTGGGGGCGCCTTCGCGGGGTCGGAGCCGGGCCGGCCAGGCCGGTGTCGAGGCGCCGAAGGTGCGGCCGACGGTGCCGGGGAAGCCTTCGTAGGGGTCGCGCCGCTGGGGATCGCGGTCGTGCGGGCCGTGGTCGTGGGTCGCGGGCGTGGTGCTCATCGGGTGCTCCGGAGGACGGGGAGGACGGGGAGGACGGCGGTCTTCGACGGCGACGAGGCCTCGTCCGGCAGGACGGCCGCCGGTCGCGGGGTGGCTTCCAACCGGGGTACGGCGGCGAGGAGTTCAGCGGTGTACGGGTGCTCGGGTGCGGTGACGACCCGGTCCGCCGGGCCGGTCTCGACGATCCGGCCGCGGTGCATGACGGCGATCCGGTGGCTGACCTGCCGGACCACCGCGAGGTCGTGCGCGATGAAGAGGACGGCGAGTCCGAGCTCGCGCTGGAGCCGGGCGAGCAGCTCGATCACCTGGGCCTGGACCGAGACGTCCAGCGCGGAGACCGGCTCGTCGCAGATCAGCACGCTCGGCCCGGGCGCCAGCGCCCGGGCGATGCCGATGCGTTGGCGTTGGCCGCCGGAGAAGGAGCGCGGGTGCCGGTCGGCCCAGGAGGGATCCAGCCCGACCTGCTCCAGCAGCTCGGCGACCCGGCGCTCACGGGCGGCGCGGTCGCCGAGGCCGTGCGCGATCAACGGCTCGGCGATGATCTGGCCGGCGGTCAGCCGCGGGTTGAGCGAGGAGTACGGGTCCTGGAAGACCATCTGGATCTCCCGCCGGGCCGCCCGCCCGGAGGCGTCCCGCCCACGGCCGCGCCGGACCCCGAACTCCTCGCCCCGGAAGCGGATCGAGCCGGCCGAGGGCGCGTGCACCTGCACCAGTGCACGGGCCAGGGTGGACTTGCCCGAGCCGGACTCGCCGACCAGCCCGAGCGTCTCGCCCGGGTGCAGCTCCAGGTCGACGTCGGCGAGCGCCGTGACCGGCCGCCGCCGCGGCCCGTACGTCTTCCCCAGCCCGCGGACGGTGAGCAGCGGCTCCTCGCCCGGGGTGCTGTTGGCCGCCGCCCTGGAGGGCGCCTCCAGCCGCGGTACGGCGGCCAGCAGCTGCTTGGTGTAGGGGTGCCGAGGCGCGGCGAGGACGTCGGTGGTCTCGCCGTGCTCGACCACCCGGCCACCGCGCATGACCAGGATCCGGCGGCAGGTCCGGGCGATCACGCCGAGGTCGTGGCTGATCACCACGAGCGCCGTGCCGGTCTCCCGGTTGATCCGGGCGAGCAGGCGCAGGATCTGCTGCTGGACCGTCGGGTCCAGCGCGGTGGTGGGCTCGTCGGCGACCAGCACCTCGGCGTCGTGGGCGAGGGCCAGCGCGATCATGATCCGCTGGCGCTGGCCGCCGGAGAACTGGTGCGGGTGGTCGCGCAGCCGCCCGGCGGCGTCCGGGATGCCCACCAGATCGAGCAGTTCGGCCGCGCGGGCGGCCCGTTCGGTCCTGGGGGCGTCGCCGTGGGCCCGCAGTGCCTCGTCGAGCTGCCGGCCGACGGTGAGGACGGGGTTGAGCGAGGACATCGGGTCCTGGAAGACCATGGCGATCCGGCGGCCGCGCAGACCGCGCAGGGCCGGTTCGGTCAGGGAGGCGAGGTCCTGGCCGTCCAGCCCGACCGAGCCGCCGGTGATCCGTCCACCGGCCGGCAGCATGCGCAGCAGGGCCAGCGCGGTGGTGGACTTTCCGGATCCGGACTCACCGACCAGCCCGAGGCTGTCCCCGGCGGCCAGTTCGAAGCGGACGCCGTCGACGGCGCGGGTGCCGGCGAACTCGACGGTGAGGTCGTGGACCTGGAGGAGTGGGCGGTGGCTCATCGGCGGATCCCCCGGTTCAGGGCCTCGGCGATCAGGGTGAAGCCGAGCACCAGTGCGGTGGTCGCGGCCAGCGGTACGGCCGCGAAGGAGGGATTGGTGGAGAGGTAGGCGACGGACTGGCTGAGGATGGAGCCCAGAGTGGGCTCCGGGGGCCGGACGCCCAGGCCGAGGAAGCTCATCGCGCCCTCGATGAAGACGCCGACGGAGAGGGCGACGGCGGTCTGCACGATCAGCGGGTCGGCGGCGTTGGGGACGACGTGGCGCAGCAGCACCCGCAGCCGGGAGGCGCCGCCGACGCGGGCGGCCAGCGCGTACTCGCGCTCCCGCTGGACCAGGATGCCGGCCCGCAACTGGCGGCCGAAGCCCGGTATTTCGGCGAGGGCGATGACGATCAGCACGGGCCAGCGGCCGGGTCCGAGGACGGCCGTGACGGCCAGCGCCAGGATGATCCCGGGGAAGGCGAGCAGCAGGTCGAAGACCCGCTGCACCCCGAGGTCGGCCCACCGGGACGAGGCGGCGAGCAGTGCGAAGGAGCAGCCGAGCAGTGCGCCGACCGGTACGGCGGTGAGGGTGATCGAGAGGTCGGTGGCGATCCCGTGCAGTACCCGGCTGAACAGGTCGCGGCCCATGTCGTCGGTGCCGAAGGGGTGTTCGGCGCTGGGGCCGGCCAGGGCGAGCGGGCCCTGGGCGTTCGGGTCGAGGTCGGTGAGCAGCGGGGCGAGCAGGCCGGCCAGGGCGAGGGTGCCGACCAGGGCCACGCCGGTCAGGCCGCGGCCGGTGAGGAGCCCGGCCAGGTAGCGGTTGCGGCGCCGGACGCCGGTGGCGGGCGCTCGGTCGGCGGTGATGGCGGTCATCGGTTCACTCCCACCGGATCCGGGGGTCCAGCCACGCGTACACCAGGTCGGTGAGCAGCTGGACGGCGACGTAGACGGCGACGATGAGCAGGAGGAGGTCCTGGACGACCGGGTAGTCCCGGCGGACCACGCCCTGCTCGATCAGCTGGCCCAGCCCGGGCCAGGCGAAGATGCGCTCCACCAGGACGGCGCCGGCGATCAGTTGGCCGACCTGGAGGCCGAGCACGGTGACGGCGGACGGCAGCGCGTTGGGCAGAGCGTGCTGCCAGACGATCCGCCGGCGGGAGACGCCGAGGGCGGTCGCGGTGCGGACGTAGTCCTCGGCGAGGGCCCGCTCGATCCCGTCCTTGAGGTAGCGGGCGAGGACGGCGGCGCTCGGCAGGGCGAGGCAGACGGCGGGCAACAGGAGGTACTGGACGGCCAGGTCGGGCTGGTCGAGCAGTGACTCGTGGCCGCCGGCCGGCAGCAGACCGAGGGTGACCGCGAAGACCAGCACCAGCAGGACGCCGGTGACGAACGGGGGCACCGCGAGGACGGCCGTGGTGAAGGCGTTCACGGCGGCGGAGACCGGCCGGCGCCGGGTGGTGGCTCCGGCCACGCCGAGCGGCAGCGCGATCAGGACCACCAGCAGCAGGGCGCCGAGGGTGAGTTGGACGGTGGCCCCGAGGCCGTTGCCGATCAGGTCGGCGACCTGGCCGCCGATTGCGTAGCTGGGCCCGAGGTCCCCGGTCGCGAGTTGGCCGATCCAGCCGACGTACTGGGTGAGGAGCGGCCGGTCGAGGCCGAGCCGGGCGCGGACGGCGGCGACGGCCTCCGGCCCGGCGTCCGGCCCGGCCAGCGACGTGGCCGGGTCGCCCGGGATCAGCCGGAGGATGAGGAAGACCAGGAAGGAGGCCAGGGCGAGGACGAGCAGCCCGGAGGGCAGGCGTTTGAACAGGAAGGTGCGCATCGGTCAGGCCGTCAGGTAGGCGTCGTCGAGGTTGAGGTAGCTGAACTTGTTGAGGTCTGCGCCGCGGACCTTGCCGCCGGCGACCTCCACCAGGCCGCCGACGGCGAGGTCGATCACGAACTCCTCGTCCAGCAGCAGGTCGGTGATCTGCTGGTAGAGCGCCTTGGCCTCGGCGCTGTCGCTGTCCGGGCGCTTCCACGCCTGCTGCACGACGTCGGTGTAGGCGGGGGAGGAGAAGCGCGAGCTGTTCCTGGCCTCGTTGAACGGGTAGGCGCTGACCGCGAGGGTGGCCGGGTGGAGCTGGGCGAAGCCGTGGCCGAGCGTCCAGAGGGCGGGCATGCTCTGCGCGATGAGCTGCTTCTGCATGGTCGGCGAGTCGGTGGGCTGGAGCACCGTCTCGATGCCGACCTGCTTGAGGTCGTACTGCAGGATCTGGGCAATCGCGGTGGAGCCGGGGTCGTTGGAGTGGGCGAACGGGAGGGTGACGGTGGTGAGGCCGGCCTCCTTGAGCAGGGCCCGCGCCTTGTCGGGGTCGTGGCGGTAGCGGGCGGCGTTCGCCTCGCTGTACGCGGGCGAGGACTTGGGCCACGGCACCGCCGAGACCGTGCCGTACCCGCCGAGCGCCTGCTGCACCAGCCGGTCGCGGTCGACGGCCCAGGCGATGGCCTGCCGCACCCGCTTGTCGCCGACGTGCTCGGCGGAGAGGTTGACGCCGATGTAGTGGGCGCCGGAGCCGGTGTCGTACTCCTTGATCCGGAACTGCGGGTCGCTCTTGAGGGTGGCGACGTCCTTGCCCCGGACCCGGTAGGAGAGGTGGGTCTGGCCGGTCCTGAGCGAGGAGAGCAGCGACTCGGCCTGCGGGATGACGCGGATCTCGACGCCGTCCAGGTGGGGGCGGCCCGGATTCCAGTACTTCTCGTTGCGGGCGAAGGTGATCGAGCTGCCGGGCTTGCGGTCGGTGAGGGTGAACGGGCCGGTGCCGATCAGCCTGGTGCCGGCGACGGCGTCCTCGACGCTGGCCGAATCCGGGATGATCATGAACTCGAAGAGGTCGAAGAGATTGCTGACCGGGTGGGCGAGGACGAGCGTCAGCTCGAAGTCACCGTTCTTGCGGAAGTCGGTGACGGCGGCCGCGGTCGAGCGCAGCTGGGCGGAACGGGCCGGGTTCTGCAGGTTCTTGACGGCGAAGACGACGTCGTCGGCGGTGAACCTGCGGCCGCTGTGGAAGGTGACGTCCTCGCGCAGCTTGAGCGTGACGGTGGTGCCGTCCGCGCCGAGCTGCCAGGAGGTGGCCAGTTCGGGCTGTGGCTGGAGCCGGTCGTCGTATCTGGTGAGGGTGTTGAAGACCAGGCGCTGGACCAGGGTGTTGGCGCTCTGGGCGAAGAGCAGGCTGGGCGTGAAGTCGACGTCGGTGCCCACCGTGAGGACGCCGCCCCGGCGGGGGCCCGCCGAGCCGGTCGCGGCGGAGGTGGCGGTGTCCGCCGCCGAGCGGCAGGCCGCCAGCGCCAGCAGGCCGGCACCGGCGAGGCTCCCGCGCAGCAGGGCGCGGCGGGAGGGGCCGGACACGGAGGGGGCGGTGAACGCGGTCATGGCAGGTCCTTCGGGAGGGGGCGGTTCGGGTCGGCGGGAGGGGACGGCCGCCGGGTCGGGTGGTCGGGGTGGTGGGCGTGCGGAACGCGGTCAGAGTGGCCGGGCCTCCGCTGCGAGGGGGAGGGCGGCGGGGGCGGTCGCGGCCGGGACCGCTGTCGCGGCCGTGGCCTGGAGCGGCCGGGCGTACAGCGCACCGAAGGCTGCGGCGCCGGCCGCCACGGCGAGCGCGTCCGCCCCGCGCCGCTGGGCCACCAGCAGGTCGGCGTCCCGGCGCAGGTGCGAGCGGAGGGTGAACTCGGTACGGACCACGTCGAGGTAGGACGGGTCGAGCACCGCGAAGGTCTCGGTGAGCACCAGCAGGTCCGGGTTGACCACGTCCGCGAGCAGCGCGAGTGCGCGCCCGACGATCGCGGCCCGGCGGCGGACGAGCCGGTCGGCCCGTGGATCCCCGGCCCGCACCGCGGCGATCAGCTCGGCGCGGTCGGCGCGGGCGGTGATCCCTGCGGCGGCCGCCGCCTCGAACAGCGTGGTGTCCGAGGCGGCGACCGCGAGACAGCCGACGCGTCCGCAGTGGCAGAGCGCGTCGCTGTCCGGCACCGGCAGGTGGGCGACGTCCCCGGTGGCCGACGCGGGGCCTAGGTGGACCACGCCGGCCACCGCCAGTGCCGCGTCCACCACATGGCCCACGAAGAGCTGGACCATGCTGCGGCGCGCGGCCGGATGGCCGAAGAGGATCTCGGCCTGGGTGAGCGCCCGGGCGTGGTTGTCCACCTGGACCGGCAGCCCGCAGGCCCGGCCCAGCAGTTCGGCGAGCGGCACGTCCCGCCACTCCAGCGGATCGTGGCGGACCACGACGCCGGGGTCCGGATCGACCGTCCCCCCGCTCACCGCGCCGAGGCCGACCACGGTGCGGCCGCCCGGCACGGCGGCCAGCAGCCGGGGCAGCCGCTCCAGCAGGGCCCGGAGGAGGGCGTTCCCCGTGCGGCCCCGGTTGCTCGACTCCTGCCGGTGGAGCACGTTTCCGCGCAGGTCCAGCAGGGCGAAGGTGGTGTACGGCACGCCGATGTGCAGTCCGGCCACGGCCAGCCGGTGGGTGTCGATGTCGACCGGGAGCTGGGGTCGGCCGACCGCGCCCGCCCCCGTCCCGCTCAACTCCGGCCGCTCGTGCAGGAGTCCGAGCCGGCCGAGGTCGACCACCTGCCGGGACACCGCGGAGGCGCTGAGCCCCGTGAGTGCGGCGACCCGGCTACGGGCGATCGGCCCGTGGTCGAGCACGGTCCGCAACACGGCGGCGGCGTTGACGTCCCGCCGGTCGTCCCCGATCCGCAGGGCGGGGCGGGACAGGGGATCGGACATCGGGACCTCTCGGGGGACGGGACGGGACGGACGTCCCGGGTGGACAGCGGTGGGTCGTCGAACTCACACCGCCCGGTCGGCCTCCAGCTCCTCGGCCGGGACCAGCCCGGCCACCCGCGGCGGCTCGGTCGGCTCCAGCAGGCGGCTCGGGGTGCCGTCCACGCCGACCGGCAGGTCGCCGTCCAGGGTGATCCGGCGGACCAGGCGCGGCTCGTCGCCGTAGTCGTTGACGGCGTAGTGCTGGGTCGCCCGGTTGTCCCAGATCGCGACGTCGCCCACCTGCCACTCCCAGCGCACGGTGTTCTCCAGGCGCTCGACGTAGCGCTGGAACAGCGCGATCAGGGCGCGGCTGTCGGCGCCGGACACGCCCTGGATGCGCTGCGCGAACGCGCCGAGCAGCAGCGTCTTCTCACCGGTGACCGGGTGGACCCGGACCACCGGGTGCTCCGTCTTGAACGCGGTGGAGACGAAGACCTTGCGGAACAGCTCGGCGATCTCGGCGTTGTCGGCCAGCTCCGGGCGCAGGGCCAGGCTGGCGGCGTAGTCGTAGTCGTTGGTGTGGACGGCGCGCAGGCTCTCGGCGAGCACCTTCAGCGGCTCCGGAAGGTCCTGGTAGGCGGCGACGGTGTTGGCCCAGACGGTGGAGCCGCCGGCCGGGGGGAGTTCGAGCGAGCGGAGGACGGACGCCTTCGGGTAGGACGGGACGAAGGTGACGTCGGTGTGCCAGTTGTTGGCGCGCACGCCCTTGGTGGCGTCCAGTTCGAAGATGTAGCGGCCGTCGGCGCTGGGCACGGTCGGGTGGCCGACCGGCTGTCCCAGCAGCCGGGCGAACGCCTCGTGCTCGGCGTCGTCGAGGTGCTCCTGGCCGCGGAAGAACAGCACCTTGTGCTCGTACAGGGCGGCCTCGACGGCGGCGACGGTCTCGGCCGAAAGGTCGCCGCCGAGGCGGAGGTCGTGCACGACGGCGCCGATCCGGCCGGCGGCGGGGGTGAGGCGGAGCTCGGTGAGAGGGGCGGTGGTCACGGTGGTTCCTCGGCTTTCGTCGGAGGGCGAGGCGAACGGGGGTACGTCGGACCGCGGTCGGTGAGTGCGGCAGGACGGTGCGCCGCGGCACGGCACGGATGCGGGCCGTAGGGCGCGGTGACGCGGTACGGGAAGGGGCGGTGACACGACGGCGGTGCGTGCGGCCGACCGCGTCGGGGGCGGGCGGAGTCACGACCGGGTGGCGGTGCGGGCCGAGCGGACAGCGCCGGGCGTTCGGGCACGGCGCAGCACACCCGACGGGCGAACGTCAGGGGCGCGCGCTCAGCCGGAACACGAGCGGGAGCGGGCGTTCAGCGACAACAGCGGCTGCGGCCGCAGCAGGGGCGGGTGGAGGCGGGGCGGTGGCCCCGGCGAACAGCGGTGGTCATCGGCCCTCCTTCCGGCGTGCTGCGAGTGGGCTCGGCGCTCATCGTGCTGAAGACCGGGGCCCGCTGTCAATCGCCGTTCTGCCTGCTGAGCAGGGGTGTTGCGGCTCTGTGTCGTCCCGTTGCGGCCGGTGGCCGGGCGATGACGGGCGTGCGTCGGGGCGGCATTCGACCTTGTTGCGGGCCCGGCGGGGTTATTAACTCTCGGAGCGGAAGAAACCGCATTCCTCCGGCCGGCCGGATGCTCGCCACCGCGGAGGTTCCGGTTCCGCAGTGCGACGGCACGCGGGGGCGGGCCGGACCCCGCCGTGCCCTGCATCACCACGGCCCGGTCCGGCGGACACCCGCTCTCCGGAGCGCTGTTCGCCGCTGCCGCGGCCGGGGCGGCAGCCACGGCTTGAGCCGGATTCGAGGGCCGCCGTGGAGACTCGGCCGACCGTGGATCGGTGGTGTGTCGGACGGCGCGGGTGCGGCCGGGATGGGTGGGCGGCGATGAGGTGGTACTGGACGGGCTGGTTCGAGCAGGTGATCCCGGGGCTGAGCGCGCTCGCGTACGGGTGGGGCTACGGGGTCTGTCCACCCGCGGGCGCCGATCCGGACCCGGTGGCTCTCCCGCCCGCCGTCCGGCCTGCCCGGCTTCGCGCGCTGCCCCGCGCCCATCCGGAGCGCCCCGCCGGGCACATCCCCCTGACCCCTGCCGAGCGCGAGCTCTGGTCCCAACTCGCGGACGTGGGCCGGTAGTACCGGGCGGCCGACCCAGGCGTCCGGATCAGGCTGCGGATGCGCGGCCCGGAAGCCGGGGCCGGTTCACTGCCCCAGGATGCGGGCGAAGTCGAGGCCGAGGGTGGCGAGGACGGGGAGGGCGCCCAGGTCGGTGATGCCGCCGACGGGGATGCTGTGGCCCTGGTTCACCTCGCGGGGCTGGGCGGAGGCGGGGGCTACGGTGCCGGTGAGCGCGGCGACGGCGAGCAGGGTGCTGGTCGCGGCAGTGGTCAGGACGGTGACGGCGGTGCGGAGTGCGGTGCGCACGAGGCCTCCTGGGGGCGCGGATCGGGCGAGTTGACAACGCCCGATCCTGCTCCGCGGTCACGCATCGTCCCGCTTTCGGACGCGTTCGTAAAGCATGTTGCCTTGTGTTCATGACAACACATCAAAGGTCTGGACCTCGCTCCCGCGCCCGGCATAGCGTCCCTCCGAGGCGAACCGGACGTGCCCGAACTCCACGCCAGGGGTGGTGACTTGACCTCCCGCGAGGCGCGGCGGTGCGGGCTCCGGTCCACGCCTGTGCTCGGTCATGCCGTCCGTCTATCGAACCGGAGGGAACCATGCGAGTCGTCAAGAACCTCAGGATCCTGGCCGGCGCGCCGCTCGCGGCCGCCGCGTTGATCGCCCTGACCGCGGGCTCGGCGAGTGCCGCGATCCCGATCAACAAGCCGATGAGCGGGAAGGCGACGTACTACAACGACGCCGGCTTCGGCGCCTGCGGCACCCAGATCAACGCCGCCAACCAGATGCTGGTGGCCGTCTCGCACGCCTGGTGGACCGCCGCCAACCCCAACAACGACCCGCTCTGCAAGGGCATTTCGGTGAAGGTCACGTACCAGGGCAAGACCGTCACGGTGCCCGTGAAGGACAAGTGCCCGTCCTGCGACTCCACCCACATCGACCTGAGCCAGCCCGCCTTCGCCCGGCTCGCGCCGCTCGGCAAGGGCGTGATCACCGGTCTCACCTGGCAGTTCGTCAAGACCGGTCTGGCCGGCCGGAGCATCCCGCTGTCCGAGCCGATCGAGGGCTCGACGATCGGCTAGCCGGCACCCGGACACCCGGGGATCCGAAAGTCAGGGACCCGGAAGCCGGGGATCCGAAGGCCGGGGACCCGGACACCCGAACGCCCGGAGACCGCGGATCCCCCAAGTACCGCGGACACCGCGGCAACCCCCGACCCCCGGAACCGCCGCCCGCCGCCCGCCGCCCCCGTGCGGGCGGCGGGCGGCACCCGGCGGCGGTTCACGCCACCGTCGCCCGCAGGCCCTCCCGGTGGTCGGCGTGGGCCGGGGTCCAGCCCAGCTCGCGCTCCGCCTTCGCGCCGGAGACCCGCAGGCTGGTGTCCAGCATCATCGTGCCAAGGTAGGGAACCGCCAGCCGCAGCAGTCGGCCCGGGACGCGCAGCGGGCGGCGGTCCCGGGCGGCGGCCGTCGCGGCGGCGAGCTCGCCCCAGGTCGACGGCCGGCCGTCCACGATGTTGTACGCCTCACCGCCGCGGCCGCGCTCCAGCGCCGCCACGGTGGCGTCCGCCGCGTCGGCCACGTGCACCCACGACGTCAGACCGCCCCCGCTCCGGGGCACCGGCATCGGCATCGGCCGGGTCGCGGGCGCCGGGTCGAACCAGGTGCCGGGCCCGTAGAACACGCCGAACCGCAGCGCGATGCCGTCCAGCCCCTCGGCGGCGAAGACCTGCTCCTCGGTCGACCGGAGCCCGTCGACCACGACGTCGCCGAGATTGCCGAGCCGGACGCCGAAGGGGTCGGCCTCGGTGAGCATCCGGGCGCCGTGGTCGGTGTAGCCGTAACCGAAGACCAGCGACTGGGTCACGAACCGGCCGGCCCCGAGCACGCGGGCGGCGGCCAGCAGGTTCGCCGTGCCCTCGATGCGCAGCCGGGTGCTGGGCTCGGTCTCGTCGACGGTGCGCCGGGGCTTCTTCAACGCGGTGAGCTGGTGCACGACGGCGTCGGCGCGCAGCCCGCGGACGGCGGCGATCAGACCGTCGCGGTCCATCGCGTCCGCGCGGACCGGCCGGGCGCCGAGGCCGGCGACCACATGCTCGGCCTCCGCGCTGCGGGCGAGCCCGAGCACCTCGTGGCCGGCCGCGAGCAGCAGGCGGGTCAGCGGTCGGCCGATCGCGCCGGTGGCGCCGGCAAGCAGGACGATCATGGTGCACACTCCCGGGTCGGAATCCGTGGCTACGCAGGTCGGACGACGTGGCGCGGCGTCTTGTGACACCCGGAGGCTGTGAGCCGCGCCACGCCTTCGGCCGAGCGGCGCCGCCTCCACCACACCGACCCCTGACACTCTGCAGGGGACGGGCGGCGGAACCTGGCAGCGTGCGGGTGGTTCCGGCGGGCGGGCGCGGCGTAGCGTCCGGGGAGATCACCGAGCGAAGGCAGGTTCCCGTGGACCGCAACGGCGAAGCGTCCCCGGCCGTCAACGGCGGCGTCTCCTTCTGGTACGCGGCGAACGGGCTGCCGGAGCCCCGGCCCGCGCTGCCGGGCGACGCCGACGCGGACGTCTGCATCGTCGGTGGCGGCTACACCGGCCTCTGGGCGGCGTACTACCTGAAGAAGGCCGACCCCGGGCTGCGCGTCACCGTGCTGGAGCAGCGCTTCTGCGGCTACGGCGCGTCCGGGCGAAACGGCGGGTGGCTGTACAACGGCTTCGCCGGCCGGTCCGCGTTCGCCCGCCGGTACGGGCCGGAGCGCGCCGCCGCGATGCAGCGGGAGATGGACCGATCGGTCGGCGAGGTGGCCGACACGGCCGCCGCCGAGGGCATCGAGGCGGACATCGTGCGCGGCGGCGTCCTGGAGGTCGCCCGGACGCCGGCGCAGCTGGTCCGGCTGCAGGCCTTCGCCGAGGCCGAGGCCGCCTACGGGGCCGACCGCGTCCACCTGCTCTCGGCGGGCGAGACCGCCGACCGGATCCGGGTCGCGGGCGCGCTCGGCGGCACCTGGAGCCCGTACGGCGCGCGGATCCAGCCGGCCGGGCTGGCGCGCGGACTGGCCCGGGTGGTGGCCGGGCTCGGGGTCCGGATCCACGAGCGGACGGCCGTCACCGAGATCCACCCGGCCGGGCCGGGCGGCCGCGCCCGGGCCGTCACCCCGCACGGCACCGTCACCGCCGACGTGGTGCTGCGCGCCACGGAGGGCTTCACCGCCGCGCTGCGCGGGGAGCGGCGCACCTGGCTGCCGATGAACTCGGCGATGATCGCCACCGAGCCGCTGCCGGCCTCGTTCTGGGCCTCGGCCGGCTGGGAGGGCCGCGAGGTCCTGGGCGACTTCGCGCACGCCTACATGTACGCGCAGCGCACCGCCGACGACCGGATCGCCCTCGGCGGGCGCGGCGTCCCCTACCGCTTCGGCTCGCGCACCGACGCGGACGGCACCACCCAGCCGGCCACCGTCCGCCAGCTCCGCGCGATCCTCGACAGCTTCTTCCCCGGCGCCGCGGGCGCCCGGATCGACCACGCGTGGGCGGGCGTCCTCGGGGTGCCCCGGGACTGGTGCGCCACGGTCGAGCTCGACCGCCGCACCGGCCTCGGCTGGGCCGGCGGCTACGTGGGCAGCGGCGTCACCACGGCGAACCTGGCCGGCCGGACCCTGCGCGACCTGGTGCTCGGCCGGGACACCGAGCTGACCCGGCTGCCCTGGGTCGGCCACACCGTGCGCCGCTGGGAGCCGGAGCCGTTCCGCTGGCTGGGCGTCCACGCCCTGTACGCCGCGTACCACGGCGCCGACCGGCAGGAGGCCACCGGGCGCGGCACCACCTCACCGCTCGCCCGCCTCGCCGACGCGGTCGCCGGGCGGCACTGAGCCTGCGAAGGAGGACGCGCCGGCCGTTCGGGAGTGCGTGCGCCTCCGGACGGGCCGGCGTTCCCGAACGCCGGCGCGTCCCGCAGTCCCCTGCCGCGCCACTGCCACCGTCCCTCGAACACCTGACCCGCCGTCACGCGGAGTGACCGGTCGTGGAGGCGCGCGGTGCGCATTCGGCTGATGCGGCAGATTTTATGCCCCGCCAAACTACTCCAATGGTGGGCAGTTTCCCGTGGGCCATCGCAAACCGGTCGCGTGCTGCCCCGGCTGGGATAGCGTCCTTTCTGCCGGGGGGTGCGCGAACTGTGGCCGGACCGCCCCGGCGTATTCGAACGCATATGACCATGCCGTCTCTGATTCGGGAGATAACCGTGCGCAATTGCCTTTCGGAAATCCGGTCGGGTGCCGTCGACGAGCTGCGGCTCGCGGTGGACTCGCTCGCGTCGTTCCCGGCCCGCGGCGGGGCGGACGGGGCCGACGTCGCCGTGCCCGAGCGCCTGGCCGCCGTGGCCGAGCTGTGCCGGGCGGTCGACGGCGTGCTCGACAGCCTGGTGGTGCAGGCCGCCGCCGAGGCCGCCGAGGAGGGCTGGACCGCCGCCCGGATGGCATCCGAACACGCCGTCTACTACGCCCGGTTGCAGCGGGCGCTGCTGCCCGCCGGCGCCGGCGGCCAGGGCGACGCCGGGCTGAAGAAGCGGTGAGCGCGGCGCACCTCAACGCACACGTCCTGTCCTGCCCGACCCGGTGGAGCGACGTCGACGAGAACGGGCACATCAACAACGCCCGGCTGGTCTCCTACGTCCAGGAGGGCATCTACGACCTGTTCTGCCACCACCGGACCGCCGTGCAGGAATCCCTTTTCCCGTCCGGATTCCTGATCGCACGGCACGAGATCGATTACCTGGAGCAGTTGCACCACCACCCCGACCCATTGCTGGTGCGGCTCACCGTGGAGCGGCTCGGGCGGAGTTCCGCGCATGTCGTGGTGAATGTCTGCCGCGATCCCCGCACGTATATGCGAGCGCGCACCGTGGTGGTCGCCCGGGACCGCGAATCCGGCCGTTCCCGCAAACTCAGCCAGAACGAGCGGCGGTTTCTCTCGGCATTCCTGCCGGGCGAGCGCCCGGGCGAGTCGCTGCCCACGGCAGAGCCGCCCGCCGGCCCGCCGCAGTGGCTGTCGGTGAAGGCTGCGCGAGTCGCGGGCCCGGCCGTTCCGGCGGTCGCGGCGCACCGTCGGCGCCGCCGCTGTCGCGCCTCGTCCCGCTGACCGCGCCGACGGGCCGGTCCGGCCGACCGCGCCGGGGCAACGGAGCCCCGGCGTCCCGTGGCCCGGGCGGCGCCCCGCGGGGCGCGGGGACGCCGTGAGCCCGGGCGGGCCGTGAGCCCGGACAGACGGTGAGCCCGGACAGACGGTGAGGTCCGCCGGACGGTGACGTCGGGCAGACGGTGAGGTCGGGCCGACCGGCCCCCGAAGGTCCGCACGTGGACGACGGCGCTCAGGTGCGGACCCGGAGCGGCAGCCCCTGCGGTGGTCACGGACCACGGGGGCGGGCCCTCCGCCCCCCCGGCTGCGCCTCCCCCGTAGGCGCAGCCGGGCACCGGTCAGAGCTGCTCGTCGTCCACCGCCCCGGGGGCCAGTGCGGGAGCCGGGAAGGCGTGCCGGGCCTCACCGCCGGACCACCAGATGCCGATCGCGAGCACGGCCGCCGACTCCAGCAGGCCGGCCCGCGCGAGGCCGCCGCAGGGCAGCGGCGTACAGCCCATGGAGGAGACGAGCTCGGTCACGAGAGCGGCGGCCGCCGGGTCGTCCGTGCAGAACGGGACGGCGAGCGGCGCGCCGTCGAAGGCCGGCCGGTCGAGGGTCCAGATGCTCTCGTGGCAGATGCCGAAGACCTTGGCCACCCGGGCCCCGGGCGCCGCCGCGGCGAGCCGTGCCGCGACGGAATCGGGGCCGCCCGACGTGGTCACCACGGGCCCGTCCGGGCCCGGAGCCATCGGGACCGTGCAGTCCAGCACGGTCCGCCCGGTGAGTTCCGCGGCCAGCGCGCCGACCACCCGGCTCGCCGCGCCGGCCGGCACCGCGACCAGGACAGCCTCGCCGAACTCCGCCGCATCCGCCAGGGTGCCGCTGCGCGCGGCGCCGGCGGCGGCCGCCGCCCGGGCCGCGGCCCCGGGATCGCGGCCGCCCACCAGGACTTCGTGTCCGGCCCTGACCCAGGCCCCGCCGAGGGTGGTGGCCATCGCCCCGGTACCGAGAATGCCGATCCGCATCGTCTGCTCCTCATCACGTCATGGACGGCGAACTGCCGTGCCGAGGACGGTAGGCGGTCCGAAACACACCGTCCGGTAGGCATCGGCCGGGGCAGGATGTCCCCGTGGAGGAGAGCGATGCGATGGGTGGGGACGTGTTCGCGGCCGACTGCCGTGCCCGGATCGGGTTCGAGGTGCTCGCCAACCGCTGGGACAGCGTGATCGTGTACGTCCTCGGGGAGCGCGGCCCGATGCGGCCGCGGGCGATGCTGGCCCGGATCGGCGGGATCAGCCCGAAGGTGCTCAACGAGGCGCTGCGGCGGCTGGAGTACAACGGCCTGGTCGAGCGCCGCCGGTACGCCGAGGCCCCGCCCCGTGTGGACTACGCGCTCACCGGGGCGGGCACGGCCCTCCTCGAACCGATCCGTGCGCTCGGGGCCTGGGCCGCCACCCACGGCGACGCCGTCCTCGCGGCCCAGGAAGCGTTCGACCGGGGGTAGGAGGGCGTCGCCTGCGGCGGGCGGCCGCCCCGGGAGCCGGGGCGTCGCCCGGGTGCCCCGGCTCCACGGCCGGGACACCCGGGCAGTGTGTGACGGCCTCAGCCGGCCGCCGGCGTCAGGCGCAGGGTGACCAGCTCGAACGGCCGCAGTGCCAGCGACACGCCGTCACCGTCCGCCGTCACCTCGCCGCGGGTGCCGTCCCAGGGGCGCTCCAGCAGGTCGCAGGGCACCGCCGCGGCGAGCGGGAAGGAGGTGGCGAGCCGGCCCCGGGCGCGGCCGCCGTGGGCCTCGTAGACGCGGACGACCAGGTCGCCGCTGCCGTCGTCGGCCAGCTTGACCGCACTGACCACCAGGGCGTCGTGGTCCGGCTCCACCAGCGGCCGGACCGCCTCCGCCGAGCCGGTCACCCGCCGCTCCGGCAGGCTGATCCGGTAGCCCTCGCGGACCGCGTCGGCGATGCCGGCGCCCGGCACCAGGGCGTGCCGGAACCGGTGCAGGCCCTGGTCGGTGCGCGGGTCGGGGAAGCGCGGTGCGCGCAGCAGCGAGAACCGGACCGTCGTGGTCGTGCCGCCGTCGGTGTCGCGCACCGTGCGGGTGACGTCGTGGCCGTACGTGGAGGCGGTGACCAGCGCCACGCCCCAGCCGGGCTCCTCCAGGTGGACGAAGCGGTGGTTGCAGGCCTCGAACTTGGCCGCCTCCCAGCTGGTGTTGGTGTGGGTCGGCCGGTGGAGGTAGCCGAACTGGGTCTCGGCGGCGTAGCGCTCGGTGTGCAGATCGAGCGGGAAGGCCGCCTTGAGGAACTTTTCGGTCTCGTGCCAGTCCACCTCGGTGTCGATGTCCAGCCGCCGGTCGCCCGCTCGCAGGGTCAGCGTCTGCACCGCGGTGGACGAGCCGAAGGAGCGGGCCACCCGGACCGTGACGGCGTCGTCCGATTCGTGGACCACCGCGACCTCGTCGGCCTCGGTCAGGTCGGTGACGGTGTTGCGGTAGAACTGGTCCACGTCCCAGGCGTCCCACATGTTGGGGAAGTCCGGGTGCAGTTGGAGCAGGTTGGCGCGGGTGCCGGGGGCGACGGCCTCCCGGCCGTTCGCGGTGTCCACCACCGAGGTCACCAGGCCGTCGGCGTCCACGGTGACCGAGAGCAGGCCGTTGGCGAGCACGAAGCCGCCCTCGGGCCGGGCCGCCACCGTGCAGCCGGAGCCGGATCCGGCAGAGCCGGGAAGCGCGGCGGTCGGCGCCGCGGCCCCGCCGGCCGGCACCGAGGAACGGGCGTGCGGCGCCGCGTTGAAGACCAGGTCGCGCCCGCCCGCCGCGTCCCCGGCCAGCGCCCGCTGGGCCCGGGCGATCAGGGCCTCCAGCTCCGCGGCCAGCCCCGCGTAGGTGGCCTCCGCCTCGCGGTGCACCCAGGCGATGGACGAGCCGGGCAGGATGTCGTGGAACTGGTGCAGCAGCACCGTCTTCCAGATCCGGTCCAACTCCCGGTACGGGTAGGGCAGTCCGGTGCGCAGCGCGGCGGTGGCGGACCAGAGTTCGGCCTCCCGGAGCAGGTTCTCGCTGCGCCGGTTGCCCTGCTTGGTCCTGGCCTGGCTGGTCAGGGTGGCCCGGTGCAGCTCCAGGTAGAGCTCGCCGACCCAGACCGGCGGGTGCGCGTACTCGGCCTCGGCCTTCTCGAAGAAGGCGGCCGGGCGCTCCCAGCGCACCGTGGCCGAGCCCTCCAGGTCCCGCAGCCGGGCTGCCTTGGCGACCATCTCGCGGGTGGTGCCGCCGCCGCCGTCGCCCCAGCCGGTCGGGGCGATCGAGTGCCGGGCGACGCCCTTGTCCTTGAAGTTCCGGGCGGCGTGGGCGATCTCGCTGCCCTTCATGGAGCAGTTGTAGGTGTCGACGGGCGGGAAGTGGGTGAAGATCCGCGTCCCGTCGATGCCCTCCCAGAGGAAGGTGTGGTGCGGGAACTTGTTGATCTGGCTCCACGAGATCTTCTGGGTCAGCAGCCACTTGGAGCCCGCGTTGCGGATGATCTGCGGCAGGCCGCCGGTGAAGCCGAAGGTGTCCGGCAGCCACGCCTCCTGGTTCTCGACCCCGAACTCCTCCAGGAAGAACCGCTTGCCGTGCACGAACTGACGGGCCATCGCTTCCGAGGAGGGCATGTTGGTGTCGGACTCCACCCACATGCCGCCGGCGGGGACGAACCGGCCCTCGGCCACGGCCTTCTTCACCCGCGCGTACACCTCGGGGCGGTGCTCCTTGATCCAGGCGTACTGCTGCGCCTGGGACATGGTGTAGACGAAGTCGGGCTCGTCCTCCAGCAGCGCGGTCATGTTGGCGGTGGTGCGGGCCACCTTGCGGACGGTCTCGCGCAGCGGCCAGAGCCAGGCGGAGTCGATGTGGGCGTGGCCGACCGCACTGATCCGGTGCGCCGACGGCGCGGCCGGCGCGGCCAGCACCCCGGCCAGCTGCGAACGGGCCGCCGCGGCCGTGCCGTTGACGTCCTGGAGGTCGATCGCGTCCAGCGCCCGCTCGACGGCGCGCAGCACCTCCCAGCGGCGGGCTCCGTCGGCCGGCAGCTCGGCCATCAGCTCGCCCAGCACCTCCAGGTCCATGACGAGCTGCCAGACCGTCTCGTCGAAGACCGCCAGGTCCATCCGCTCCAGCCGGTACTGCGGCTCGCTCCCGGCGGTCTCCCGGTCGCCCAACTCGGTCGGCAGGAAGGGGTGGTAGTCGAGGATGACCGGGTTGGAGGCGGCCTCGACGTGCAGCAGCACCTGCTCCCCGCCGGCCGCCGGGGCGGCGATCCGGACCCACTGGTTCCGCGGGTTGAGGCCCTTCACCGGGGTGCCGTCGGGCCGGTAGACCAGGCCCTCGCACTGGAAACCGGGCATGTTGGCGTCGAAGCCGAGGTCGATCAGCGCCTCGACGGTCCGCCCGGCCCACGCCTCGGGAACGGTGCCGGCGACGGTCAGCCAGCTGGTGCCCCACGGTGCGCCCCAGGCGTCGCCGGCGGCGATCGGGGTGCGCGGCGCGGCCAGGCCCTCGGCGACCGGCACGGGCTCGCCGGGCGCCGTCCAGATCGAGACCTCCAGCGGGACGGACTCGGGGTACACGGCCGGGCGGATGCGCTCGTCCAGGACGCGCTTGAGGCGGGATTCGACCAGGCTGCGGTCATCGTGCATGTCAGCGGGCTCCGTTGCGTTACCGAAGGGGTGGATCACAGGGAGGGTCGGACGTCGTCAGCGTACGTCGTCGGGGTGGACGGTCTCGGTGATGCCGCGGGCGGCCAGGTGGGCGGCGTCGCCGGCGCGTTCGGCCAGAACGGTGGTGGGCCGGGCACCGTCCGCGGTGAGGCGCATGAACGCCTCGAAGACGGGCCCGCCGGGGCCGCAGACCGACCGCTTGGGCGCGGTGACCGCGTCGCCGGTGGCGACCACCACGGCGGTGGTGCGCGGCTGCGGGGGGCACCGCTCGGCCCGCGCCGCGCGGACCGCCTCGGCGAGCCGGGCGCCGGCCGGCTTGACCCGGCGGCCGGTGGTGAGCAGGCCGAGGCCGTACTCCAGCTCGGGGAAGTCGGCCAGTGAGCGGTCCACGTCGTGCGAGCACCACCAGGTGACGCCCCAGAGGTCCGGGCAGTCCAGCACGGCCGCGAGCGTGTCGCCGGTGAACCGGGCGGCGTCCTCGGCGGGGATGTGCGGGGCCGGTGCGCCCACCTCCTGGAGCCAGACCGGGCGGTGCGGGTCGTCCGCCCAGGCCTTGGCGAGCTCGACCAGGTAGGCGGCGTGCTGGGCGGCGGCGGTGGAACGGGCGCCGTAGCGCTGCGCGGTGCCGTTGAACACCCAGGAGTGCACGGCGGTCGCGGCGCCGATCCGGGCCGAGTGCCAGGGCGTGAACGGGTGCTCGTCCAGGTACCAGGCGGCGTCGTAGGAGGCGTGCAGGTGGAGCCGGCCGGGCGCGCCCCGCTCGCAGGCGTCGACCATCCGGCGCAGCCAGGCGTCGACCTGCTCGGGCGTGGCCCGGTCCGGATCGGGGTGCGGCTCGCCCGAGAACTGGTTGACCTCGTTGCCGACCGTCATGCCGAGGAAGTTGCCGCGGCCGTGCAGCGCCTCGGCGAGGGTGTGCAGGTAGGCGGCCTGGCCGGCCACCACGTCGGGGTCGGTGAACATGTTCCGCCGGTGCCAGGTCCGCGTCCACGAGGGCTGGAAGTCGAAGCTGGACAGGTGGCCCTGGAGGCCGTCGACGGCGACGTCCAGCCCGCGCTCGCCGGCGACGTCCACCAGGGCGGCGAGCTGTTCGACGGCGCGCGGGCGGATCAGTGTGCGGTTGGGCTGGAACACCGGCCAGAGCGGGAAGACCCGGACGTGGTCCAGGCCGAGGCCGGCGATCGAGTCGAGGTCGGCGCGGACGGTGTCGAGGTCGAAGTCGAGCCAGTGGTGGAACCACCCGGCGGTCGGGGTGTAGTTGACGCCGAAGCGCGGGGCGGCGGCCGGCGGGCGGGCGGGGGCGGCGGTCATGCGGCGGTGGCCTCCTCGGTCGGTGCGGCCGTCGCGGTCGCGGCGGCGGGGCGGTCGGGTCCGGCAGGTGGGGCCGGGCGGGCGGGTCCGGCGGTCGTCACCCCTTGACGGCTCCCTCCTCCACGCCCTTGAAGAAGAAGCGCTGGCAGACGGCGAACACCAGCACGATCGGCAGGAAGGCGATCATGGTGCCGGCCGCGATCAGCCGCGGATTGGCGGAGAAGGTCCCGTTGAGGTACTGGAGACCGACGGTGAGCGTGTACTTCTGCGGGTCGTTGAGCACGATCAGCGGCCAGAGGAAGTCGTCCCAGGCGCCGATGAAGGTGAAGATGACGATCACGCTGAGCATGCCGCGCACGTTCGGCAGGCCGACGTGCCACAGCCGCTGCCAGACGTTGGCACCGTCCACCAGGGCGGCCTGGTCGAGCTCCGGCGGGACGGCCGCGAAGGCGGTGCGCATCAGCAGCACGTTGAGCATCGCGAGCGCGCCGGGCAGCGCGACGCCGACCAGTGAGTCGGCCAGACCGAGGCTGCGCACCGTCACGTACTGGGAGACGATGGTGGCCTCGCCGGGCAGGATCAGGGTGGCCAGGAAGAGGCCGAAGACCAACCGGGCGCCGCGGAACCGCAGTTTGGCGAGGGCGTAGCCGGCCAGGGTGCAGCCGACCACGTTGCCGAGGATCGCGATCGCGGCCACGACCAGCGAGTTGGCGGCGTAGGTCCAGACCGGGATGGTGTCGGCGACCTTCGCGTAGTTGGCGAGGGTCGGGCTCTCCGGGAGGAAGTGCGGGGTCGCGGTGTAGACGTCCTCGTCCGCGCTCTTCAGCGAGGTGGAGAGCTGCCAGAGGAAGGGGCCGATCACCAGGAGCAGGACGGCCAGCAGGAGCAGGTAGCGCAGCGCGGTCCGGGCGGGGGTGGCGGAGCCGAAGGTCCGGGACCGGCGGCGGGGCGGTGCGGCGGCCCGGTCGGGTGCGGCGGTCCGGGGCGGGGCGGCGGTCGGGGTCACGGGTCAGGCCGCCTTCCGGTTCAGGCGCGTCAGCAGCAGCATCGGGCCGAGGGTGAGGAAGAACAGCAGCAGGCTCAGCGCGGAGGCGTAGCCGAGGTGGCCGGTGAAGCCGCGGCTGTACATCTGGATCAGCATCACCACCGACATGTCCCGGCCGCCGGGGCCGCCGGTGCCGTTGGAGAGCACGTACAGCTCGGAGAAGACGCGCAGCGCGGAGACCGAGATCAGCACCGACACCAGCACCATGGTGGGCCGCACCCCGGGCAGGGTGACGTGCCAGAACCGGCGGACGGCGCTCGCACCGTCCACGGCGGCGGCCTCGTGCAGGTCGCGGCCGACGTTGGCCAGGGCGGAGAGGTAGATCACCATGTAGTAGCCGAGCCCCTTCCAGGTGGTCAGGGCGATCGCGCTGAGCAGCAGCAGCCAGCGGTCGGTGAGGAAGGAGACCGGGGAGTCGGTGAGGCCGCTCTGCCGGAGCACCCCGTTGACCAGGCCGCGGTCGTCCAGCGCCCAGCCCCAGATCAGCGCGACCACGACCGCGGAGGCGACGACCGGGGTGTAGAAGGCGGTGCGGAAGAAGGTGATGCCGGGGAGCCGGCGCTGGACCAGCAGGGCCAGCAGGAGCGGCAGCAGGGTCAGCAGGGGCAGGCAGACCAGCAGGTAGACGACGGAGTTGAGGAGCGCGTCGGCCAGCTGGTCGTCGTCGAGGATCCGCCGGTAGTTGGCCAGGCCGGTGAACCGCCCGCCGCCCAGGGGCTTGGCGCTGGTGAACGAGAGGATCACCGTGTTGACGGCCGGCCAGAGGTTGAAAACGGCCAGCCAGAGGAGCGCGGGCCCGGCCAGCAGCCAGGGGGTGAACCAACGCCGGTGGGTCATGCCATGCCTTCCTGGGGGCGGTGCGGGTCGTCCCGGGCGGTACGGGCCGGTCCCCGGGGGTGCGGGTCGTCCCGGCGGGCGGCGGCCCGGGGGCCACGGGGGTGCCGCCGCGCCACCGGTACGGGCGGCCGGTGCCGTCAGCCCTTGAGCAGCTGGTTGCACCGCTCGACGGCGGTGTCCAGGGCCTGCTTCGAGCTGGTGTCGCCGCTGATCGCCAGGGCGATCTGCTGCTTGATGACGGTGCTCATCGCGTCGTCGACCTGGACCGGCTGGAGGATCTTCGCCTTGGCCAGCGAGGTGAACGCGACCACCTTGGCGTCGCCGGCGTTGCTGCCGTCGCCCTTGCTGAAGAAGGGGTCGTTCGCGGACGCCTTGGTGGACGGGAAGATGCTGGTGAGGTGGGCGAACTTGGCCTGGTTCTCCGGGCTGGTGACCCAGCGGGCCAGGGCCACCGCGGCGGCCGGGTTCTTGCTGCTCTTCGGGATGGACAGGCCCTGCACGTAGAGCGGCGGGGTGCCCATCGCGGGGGAAGGGACGATCTTCGGGGCGAGGGTGGGGTTGTCGGTGCCGACACCGGTGATGAAGTTGGCGCCGCCGGTGGTCCAGGCCGCCGTACCGGCGTTGAAGAGCTTGGAGTTGCCGGCGTAGGTGTCGGTCAGCACGTCCTTCGGGAGCAGGCCCTCCTTGAACGCGGCGCGGTACTTGTCCAGCAGCGCGGCGGCCTCGGGGGTGTTGAAGGTGAAGGACCTGCCGTCGTCGGCCATCACCTTGACCCCGGCGTCGACCAGGTCCCCGAGGCCGGGCTTGCGGCTCATCAGGTAGCTGTCGCCGCCGGCCTTCTCCTTGAACACCCGGGCCTGGGCGATCAGTTCGTCCAGGGTGGTGGGGAGCTTCTTCGGGTCCAGGCCGTTCTTGGCCAGCAGGTCCGCGTTCCAGTAGTTGACGTCGGTGTTCAGGTACCAGGGGTAGCCGAAGGTGCCGTCCCGGCCGGTGAAGCGGTACGCGTCGACGCCGCCGGCCACGTACTCGTCGGCGAGCTTCGGGTCGGCCTTGGCGACGTCCAGCAGCAGGTTCTGCTTGGCCAGCGGGAGGGCGAAGTCCGGCGGGAGGTTGACCACGTCCGGGAGGGTGCCGGCGGCGGCCTGGCTGAGCACCTTGTCCGAGTAGCCCTCGCCGGGTTGGTCCAGCCACTCGACCTCGACGCCCGGGTACTTCTGCTTGAAGCCGTCGATCACGCCCTGGACGTAGTCGGTGAACTTCGGCTTGAGCGCCCAGGTCTGCAGCGAGACCTTGCCCTTGACGTCGCCGGTGGCGGCCGCGCTCGCCACGGTGTCGTCGCTCTTGGTGTCGGAGCTCATTCCGCAGCCGGTGAGTGCGGTGGCGGTGATGGCCGCCGTCGTCAGTGCCGCCCAGATTCTTCGCATGAGGGTCTCCCGGTCCAGGTGGGTGGGTGGGGGATGGTGCGCGTTCCGGAACTGGTGGGTGCCGCTGGGGTGCCGTGGCGGGTGTTGCGGTGGGTGTCGCCGTCGGTGTCGCTGTCGCATGCGCGGTCGGTGCCGCGGTCGGTGCCGCGGTCGGGTACGCCGTGGGGTCGAGCCGGGTCGAGCAGTGGGTTTCGCCGTGCATCGGGAGGTGGGATCCGCGCTGGGGGACGCGGTGGGTTCCGCGGGGCTTTCGCAACCTGCTGTACTAAACCGGTCTAGCTATGGCAGGGACTATGCTCCGGCCTAAACTTGGCTGTCAAGAGAGGAGTCGGGTTCTGTGGGCAGACCGACCATCGCCGACATCGCGCGCCGGGCCGGGGTCTCCAAGGGCGCGGTGTCGTTCGCGCTCAACGGACGCCCCGGGGTGAGCGAGGCGACCAGGGCCCGGATCCTGCGGGTCGCCGACGAGATGAACTGGCGGCCGCACAGCGCCGCCCGCGCCCTGGGCGGCGCCCGGGCCGACGCCGTCGGCCTGGTGATCGCCCGCCCCGCCCGCACCATCGGCGTCGAGCCGTTCTTCAGCCAGCTGCTCTCCGGCCTGCAGGCGGTGCTCTCCGCGCACTCCGTCGCGCTGCACCTGATGGTCGTCGAGGACACCGCCGCCGAGATCGGGGTCTACCGGAACTGGGCCTCCGAGCACCGGGTGGACGGCTTCATCGTGGTCGACCTGCAGGTCCGCGACCCGCGGCTGGAGGTGCTGGAGGAGCTCGCCCTGCCCGCCGTCGTCCTCGGCGGCCCCGGCCGGGGCGGCGGCGGCCCGCTGCGGATCTGGGCCGACGACCGGGAGGCGATGCTCTCGATCGTCGACTACCTGGCGGCGATCGGCCACCGCCGGATCGCCCACCTGGCCGGTCTGCCGCACTTCCAGCACACCCAGCGGCGGATCCGCGCGCTGCGCGACGCCTCCCGCCGGCTCGGCCTGGAGGAGGCGGTCTCGGTGCCGACCGACTTCAGCGACGCCGAGGGCGCCGCTGCCACCCGGACGCTGCTCTCCCGACCCCGGCGGCCCACCGCGATCGTCTACGACAGCGACGTGATGGCCGTGGCCGGGCTCGGGGTGGCCGGGGAGATGGGCGTCGCGGTGCCGGGCGAGCTCTCCATCGTCTCGTTCGACGACTCGGTGCTCGCCCGGATCGTCCACCCGCCGCTGACCGCGCTCAGCCGGGACACCTTCGCGCTGGGCGAGCAGGTCGCCCGCAGCCTGCTGGCGGTGATCGACGAGACCGGGCCGGGGCGTGACCTGCAGATGCCCACGCCGCGCCTGACCGTGCGCGAGTCCACCTCCCCGCCGGCCGCCGGCTCACCCGTCCGGGCGGCCGTTGCGCCGACCGTTGACAGCGGGTCTGAACCGGTTTAGCCTCGCAGCGCCGAGCGGGCCCGGCCGTGCCCGCAGCTCCGCCGGATCCGCGCGCCGGCACCGGGCAACAGGCACTGCGCAACCGGCACCGCGCAACAGCACCGCGTTCAGAGCCCCGGGTTGCGGAGCGTCGTTCTCGCCCTCGCAGCCTGCCCAGGGCCCACCCTGCCAACGCCTCCGCCACGCCCCTGCCACGCCCCCGCACCCGTACAGCGCCACGCCGCATGCACCCGGGCCGCGCCCCCACCGGGCCGGCCCGCCCCCACCCTCCTCCGCTCGATCGGAGCCACCGCATGTCACGACGCCTCCCGCTGTTGCTGAGCGCCGCCCTCGGGGCCGCCGTCCTGGGCGCCGCCCCGGCCGCCCACGCGCAACCCCCGGCCGCCCCAGTCCCGCAGACCGCCACGGCGGCCCCGGGCACCCAGCCCTACGCCTCGTACTGGTACCCGAACACCATCCTGGGCTGGGACCCGGCCACCGATCCCGACGCGCGCTTCAACCGCTCCCGCGTCCCGCTCCAGCCCCGCAGCAGCGACCCGGCCCTCAAGGCCAACCCCAACGCCCGCGCGGGCGAGGGGAAGGTCGCCTCCCTGGTCTCGTTCGGGCCGACCTCCAACAACCCCTCCCAGGGCTCTGCCGACCCCAACTACTACGCCTTCGGCTACTGGCAGTACGTCGACAAGCTGGTCTTCTGGGGCGGCTCGGCCGGCGAGGGGCTGATCCTCGCCCCCAACCCGACCGTCATCGACGCCGCCCACCGCAACGGCGTCAAGGTCTACGGCACCGTCTTCTTCCCGCCCGCCGCCTACGGCGGCCAGCTCCAGTGGGTCCGCGACTTCGTCCAGAAGTCCGGCAGCCGTTACCCCGTCGCCGACAAGCTCGTCCAGGCGGCCCAGTACTACGGCTTCGACGGCTGGTTCATCAACCAGGAGACCGGCGGCGGCGATTCGGCCCTCGCCACCGAAGTGCGCAACCTGATGCAGTACACCAAGGCGCAGAGCGGCACCGAGTTCATGTGGTACGACGCCATGACCGAGTCGGGATCGGTGAGTTGGCAGAACGAGCTGACCTCCGCCAACGACTCCTTCCTCCAGGACGGCGCAAAGCGGACCGCCGATTCGATGTTCCTGAACTTCAACTGGAGCTCCGGCGGCCTCGACTCCTCCCGCAGCCTGGCCCGCGGCCTCGGCCGCAACGAGTACGAGCTCTACTCCGGCATCGACACCGAGGCCAACGGCTACAACACCGGCGTGGACTGGAACGCGCTCTTCCCCGCCGGCAAGCCGCACACCACCTCGCTCGGCCTCTACCGCCCCGAGTGGACGTGGAAGTCCGCCACCGACCGCGCCGACTTCTACGCCAAGGACGCCCGCTACTGGGTCGGCGCCAACAACGACCCGTCCAACACCACGACGTCCTCCGCCTGGAAGGGCCTGTCGACCTACATCGCCGAGTCCTCGCCGATCACCGCCAAGCCCTTCGTCACCAACTTCTCCACCGGGCAGGGCGACTTCCACAACGCGGCCGGCACCCGGGTCGCCACCGGGGGCTGGAACAACCTCTCGCTCCAGGACGTCCCGCCCACCTACCGCTGGCTGGTCAGCTCCACCGGCAGCAGGCTCACCCCGTCCGTCGACTTCACCGACGCCTACGAGGGCGGTTCCTCGCTGCGCCTCAGCGGCAGACTCGACGCCGCCAACACGATCCGGCTCTACCAGACCAGGCTGCCGGTGGCCGCCGACTCCAAGCTCTCGGTGGTGCTCAAGACCCCGGCCGCCGGGCCGACCTCGCTCAAGGCCGCGATCTCCTTCACCGACGCGCCGACCGCCTTCACCACCCTCGACCTGGGCGCCAACTCAGGGACGGGCTGGGAGCGGCACACCCTCGACCTCTCCGCCTACGCGGGCCGGACCATCGCCCAGATCGGGCTGCAGGCCGAGGGTTCGAACCCCGCCTACGATCTGCGGGTCGGCCAACTCGCCGTCTACGACGGCGCCGTGGACGCCCCCGCCGTGCCGAGCGGCCTCACCGTGCTCGGCGCGAGCGACGTGGTGGCGGGCAGCAGCCAGTCCCTGCGGCTCGCCTGGACGGCCCCGGCGGGCGGCGCCCCCGTCCACCACTACGAGGTGTACCGGCGCAACGCGGACGGCACCCGGACCTACCTCGGGGCCACGCCCTCCGACGCATACTTCGTGAACAAGCTGGACCGGGCGGGCGGCGAGAGCAGCACGACGGTCGAGGTCGAGGCGGTCTCCACCGAGTACGGCCGCTCCGCCGCGGCCGCCACCACGGTCTCCTGGACCGGCACCCCGCCCACCGCCACCAACCTGGCGCTCGGCCGGCCGGCCACCGCGTCCGGCCAGTGCAACGCCAACGAGACGGCCGCCAAGGCGGTCAACGGCAGCGTCAACGGTGGCAACAGCGACAAGTGGTGCACCCTGACGTCGGGCAAGTGGCTGGAGGTCGACCTGGGTTCGGCCCGGTCGCTGTCCAAGTTCGTGGTCAAGCACGCCTCGGCGGGCGGCGAGAGCTCCTCCTACAACACCCGCGACTTCACCGTCCAGGTCCGTTCGGCGAGCACCGACCCGTGGACCACGGTCGCGACCGTGACCGGCAACACCGCCGGAACCACCACCCACCCGGTGAACACCACCGCCCGCTATGTGCGCCTGGTCGTCACCAGGCCCACCCAGACCACCGATCCCGCCGCCCGCATCTACGAGTTCGAGGCCTGGGGCGCGTAGCCCCGTCGGAGGAAGGACCACCCCCGTGTCGGTCACCATCACCGCCGTCGACAGCACGGACCTCTTCACCGGCCCCGAGGACGCGCCGCGCCAGCTGCTGCGCGTGACCCTCGACGGCCCGTCCACCCGGATCACCGTCACCGGCCCCGGGGTGTACGGCGAGGCGGTCGGCACGGGGCCGGTCGAAGTCCCCCTGGAGATCAGTGCGGCCGCCGCACCCGGGCAGCGGCTCCCGGTCGAGGTGCGGGCGGGCGGCGCCCGCGCCGAGGCCGAGGTCGAGGTCGCCGAGCCCGGCTGGACGATGTACCTCGTCCCGCACTTCCACTACGACCCGGTCTGGTGGAACACCCAGGCCGCCTACACCGCGCCGTGGGAGCTGCTCTCCGGCGACGCCACCACCCGGCCGCTCTGGGAGCACAACGGCTTCGCCCTGGTCGACGCCCACCTGGACCTCGCGCTGCGCGACCCGGTGTACCGCTTCGTCCTCGCCGAAGTCGACTACCTGAAGCCCTACTTCGATCAGCACCCGGAACGCCGCGCGACGCTGCGGCGACTGCTGGAGCGCGGGCAGGTGGAGCTCGTCGGCGGCACCTACAACGAGCCCAGCACCAACCTCACCGGGGCCGAGAGCACCATCCGCAACATCGTCCTCGGCATCGGCTACCAGCGCGACATCCTCGGCGGCGACCCGCGGACCGCCTGGCAGCTCGACGTGTTCGGCCACGACCCGCAGTTCCCCGGCCTGCTGGCCGCCGCCGGGCTCACCGGCAGCGCCTGGGCGCGCGGGCCGTTCCACCAATGGGGTCCGATCCAGAAGAACTTCCGTGCCGCCAAGGACGACGCGCGGGTGATGCAGTTCCCCAGCGAGTTCGAGTGGATCTCGCCCTCCGGCGAGGGCGTGCTCACCCACTACATGCCCCACCACTACTCGGCCGGCTGGTGGATGGACTCCTCTCCCGACCTGGCCACCGCCGAGCAGGCGGTCTACGAGCTGTACCGCAAGCTCAAGCCGGTCGGCGCGACGAAGAACCTGCTGCTGCCGGTGGGTACCGACTACACCCCGCCGAACCGCTGGGTCACCGCGATCCACCGCTCCTGGGCCGCGAAGTACCTCTGGCCGCGGTTCGTCTGCGGCACCCCGCGCGACTTCCTGGACGCCGTCCGCGCCGAGCAGGCGGCGCACGGGCGGCGGCCGAGCCCGCAGACCCGGGACATGAACCCGGTCTACACCGGCAAGGACGTCTCCTACATCGACACCAAGCAGGCGCAGCGGGCCGTCGAGGTGGCGGCCGTCGACGCCGAGAAGCTGGCGACCCTGGCCATGGTGCACGGGCTCGGGCGGTACCCCTCGGCCGCGCTGGACAAGGTCTGGCGGCACCTGGCGAGCGGCGCCCACCACGACGCGATCACCGGCTCGGAGTCCGACCAGGTCTACCTCGACCTGCTCGGCGGCTGGCGGGAGGCGTACGACCTGGCCGTCGACGTCCGGGACCGGGCGCTGGCGGCGCTCACGGCACGGATCGACACGACGGGCGAGGGCGAGGCGGTGGTCGTTGCCAACACGCTGTCGTTCGACCGCACCGACGTGGCCGCCGTCCGGCTGCCGGCGGAGCTCCGGTCGGTGCGGGTTCTCGACGACACCGGCTCCACCGTGCCGAGTTCGGTCGACCGGGGCACCCTGCGGTTCCTGGCCGCCGACGTGCCGGCGCTGGGGTGGCGGACGTGGCGGCTGGTGGCCGGCCCGGCCGGAGGCACCGCCGGCGCGGACGGGGACACCACCGGCGCGGGCCGGGACACCGGCTGGTCGGCGGCCGACGGCCACACCATCGCCAACGCCCGGTACCGGGTCACCGCGGATCCGGCCCGCGGCGGTGGTCTGACGTCCATTCAAGACTGCTTGAACGGGCGAGAGTTGATCCAGCGCGGCCGGGTCGGCAACGAGCTGCGGGTCCACGAGGAGTACCCGCAGCACCCCGACTTCGGTGAAGGTCCGTGGCACCTCGTCCCCAAGGGGCCGGTCCGGGGCTCGGCCGAACACCCGGCGAGCGTCCGGCGGGAGACCGGCCCGCTGGGGGAGCGGCTGGTGGTCGCGGGGACGGTGGACGGCATCCGCTACGAGCAGACGGTGACCCTCTGGCGCGGCCTCGACCGGGTCGACTGCCGGACCAGGGTGGCCGACCACACCGGAGCCGACCGCCTGCTGCGGCTGTGCTTCCCGGTCGACCTGCCCGGTGCGCGCCCGGTCAGCGAGGTGGCCGGGGCGGTGGTCGCTCGCGGCTTCGCACGGCCCGAGGTCGACTCCGCCGAGGAGCCGTGGACGCTGGACAACCCCGCCCACACCTGGTTCGGGCTCGGCGCCACCGCCCGGGCGGTGCTCACCGACCCGGCCGGCGCGGTGATCGGCGAACGGGCGCTGGGCGTGGCCGAGGTGGTCGTCCCCGGGCTGGACGACGCCGCCGACGCCCGCGCGCTGGTGGTGGCACTCGCCCGGGTCGGCGTGACCGCGACCACCTCCGCCGCCGACTGGGCCCGGTACGGGTGGCTGGACGTCGACTCCAACCTGCCGGACTTCCGGATCGTCCTGGGCGGGCCGGACGTCAACGACGCGGCCCGCGAGCTGATCGAGCGCGCGGGCGAGGAGTATGCGGCCGCGCTCAAGGCGCACGGCGCCGTCTGGATTCCGGCCGAGCCCGGCCACGGAACCGGTACGGACCTGCGCGACCTGCGGGCGCTCCCGGCGCTGGTCGTCACCGACCCGGACGCACTGGCCGCGGACCTCGCGGACGCCCGGATCACCGCCGTCTGCCCGGGCCCGATCGCGGAGCAACTCACCGACCACACCGTGGCGTTGCTCACCTTCGGCCTGCCCGGCTTCGCGGTCGACGCCACCGGCGCCCTCCACCTGTCGCTGCTGCGCTCCTGCACCGGCTGGCCCTCCGGCGTCTGGATCGACCCGCCCCGGCGCACCGTGCCAGACGGCTCCTCCTTCCAACTCCAGCACTGGACGCACGAGTTCGAGTACGCGCTGGTGGGCGGCGCGGGCGACTGGCGGGCCGCGGCCCTGCCCGCCCGGGGCCAGGAGTTCAACCATCCGCTGTACGCCCGGCTCGCCCCGGCCCAGGACGGACCGCTGCCGCCCGCCCTCTCCTGGCTGCGGGTCGAACCGGCGCGCGAGGTGCTGCTCGGCGCCCTGAAGCCGGCCGGTAACCCCGTCGCGCACGGCTCGACTGCGGCCGTGGGGGAGCGGCTCACGGTCCGGCTGGTGGAGGCCACCGGCCTGGGCCGAACGGCCTCCCTCGGCGGCGCGCTCGGCCTGTCCGACCTGCACCGGGCCGACCTGCTGGAGCGGGCGACCGGCCCGGAGGACCTGAACCTGGCGGGCTCGCAGATCGTCACCGTGCTGGCCCGGCCGGGCGTCACCGCCGGTCCGGGCGGCCCGGTCCTCGGCGCGGTCGCCGAGGCCGCCCAGCCGGTGCATGCCCGGTACTGGCTGCACAACCGGGGCCCGGCGCCGCTCGGCCACCTGCCGGTGTCGGTCGGCGTCTCGCCGGGACTGCTGCGGACGGCGGGCGAGCCCGTCGAGCTCTCGGTGGTCCTCGCCTCCCAGCTGCGGGACGCCGCCGTCGAGGGCACCGCCAGGGTGCTGCCGCCCGAGGGCTGGACGGCGAGCCAGGAGGCCCGGCTCTACCGGCTGGAGGCCGACGGCCACCTGCGCTTCCCGGTCGAGCTCACCCCGCCTACCGGGGTCGAGCCGGGCCTCTACTTCGCCGCCGTCCGGATCACGCACGACGGGCAGGAGATCGAGGACGTCGCCACCGTGGCGGTCGGCGACCTGCCGGAGCTGCTCCCCGCGCCCGGCGCGGCGCCCGAGGACTGGACCGCCGCCCAGGGCACCACCTCCCCGGTGGGCCGCGACACCGGCCTCACCGCGACCGTCCTGACCGAGTCCGTCCGTCTCGCCCCCGGCGGCCGGGCCGTCCTCGACCTCCGCCTCGTCAACCGCACCCGCGGTGAGATCCGCGGCGAGCTGCAGCTGGTCTCGCCCTGGGGCACCTGGGAGGCGGTCGGCGCCCCCGTCCGCGGTTTCACGGTCCCCGCCGGGGCCGTGCGCACCGCGTCCTTCGACCTCGCCGCCCCCGAGGACGCCGACCCGGGCACGTACTGGGCACTCGCCAAGGTGATGTGGTTCGGCCGCTGCCAGTACACGCCGGCGGTCGACGTGGTGGTGGCGTCGTGACCGCCGGCCGCCGCCACTGACTGCGCCGGGTTCCCGGACGCGGGCCGAGCGGAAACGGCCTTCCCCCGGGCGCTCGGTGCGCCCGGGGGAAGGCCGTTGGGTGTGGGTGTACGGCTATCGCGCCGTGGTCAGACGATCACCTCGTCAGAGGATCACGTCGAAGAACGACGTCCAGCCCGTGCCGACCAGGGTGCGCCCGCCGGGGAGGAAGTCGAACAGTTCGCCGTTGCGGGTCACGCCGACCTGCTCGGGCGTGCCATCGCTGTTGAGGTCGGTGACGAACGGCTCCCACTCGCCGTTCCACCAGCCGTTCCCGTAGAAGTACCGCGAGCCGAAGCTCAGGTTCCCGGGGGTGCTGGTGTTGGGGTAGACGTACTGGTCGCCCTGGTCGGTGCGGCCGATGATGTCCGCCTTGAAGTCACCGTTGACGTCGGCGATCCGGATGGTCGTCCAGGCCGCCGGCCACCAGCCGTTCCCGGCGAAGATCCGGTCGCCCAGCGTCGAGGTGCCGGTGCCGCCGGTGCCCGGGTAGACCCAGAGGTCGCCGCCGCCGTCGCGGGCGATGACGTCGGTGCGGCCGTCCCCGGTGACGTCGCCGAACGCGAGCCGCTCGTACTGCCAGCCGGTGCCGATCAGGACCGGGCTGCCGAACGGGTACTGGCCCTTGCCGCCGGTGCCCGGGTAGAGCACCAGCTCGCCGTTGGTGGTGCGCCCGACGATGTCGCTCTGGCCGTCGTTGTTGAGGTCGGCGGTGTACGGCGTCCAGTACTCGCGCCACCAGCCGTTGCCGGCGAAGTAGCGCTGGCCGAGGGTCGAGGTGCCGGTGCCGCCGGTGCCCTGGTAGACCCACATGTCGCCGTTGGCGTCGCGGGCGAGCACGTCGGTGAAGCCGTCGGCGTTGTAGTCCGGCCGGCTCTGGGTGCCGCTGGTCCAGATGCCCTGGCCGACGGCGTTGTAGATCACCAGGACCCCGTGCTCCAGGACCATGGCGTAGGCGTTCGCCTTGCCCTCGGTGCCGGCGCTCCACAGGGTCCGGGAGCCGTCGGCGCTGTACACCACGAGGTTGCCGTCGGCCTGCATCCGGGCCACCGCGCCGGCGTTGCCCGCGGTGTTGGAGGCCCAGAGCGTCTTGCCCGCGCGGGTCAGGACGAGGTTGCCGTCGGTCTGCATGACCAGCTTCGACGCGCCGGTGCTGAACTCCTGCCCGGAGGCGAGCTCCGTGCCGGAGGGGATCCGGGCGCCCACGACGCCGTCGACGGTCCAGCCGGCGGAGAAGGAGTTGACGCTCCCGTCCCAGGCCTGGCCGGTCCAGGCGAAGAGGGTGTTGTCGGTCTGCCGGGCCCACAGGTCGGTGACGCCGTCGCCGCTGATGTCGCCGACCGAGCCGACGGTCGGGTAGAGCGCCTTGGTGACGCCGACGCCGACACGGGTGCGGTCCTGCGTGCCCCAGGTGGCGAGGTCGATCAGGCCGTTGGCGTCCTTGCTGCCGTAGGCCCGAAGGATGTCGCCGTTCTCCTCGTTCCGCAGCCAGAGGTCGGGCACGCCGTCGCCGTTGAGGTCGCCGGGGGCGATCACGGTGTACTTGTCCCAGTCGTCGCCGCCGACCAGCACGGGCTGGCGGTCGTCGTCCAGGTAGTCGTTGCGGGCACCGAAGTAGGCCCACAGGTACTTGCCGTCGCGGACGAGCAGGTCGGGCCGCCCGTCGCCGTTGAGGTCGCCGGGGGAGAGGACCTGGGCGTTGTCCTGCTGCCAGTGGTCGTTGCCGGTGGGGCAGACGCCCTCGTCGTCGGCGACCCGGCAGAACAGCTTCTGCTCCTGCCGGCCCTTGCCGAAGGTGGCGGAGGCGGTGCCGAGGCCGTTGTTCTGGTAGGTCCAGATCTTGCGGCGCTTGTCGACCGGGTCGTACTCGAGGGAGACGAGGTCGTTGTAGCCGTCCTCGCCCCAGTCGCCCGAGTAGGCGATCCGCGGGTCGCCGAAGTGCAGGCCGCCGTTGGTGGCGGAGGAGAAGCGGCCGTCGCCCTGGCCCGCGTAGGTGAGCAGGGTGCCGTTGGAGTCGACGCTCCAGATGTCCTTGTGACCGTCGCCGTTCAGGTCGTACGCCTGGTCCCGCTCCATCGAGCGGCCGGCGTAGAACAGGTAGGTCGCGGTGTCGGAGCGGTTGCCGGCGGAGTCCTGGCTGAACGCGTGGACGAAGTGCGGCCCGACACCGGACGGCGTGAGCTGGATGCTCGCGGTGCCGCCGGGCGAGACGTCGCTGGTCTTCACGGCCGGGTCCCAGTCGGTGTAGTAGCCGTACCGCACCACGTCGTCGACGCCGTTGGCCGCGATGCTGAAGCCGCCCGGGGTACGGGCCTTGCCGGTGCCGGCCGGCCAGCCGCCGTCACCGTTGGGGAACGCGGAGGAGTCGATCTTCGGCGGCCGGGCCGGGCGGGTCCGGTCGACGGTGAACCGGCAGGTGGTGCTCCAGCCGGAGTACTCGCTCTGGTCGTAAGCCCGGACCTGCCAGGTGTAGTCGCCGGTGGGCAGTTCGGAGTCCGGCACGACCAGCGTGGAGACCCGGCCCTTGAGCGCGGGGATCCACTTGTCGGCGACCAGGTTGCCGTCGCGGAAGACCTGGAACTGCGCGGAGAGGTTCCCGGCGTTCGGGTCGTCCACCAGCGCGTACAGGCTGACCGTGGTGTTGCCGATCAGACCGCCGGTGGCGCAGTCGGTGTGGGGGTTGGTCCCCAGGCCGGTCGGGGTCAGCGGCGGGTCGTTGTACTTGGTCTCCAGCGTCACCGACTTGGGGTCGAACTTCTTCCACCCGTAGGTGTCGTTCTCGTTCTCGGCGTACAGACCGACCGTGATGTTCGGGTCACCGGCCGCCGCGACCCGCTGGATCTTCCAGGTCACGTCCCATTCGAGATTGCCGCCGGGACAGTTGGAGCTCCAGCCCTTGGACTGGTTGACCGTCCCGAGCCAGTCGATCCGGTCCGGCTGGTGCTCCCAGGTGGTGTTCCGGTCGATGCCCTTGGTGTGCCAGAGCTGGACCGGCCGGGCCTGGCAGGACCAGGACCAGGTGTTGTCGATCCGGAAGGTGGAGGAGATCACCTTCGCACCACTGATGTTGCCGGTGTCCATCTGGAAGAACGACCGGGAGAGGCCGTTGGTCTCGGACTCGTAGCCGACCCGGGCCACGTCGTTGGCATTCCAGAAGCTGTCCTTCGGACGCTTCTTGTACACCCGGGTCCAGTTCTGCCGGCCGCCCCACTGCCAGGACGGGTCGATGTAGACCGGGTACTTGGTGTCGGCGGCCTTGAGCAGCGTCTGGTCGGGCGTGATCTGCAGCGTGTTGCCGCTGACCGCCGTCGGCATGACGGCTTCCTTGGAGCCGGCCGGCTGGTCGAAGGTGCTCGCCGGCGCGGTCGGCCCGGCCGGGGCCGCGTCGGCGGTGGCCGCCGCGAGGCTCATGGCCTTGGCCGCCGGGGCGCCGGCCGGCGGGGCGCTGGTCGCGGTCGTGGAGTCCCACATCAGAGGGGTGGGGCTGGTGAACACCGGCTGGCCCGCCGGGTCCAGCGCCTGTACCACGCCGGTGGCCGCGTCGGTGGAGACCGTCACGCCGACCGTGGACATCGTGTACTTGAGCGTGGCCAGCTCCGGGTTGGCGGCCGCGGCCGCCGTCTTGACGACGACGAGCTGCGAGAAGCCCTCGACCTCGGCCTTCAGCTGGACGTCGACCCCGGGCAGGACCTCGGGGTAGGTGGCGACGTTGCCGGCCAGCGCCGGCTTCGGCAGCGGCTTCGGCCAGGAGAGCGAGAGCTTGCGGCCGTCCTTCACACCCGACAGCAGCGGCGCGGTGCCGCCGCCGGAGAACGCGATGGTGACCGAGGCGGCCTTGGGGCGCACCGAGCCGTCCGGGGCGAACTCCAGCGTGGGGTCGGTGGGAACCCAGGCCCCGCCGCGCAGGACGCGGACCGGAGCCCCGTGGCGGCGTATCGAGAACGTGCCGTCCGGGTTGGCCCAGGTGTCCGACAGCTCGGTGCGGGCGTTGACGAGCTCGACCGGGGTGTTGGTGGCCTTGGCCTCCTTGAGGGCCTTGTCCTCGGGGCTGACCGAGCCGTCGTCCCCGGGCTGCGCCACCGCAGGCGCGGCAGGCGGAATCGGGGCGGCGGTGGCGAACGGGCTCACGGCGAGGCCGGCCGTGAGCCCTCCGGCCAGAGCCATGGCTATGGCTCCGGACGTCGGCCGTCGGCGGCGGCCGAGTCGGTGGGAAAGTTTGGTCACACTGCTTCCTTCGGATGAGTTCTGTGTCGAAAGCGGTAGGACTCTATACCGCCTGATGGCGACGGGTGCGCGTCGATTCCGGTGGGAGTGTGGCCGTACACCATTCTCTGGTGTCCAGTCAGAAAGCCGTCGAATCAACTTCTTTGACGAACCATCCGGGCAAGTCAGGTTGATCATGACGAACGATCACGTATTCGGACATATCTGCGCACCGTCCGGAAGTCCGGGAAGACAATTCGACGGCGACCCCTGTTAGCCTTCGCCCGCTCAATCACAATGATTCGAAGGGCACGGAGTGAGGCACTACGCCACCCGGTGGTTGGCGACCGCGGTCGCCACCACGGCATTGATAGGGGCGCTGCCGAGTGCGGCGTCAGCTGCGGATTCCCGCGGCAAGGGACCGGATCTGCCGGCCCTGCAGCAGACCCGGCCGGTACCGGTGAAACCGGTCAAGGCCGGAGGGGAGAAGAGGCGGGACCAGGCGATGGCGCCGTCCGGGGCCGCCGCGGAACCGGCCTGGCCCGGACCGTCCGCGATATCGGCGACCGTGGTCGGCGCGGACACCAAGGGCCGGAAAAGCACGGGCAAAGCGGCCCTGGGGTCGAGCCCCGACGTGCGCGAGGAACGTCCGGTCGTCACGGTCGCGGACCGGCAGCAGACCCGGGCCGCCGGAATCGACGGCGTGCTGTTCTCGGTCGCGACGCAGAGCCGGGACGGCGCCGGCGGCAAGGTGGACGTCGCCGTCGACTACACCGCATTCGCGAAGGCCTACGGTGGTGACTGGGCGTCACGCCTGCACCTGGTCCGGCTCCCCGACTGCGCCCTGACCTCTCCCGGCAACCCCGAGTGCCGGACCCCGCTTCCGCTGGACTCGGTGAACGAGCCGGCGAAGTCGGTCGTCTCGGCCGTCGTGGACGCCCCGGCGGCCGCCTCGGCGCCACGGAAGTCCTCGTTCCTCGCCGCGCCCGCCGCTCTCACGGCGGCCCCGGCGGGCGGGTCTCTGGTGCTCGCCGCCACGGCCGGTACCTCCGGCCCCACCGGCGACTACGCGGCCACGCCGCTCCAGTCCTCCGGGACGTGGTCGGGCGGCGGATCCTCCGGAGCGTTCGCCTGGTCGTACCCGATCGGCGTGCCCGCCGTCCCGGGCGGGCTGCAACCCTCCGTCGCGCTGGGCTACTCCTCGCAGAGCGTCGACGGGCGCACCGGCGCCTCCAACAACCAGGCGAGCTGGATCGGCGACGGCTGGAACTGGGAGCCGGGCTTCATCGAGCGCCGCTACAAGCCCTGTGACGACGACAAGACCGGCGGCACCAACACCGCCAAGGTCGGCGACCTCTGCTGGTTCACCGACAACGCGGTGCTCTCGCTCGGCGGCAAGCAGACCGAACTCGTCTACCAGGCCGGCAAGGGCTGGCACCCGGTGGCCGACGGCGGTGAGAAGGTCGAGCGGCTGACCGGCGCCGGCAACGGCGACAACGACGGCGAGCACTGGAAGATCACCACGGTCGACGGTACCCAGTACTTCTTCGGTCTGAACCGCCTGCCGGGCCACACGGCCGGCGCGGCGGAGACCAAGTCGGCCTGGACGGTGCCGGTCTTCGGCAACCAAGCCGGCGAGCCCTGCTACAACTCCTCCTTCGCCGACGCCTGGTGTCAGCAGGCCTGGCGGTGGCAGCTGGACTACGTGGTCGACCCGCGCGGCAACGCCATGGCGTACTACTGGAACACCGAGTCCAACAACTACGCCCGCAACTGGAGCTCCACGACCGGCAAGGGCACCGCCACCCCGTACGTGCGCGGCGGCTGGCTCGACCGGATCGAGTACGGCCTGCGCGCCGACACCGTGTACACCGCGAAGCCGGCCGGCATCGTGGCCTTCGGTGTCGACGAGCGCTGCCTCACCGGCTGCGGCACCTTCGACGAGGCCAATGCCAAGAACTGGAAGGACGTGCCGTTCGACCTGTACTGCGCCGACGGCGCCGACTGCAAGAACAACGCCTCCCCGTCGTTCTGGTCGCGCAAGCGCCTCGCCTCCATCACCACCAAGGCACTGACCGGCGGCAGCCACAAGGAGGTCGACAGCTGGAGCCTGGTGCAGAGCTTCCCTCCCTCCGGTGACGGCCTGTCCACCCCGATGTGGCTGAGCTCCGTCACCCGTACCGGCAAGAGCAACGGCAGTCTTGCGCTGCCCGCGGTGACCTTCGCCGGCGAGCAGCTGGCCAACCGGGTGGACAAGACCGGTGACGGCCTCGCGCCGTTCATCCGGCTGCGGCTCTCCGAGATCACCACGGAGACCGGCGGCACCATCGGGATCTACTACTCCCAGCCCGGCTGCACCGCGACGTCCCTTCCGGCCGCCGACGGCACCAACACCAGCCGCTGCTACCCGGTGAAGTTCCGCGAGGGCAACCTCGTGAAGACCGACTGGTTCAACTCCTACGTGGTGGAGAAGGTCGTCGAGGGCGACAACCTGGTCGAGAGCCCGGACAAGGTCACCGAGTACTCCTACCTCGACGGCGCCGCCTGGTCCGTGAACGAGGACGAGTTCACCAAGGCCGACGAGCGCACCTACTCGGTGGGCCGCGGCTACGGCCGTGTCCAGACCCGCACCGGCGCCGGCTTCGACGCCCGCACCCTGACCGAGAGCCGCTTCTTCCGCGGCATCGAGGGCGCCGCAGTCGCGGACTCCGCCGGGGCGGTGGTCACCGACCGCCGCGAGTTCGCCGGGCAGCTCCGCGAGAAGGCCGTCTACAACGGCGACGGTGGTCCGCTGCTCTCCGCCACCTCCTACACCCCGTGGCGCTCCGACGAGACCGCCACCCGCACCCGGGACGGGCTGCCCGCCCTGACCGCCCGCCACACCGGCGTGGCCGAGGAGCGGACCCGCACGACCGTCACCGGCGGCGAGCGCCGCACGTCCCTCGCCCGGACCTTCGACGCGTACGGCATGGTCGCCACGGTCGGCGAGCAGGGCGACGAGGCCGTCTCCGGTGACGAGCGGTGCTCCACGACCGAGTACGCCCGCAACACCGCGAACTGGCTGCTCGACAAGGTGTCCCGGGTCGAGGTGACCGGCAAGGCCTGCGGCTCCCCGGTCAGCCGCCCGGCGGACGTGCTCTCCGACGACCAGACGCTCTATGACGGTACTGCGACCGTGGGCGCCGCGCCCACCGCGGGCCTGCCCACCGAGACCCGGGCGATCAACGGGCAGGGCACCGGCTACGACACCGTCGCGCGCACCGGTTACGACGGCTACGGCCGCGTGCTCTCGGCCACCGACACCTACGGCAGGACCACCACCACCGCGTTCACCCCCGCCACCGGCGAGCCGGCGAGCGGCTCGGTGGTCACCAACCCGCTCGGCCACACCGTCACCACCGGCTACGAGCCGCTGCGCGGCCAGGCGGTCACCGTCACCGACGCCAACAACAAGGTCACCACCTCGCAGTTCGACGCGCTCGGCCGGATCACCAAGGTCTGGCTGCCGACCCGCTCGGCCGCCACCTACCCGGACGCGCCGAACTACGGGTTCGACTACCTGGTCCGCAACGACGGCCCGGTCGTCGTCACCACCCGCACCCTGCAGCACGACGCCACCTACGAGACCGCGTACGCCTTCTACGACGGCCTGCTGCGCTCCCGGCAGACCCAGCGCACCTCGCCGGACCGCGCCGGGCGGCTCGTCACCGAGCAGTTCTACGACACCCGGGGCCTGGCCTGGCGCGACTCCGGCCGCTACTACGCGGACGGCGCCGCCGAGGGCGTTCTGGTCACCGGTCAGGAGCTCAAGTACCCGGCGTCGAAGGACACCCTGTACGACGGCGCCGGCCGGGCGGTGGCCGTGGTCGACCGCCGATTCGGCGACGAGACCAAGCGGACCACCACCACGTACCACGGCGACGCGGTCACCGTCGTGCCGCCCGCCGGCGGCACCGCGACGACCAAGTACGCGGACGCCCGCGGCAACGTGGTCGAGCTGAAGGAGTACACGGACGCCGGCCGCACCGCGAGCCAGTCGGTCCGCTACACCTATGACGGGCGCGACAAGGTGGTCCGGATGGACGACCCGGCCGGCAGTGTCTGGCGCTACACCTACGACGCGCGCGGCCGGCAGGTCAAGGTCGAGGACCCGGACAAGGGCACCAGCGAGCTGACCGTCGACGCCGGCGGCCGGGTCACCGACGTGAAGGACGGCCGCGGCGTCGTCCTGCACACCGACTACGACGCCCTCGGCCGGACCACGGCCGTCAAGCAGGGCGCCACCGCGCTCGCCCAGTGGACGTACGACACCGTCGCCAAGGGCCGGTTGGCCACGGCGACCCGGTACGCCGACGGGGCGGCCTACACCACGGCGGTCACCTCGTACAACAGCCTCTACGAGCCGGTCGGCACCCAGGTGACCATCCCGGCGACGGAGGGCGCGCTGGCGGGCACCTACAAGTGGACCACGTCGTACAACGCCAACACCGGCCAGCCGATGTGGACCCAGCACCCTGCCATCGGCGGGCTGCCGCAGGAGCGCGTCACCAGCTCCTACACCCCGACCACGGGCCTGGCCGCCACCACCTACGCGGGCGGCGACGCCATCGTCGCGGCCACCACCTACGACCACTACGGCCGCACCCTCCGGGAGGAGTACGGACCCTTCGGCTCGCACCTGTGGGCCTCCTACGAGTACGACGAGCACACCGGCAGCCTGCTGCGCGCCGTGACCGACCGTGAGACGGCGCCGCAGCGGATCGACGACACCCGGTACACCTACGACGCCGTCGGCAACGTCACCGGCACCTCGACCCGCTCAGGGCAGGACGCCGCCGCCGTCACCGACACCCAGTGCGTGGTCACCGACGCTCTGCGGCGGATCACCGAGGCCTGGACCGCCACCGGCGACTGCACCGCCGCACCCTCGGCGGCCACCGTCGGCGGCCCGGACGCGTACTGGACCAGCTTCCGCTACGACGCCGTCGGCAACCGCCGCGGCGAGACCCGCCACGGCCTGGCCGGCGCGGGCGACACCGTGCGCACCTACACCCCGGCGCCCGGCCGCCCGAACACCCTGGTCGCGGTCGACCAGACCGGCCCGGCCGGCACCCTGAAGGAGACGTACAGCTACGACGCCACCGGTAACACCACCGGCCGCACCATCGGCTCCGCGCCCGCCCAGACCCTGGAGTGGGACCAGCAGGGCCGGCTGGCCAAGCTGACCGGCGCCGGAACGGACAGCTACGTGTACGACGCCGACGGCCAGCGGCTGGTCCGGCGTGACTCCGCCGGCACCACGCTCTACCTGCCGGGCGGCAACGAGCTGAAGCTCTCCGGCGGCGCGGTCACCGGCACCCGCTACTACACCCACGGCGGCCAGACCGTCGCGGTGCGCAGCGCGGGCAAGCTGACCTTCGTCCTCGCCGACCACCACGGCACCGCCACCGTCCACGTCGACGCGGCCACCCAGGCCGTCACCCGGCGCAAGACCACCCTGTTCGGCGCCGAGCGCGGCACCGCACCCGGCAGCGGCTGGGTCGGGGACCACGGCTTCGTCGGCGGGGTCAAGGACGGCGACTCCGGGCTGACCCACCTGGGCGCCCGGGAGTACGACCCGGGCATCGGCCGGTTCATCAGCGTCGACCCCAAGCTGGACAGCACCAGCTCGCAGGAGCTGAACGCCTACGGCTACGCCAACAACAACCCGCTGAGCACCGCCGACCCGTCCGGTGAGGCGCTGCCCGAGTGCTGGTCCGGCCAGTACACCTGCACCAACGGGGGGACCAAGCCCACCGGGTTCGGCAGCAACTACCTCAACATCACCCGCGCCGAGGGCGGCGAGCCGGCGCCCGAGTACTGCGCCACGTACGACTGCTCCCCGCCGCCGCCGCGCAGCAACGTCTTCGGCAAGCTGAGCAAGGACGAGCGCAAGTCGCGGGCCACCTACCTGCGCGAGGAGGAGAAGAGGCGGCCCACCCGGTGGAAGGCGGATTCCGAGGAGCAGCGGGCGCAGCTGGGGGAGCGGTGGCACGGCGCGTTCAACTCGGCGGAGTCGGCGCTCTGCAGTGAGAACCATGACGAGTGCGCCATCTACGCGACCGAGAGCGTCTGGGCGCTGGACGAGGTCGACACGTACCTCGGGGAGAGCTCGGGCGAGAAGGCCAACGCCTACCGCCACGTCATCTGGCAGGCGTGCCTGACCGCCCGGCTCGGGAAGGAGAAGGCGGAGAAGTGGGCCGCCGCGCACGAGGCCTACTACCCGGCGAAGGAGGAGGCCGACCACACCGTGGACCTGCTGAACAACGAGTACGGGCAGGCGCTCGGCGAGCGTGCCGCCCGGGAGGCGAACGGCAACAAGGCCATGACCGTCCTGCTCATCAAGCGCGGCGCGAGGGAGTACCTCACCTCGGACTCCTACGGCCGCATGTCGGAGCTGGAGGGCTAGGAACTCCGAGGAGGGGCGGGTTCCCCTCCCTGTGACACCGGTGCCCGCCGGAACGGCCTCCGCCGATCCGGCGGGCACCGCCATCCGACCGACCTGGAGAATGGACCGATGACCGCTTCGCTTCCCACTGTTCCCCCCGCCGCGCCCCCGGGCCCGTCCGCCCCCGACCGCTGGCGGCTGCTCGTCTGGGCGCGGCTCGTCGGCGCGGGCGGGGTCGTCGGCGGCGTGTTGGCCACGACGGTCACCGTGCTCGGCTACAGCGTCGTGCTGGCCCCGTTCGGCCTCGTGGTGGGGGCGGTGCTCGGCACCGTCCTCGCCCTGGTGACCGCCTCGGTGCTGGCCTGGCTGCCGCCGAGGGCTGCGCTCAGCGGCTGGATCGCGCCGCCGCTGGGCGCAGCCCTGGCCTTCGCCGGGGAGTTCCTGCTGCTCGGCTTCGTATTCGACGAGCCGGGGGTTTTCCTGGAGCCCGAGATCGCCGCCGTCGCCGGGGCGACCGTGCTGCTGGTCGCCGCCGGCTTCCACTGGGCCGTCCGCGGCCTGCGCCCGGCCGCCGGGGTCTGACCGAGCCGCCCCGGCCCTCACCCGCCCCGGTGGGTGGTGATGAGGGCGGCGTAGCGGTGGCCGCTGGTCTTGATGGTGCGGTGCTGGGTGGGGTAGTCGACGTGGACCAGGCCGAAGCGCTTGTCGTAGCCGTAGGCCCACTCGAAGTTGTCGAGCAGGGACCAGGCGAAGTAGCCGGCCAGCGGGGCGCCCTGGGCGGCGGCGCGGGCGCAGGCGGCGAGGTGCCGTTCCAGGAAGGCGGTGCGCTCGGGGTCGTGGACGGTACCGTCGGGGGCGACGGTGTCGCGGTAGGCGGAGCCGTTCTCGGTGACGTAGATGCGCCGGGCGCCGTACTCGCGGGTGAGCCGCAGCAGCAGCTCCTCCAGGCCGGGGGCGTGCACCTCCCAGGGCATCGCGGTGTGCTCGGGGTTGGGGCCGGGGACCTGCCGGAAGTAGGGGGCCGGGCCGGCCGGGTCGGCGGTGACGATCTGGCGGAAGTAGTAGTTGAGGCCGAGCCAGTCGAGCGGCGCGGCGATCAGGTCGAGGTCACCGTCGCGCTCCGGCAGGTCGACGCCGTAGACCTCGCGCATGTCCTGCGGGTAGCCGCGGCCGAGGACGGGGTCCAGCCACCAGCGGTTGATGTGCCCGTCGGCCCGGACGGCGGCGGCGCGGTCGGCCTCGGAGCCGGTGGCCGGCTCGACCGGGCTGAGGTTGTTGACCAGGCCGATCCGGGCGCCGCGGACGGTCTCGCGCAGTACTTGTACGGCGAGGCCGTGGCCGAGGTGGAGGTGGTAGGAGGCGCGGACGGCGGCGGTGAGGTCGGTGAGGCCGGGGGCCATCGCGCCGTCGAGGTGGCCGATCCAGGCGGAGCAGAGCGGCTCGTTGAGGGTGGCCCAGTCGGTGACCCGGTCGCCCAGGCTGGCCGCGACCGCGGCGGTGTACTCGGCGAACCGCTCGGCGGTCGCGCGTTCCGGCCAGCCGCCGCGGTCCTGCTGGGCCTGGGGGAGGTCCCAGTGGTAGAGGGTGGGGAAGGGCCGGATGCCGGCGGCGAGCAGTCCGTCGACCAGGCGGTCGTAGAAGTCCAGGCCGGCGGGGTTGACCCGGCCGTCGGCGTGCGGGACGACCCGGGGCCAGGCGATCGAGAACCGGTAGGCGCCGAGGCCGAGCCGGCGCATCAGCGCGATGTCCTCGGACCAGCGGTGGTAGTGGTCGCAGGCGGTGTCGCCGGTGTCGCCGTTGGCCACCCGGCCGGGGGTGCGGGCGAAGGTGTCCCAGATGGACGGGGCGCGGCCGTCGGCGTCCGCTGCGCCCTCGATCTGGTAGGCGGCGGTGGCCGCGCCCCAGAGGAAGTCGTCGGGCAGGGAGCTCAGCGCGCTGAGGTCGGTCACGGCGGGCCTTTCGGTCACGGCGGGTGGTCCGGTCACGGCAGGTGTTGCGGGCGCGGCGGGGGTTGCGGGCACGGCCGGGTTCGGGGGCGGGAAGTCGGTCACTTGACGGCTCCGGCGGTGAGGCCGGCGACCAGGTAGCGCTGCAGCAGCAGGAAGCCCGCGACGACGGGCACGCTCACCACCAGCGAGGCGGCCATCACCTGGTTCCAGTAGACGTCGCTGAGCGTGGCGTAGCCCTGGAGGCCGACCGCGAGGGTGCGGGTCTCGTCGTTCGTCAGCACCGAGGCGAACAGCACCTCGCCCCAGGCGGTCATGAAGGCGTACACGGCGACCGCGACGATGCCCGGCACGGCGGCCGGGACGACGATCCGCACCAGCGCCTGGAGCGGCCCGCAGCCGTCGACCAGCGCGGCCTCGTCGAGGTCCCGCGGGATCGAGTCGAAGTAGCCGACCAGCATCCAGATCGAGAACGGCAGCGAGAAGGTCAGGTAGGTGAGGATCAGGCCGCCCCGGCTGCCGTACAGCGCGACGCCGGTGGCGTTGCCCACGTTGACGAAGATGAGGAAGAGCGGGAGCAGGAACAGGATGCCGGGGAACATCTGGGTGGAGAGCACCGTCACGGTGAACAGCCGCCGGCCGCGGAAGCGGTAGCGGCTCACCGCGTACGCCGCGAGGACGGCGATCAGCACCGAGCAGACCGTCGCGCCGCCGGCCACGATCAGTGAGTTGACCAGGTACCGGCCGAGCGGAACGGTGTGCCAGATGTCCAGGTAGGGGCGGAGCGTCACGGTGCTGGGGAGCCAGCGGAACGGCCCCTGGACGTCCCGGAGCGGCTTGAGCGAACTGCTGAGCATCACCAGGACGGGGACGGCGCTGAAGACGGCGAGCGCGGTCAGGAAGATCCGGCGGAGCCGGCGGAAGGACGCGGGCGGGTCGATCATTCCGCACCCCTTCGGCGTGAGGTGGCGAACAGGTGGACGGCGGTCACCAGCAGGAGGAAGAGCAGCAGCAGGACGGACATCGCCGAGCCGGCGCCGAAGTTCCAGGTGACGAAGGAGGATTGGTAGATGTGCACGGAGATCAGGTCCGCCGCCTCCGGGGCGGATCTCCCGAACAGCACGTACGGGGTGTTGAAGTCGTTGAACGTCCAGAGGAAGAGGACCAGGACGAGCACCGTGTTCACCGGGCGCAGCGACGGCAGGGTGATCCGGCGGATCTGCTGCCGGACGCCGGCGCCGTCCAGCGCGGCGGCCTCGTAGAGCTCGCGCGGGATGTTCTGCAGGCCTGCGGTGAGGGTGAGGAAGGCGAACGGCCAGCTGCGCCAGACCGAGACGGTGACCAGCGCGGCGAAGCTGTTGTCGCCCAGCAGCCAGAACGGCTTCTCGTCGACGAGGTGCAGCTGGTCGTGGAGCACGTGGTTGATCAGCCCGGTGTCCCGCTGGAACATGAACGACCAGGTGATGACGGCGGCGTAGACCGGCAGGGCGTACGGCAGCAGGAACAGCGCGCGCAGCGCGCCGCGACCGCGGAAGGTGTCCTGCATCATGATCGCGGCCGTGGTGCCGAGCAGCCAGGCGAGGCCGACGGCGAGCACGGTGAAGGCGCAGGTGACCCAGAACGAGTGCAGCAGCGCCCGGCCGACGGGGGCGTGGAAGTCCACCGCCATGCGGTAGTTGGCGAGTCCGGCCCACGGCGCGGCGGACCAGTCCCGGATGAAGAACTGGGTGAGCCGCTTGAGGCTCATCACGATGCCGACCAGCATCGGCACCAGGTGGATCAGCAGTTCGAGGGCGAGGGCGGGGAGCAGCAGCAGGTACGGGAGGGTGCTCGGGCGTAGGCGTAGGCCTAGCCGGGGACGGGAGCGAAGGCGCTTGCGGATCACGTCAGTTGGCCGGCATCTGCTGCTGGGCCTTGGTGAGTTCGGCCTTCACGGAGTCGTCGGTGGCGGGCCGGCCGGCGGCGGCCGCGGCGAGCAGGTTCTTCACCGCGGTGCCGACCAGCGTCTCGAACTGGCTCTCGTCGGGCACTTGGGGGAGCGGCCGGGCACTGGTCGCGAGCACGTCGGTGAGGGCCTTGAGTTCGGGTGTGGCGAAAGCCGGGTCGGTCTGGGCCTCCTTGACCGGGGGGATCGAGCCGTACGCCTTGTTGAGCCGGGTCTGCTCCTCCGTCCCGGTCATGAATTCCACGAACTTCAGTGCGCCGTCGGTGTTGTGGGTAGTGCGGAAGACGGCGAGGTTGATGCCGCCGACCATCGAGGTGGTGGCGCGGTCGCCGGTGGCGCCGGCCGGGGCGGGGACGGGCGCGACGCCGTAGTCCTCGGGCTTCATGCCGTGCGAGGCGAGGTTGGCGCCGGCGGTCTGCCACATCAGCATGGCGGCCTTGCCGGTGGCGAAGTCGGTGACGGACTGGTTGTTGGCGTACTCGGCGTTGCCGGGGGCGGTGATCCGTTCGGTGCCGAGCAGGTCGACGTACTGCTTGACGGCGGCGACGGCGCCGGGGCTGTCGAAGGTCGGCTTCCCGCCGGCGTCGAAGAAGTCGGTGCCGTGCTGCTTGGCGAGGACGAACGCGTGGTGGACGTTCTCGTTGACGTTGCCGCCCTCGACCACGAGGCCGTACCGGCCGCCGGTGGTGAGCTTCTTCCCGTCGGCTACCAGCTCCTCCCAGGTGGCCGGGGGCTTGTCGAGCCCGGCCTCGGCGAAGAGCTTCCGGTTCCAGTACAGGCCGTAGGCCATCGAGTAGAGCGGGACGGCGGCCGGGTCCTTGCCGGGGGCGCCCGCGGAGGCGAGCGCGGCGGGCAGGAAGCGGTCGCGGCCGCCGATCCGCCCGAAGGCCGCCTGGTCGAAGGGCAGCAGCGCGCCGGTGGCCTGCAGCGAGGCGGACCAGGTGTTGCCGATGTTGAGGACGTCCGGGCCCTGTCCCGAGGTGGCGGCGGCGAGGATGCGGTTGAGCAGGTCGGACCAGGGGACGACCTCCAGCTTCACCTTGATGCCGGTCTGCTGTTCGAACCGCTTCAGCTCCGGCTCCAGGACCTGGCGGTCGTTCTCCAGGCTGGTGCCCTGGTTGGAGGCCCAGTAGGTGAGTGTGCGCGGGCTGTTGTCGCCCCCGCCGCCGGCGGTGGAACCGCCACCGCAGGCGGTGGCGGTGAGGACCAGGGTGGCGACCAGGGCGGTGGCCGCGGCGGCTCGGCTCATGGGCATGACCGATGTGCCCCTCTCGGGCTGGTGGGCTGCTTCCGGGGGTGGGGTGCGGTGAGGGTGGGGTGCTGCAAGGGCGGCCCGCGCCGGGGCCTGCCTGCTCCGGCGCCGGGCTGCGTACGGGTGGACTGCGTGTGGGGTGAACTGCGAACGGGGGGTGGACCGCGAACGGGGGCGGACTGCGTGCGGGTGAACTGCTGTGCCTGTCGAGTTCGGTGAAGTGCGTTGCTGGACGGCTTACTTCAGGCCGTGATTTAACGTGTGAGAAAAGCTTCCGTCAAGGGTTCGGGCAGCGATAGATTCGGGTCAGGAGGGAGATCCCATGACCGTGCGGGGCAAGAAGACGGTGCGTGACCTGCGCAGAGGCAGCCGGTCGGCACTGCTGCGGCGGCTCTACTTCGAGGGGCCGCTCAGCCGGCAGGAGCTGGGCGCGGTCACCGGTCTGAGCGCCGGATCGATCAGCAACGTGACGGGCGAACTGCTCGCCGACGGGCTGATCGAGGAGTGCGGCTCGGTGGAGTCCGACGGCGGGCGGCCGCGGATCCTGCTCCAGGTCGCGGCCCGGCGGGCCTTCCTGGTGGGGGTGGACGTCGGCGAGACGCAGGTCCGGGTCGCACTGTTCGACCTGGCCCGGACGGAGCTGGCCGCCAGCGACCGGCCGCTCTCCGACCAGGGCCACGACGTGGACCACGTGGTCGAGCTGATCCTCGCCGGGCTCGCCGAGGTGCTGGAGCGCACCGGCACCGACCCGGCCGCCGTCCTGGGCGTGGGCATCGGCGTCCCGGGCATCGTCGAGCAGGGCGATCCCGACGAGGACGGGCTCGGCGTCGTCGTGCACGGCCAGACGGTCGGCTGGGACGCCGTGCCGCTGGGCCGGCTGCTGCGGGCCGGGACCGACCTGCCGCTCTTCGTCGACAACGGCGCCAAGACCCTCGGCCAGGCCGAGATGTGGTTCGGTGCCGGGCGGGGCGTCCGGCATGCGGTGGTCGCCCTGTTCGGCTCCGGCGTCGGCGCCTGCGTGATCGCCGACGGTGCCCGCTTCCGCGGGGCCACCAGCAGCGCGGGGGAGTGGGGCCACACCAAGGTGCACGTCGGCGGCCGGCGCTGCCGGTGCGGCGCGCGCGGCTGCCTGGAGGCGTACGTCGGGGCGGAGGCCCTGCTGGAGCGGTGGGGCGCGGCGCCGCCCGGGGGCGAGAAGGCCGGGCTGGCGGCGCTGCTGGCCGCCGCCGAGACGGGCGAGCCGGCCGCGGCCGCCCTGCTGGCGGAGGCCGCCGAGTACCTGGGCGCGGCCATCGCCGACCTGGTCAACCTGTTCAACCCCGAGCGGATCGTGATCGGCGGGTGGGCGGGGCTGCTGCTCGGGCCCCGGCTGCTCCCCGGCATCCGGGCGGCGGCGACCGAGTACGCGCTGCGCTTCCCGCGGGAGCAGACCTCGATCGTGCTCGGTCTGCTCGGCCCGGAGGCGGTCACCGTCGGCGCGGCGACCCTCCCGCTCTCGGACTTCCTGGACTCCGGCGGGGAGTTCCCGCGCCGAGCCGCCGAGCGCCGGGCGGCGCTGCGGTCGGGCGGGCGCTGAGCCGCTGACGGTGGGCGGTCGCGCCGCGGACAGCCGGGCCGCCGAGCCCCGGACGGCCGTGCCGCCGCGCCGCGGGTGACCAGGCGGTTCGGCCGAATCCGTTGGCCCACCGCCGAGTTCACGCCGTGAGGAAAGTGTGCGCGCGGGGTTGACACCCCCGATCGGCAGCCCCGAGACTCCCGATCGGGGGCGCTCCCCGGGCCCGGACGGCGGGCCGGTGGCGCTCCGCCGCACACCCCGGTGACCGGCCGCCGCGGCGGTCCGTGCTGCCCGCACGGCCGCCCGGATCCCACCCGGACTCCGGCCGCACCGCCGCTCCCCACCGCCCGGCGCCTGCGCTGCGCCGGGTGCGGTTCCCGGTGTGCCGCCCCCGCACCCGCCCACCCCCACCGCAGGAGTAGCCCATGAGGCTGACCTCAGCACGCCCCCGTCGGGGCCCCACCGCCCTGTTCGGCCTGGCGGCCCTGCTGGCCGGCACCGCCCTGGCCGCGCCCGCCCCACCTGCCCAGGCGGCCCCGCCCGCCCGGGCCGCGGCCGCCGCCGACTGCGGCACCGACGACGCCGCCCGCGGCCGGCCCGCCACCGCCTCCTCCACCGAGAACGCCGCCCTGGCCGCCGGCAACGCCGTCGACGGCGACCCGGGCACCCGCTGGTCCTCGGCCTTCGCCGACCCGCAGTGGCTCCAGGTCGACCTCGGCTCCGTCCGGCAGCTCTGCCGCGTCGTGCTCAACTGGGAGACCGCCTACGGGCGTTCGTACCAGATCCAGGCCTCCGACGACGGCACCACCTGGCGGACGCTGTACGCCACCGACAGCGGGGCCGGCGGCACCGAGACGCTCGCCGTCTCCGGCAGCGGCCGCTTCGTCCGGCTGAACGGCCTTACCCGGGGCACCGGTTGGGGCTACTCGCTCTGGAGCATGCAGGTCAACACCGGTGACGGCGTCCCGCCGGTCCAGGGCGGCGGCGACCTCGGCCCCAACGTGCTGGTCTTCGACCCGGCCACGCCCGGGATCCAGGCCAAGGTCGACGAGGTCTTCCGCAAGCAGGAGGCCAACCAGTTCGGCCCGGAGCGCTACGCCCTGCTCTTCAAGCCGGGAAGCTACAGCAACCTCAACGTCCAACTCGGCTTCTACACCACGATCGCGGGCCTCGGCCTGAAGCCGGACGACACGGCCGTCAACGGGGACGTCACGGTGGACGCCGGCTGGTTCAACGGCAACGCCACCCAGAACTTCTGGCGCTCCGCGGAGAACCTGGCGCTCACCCCGGTCAACGGCACCGACCGCTGGGCCGTCGCCCAGGCCGCGCCGTTCCGCCGGATGCACGTCCGCGGCGGCCTCAACCTGGCGCCGGACGGCTACGGTTGGGCCAGCGGCGGGTACATCGCGGACAGCCGGATCGACGGCAGCATCGGCAACTACTCGCAGCAGCAGTGGTACACGCGGGACAGCACGATCGGCGGCTTCTCCAACGGCGTCTGGAACCAGGTGTTCTCCGGCGTCCAGGGCGCGCCCGCGCAGACCTTCCCCAACCCGCCCTACACCACGCTGGACACCACCCCGGTCTCCCGCGAGAAGCCCTTCCTCTACCTGGACGGCGGCCAGTACAAGGTGTTCGTCCCGGCGAAGCGGACCAATGCCCGCGGCGTCTCCTGGGACGGCACCCCGCAGGGCACCTCGCGCCCGCTCGACCACTTCTACCTGGTCAAGCCGGGTGCCACCGCCGCCACCATCAACGCCGCGCTCGCCCAGGGGCTCGACCTGCTCTTCACCCCGGGCGTCTACCACGTCGACCGGCCGATCGAGGTCACCCGGCCGGACACCGTGGTGCTCGGCCTCGGCCTGGCGACGGTCGTCCCGGACAACGGGGTGACGGCGATCAAGGTCGCGGACGTCGACGGCGTCCGGCTGGCCGGGCTGCTGATCGATGCCGGGGCGGTCAACTCGCCCTCGCTGGTGCAGATCGGCCCGGACGGCGCCGCCGCCGACCACGCGGCCGACCCGACCACGCTGCAGGACGTGTTCATCCGCGTCGGCGGGGCGGGCCCCGGCTCGGCGACCGCCGGGGTCGTGGTCAACAGCGACGACGTGATCATCGACCACACCTGGATCTGGCGCGCCGACCACGGCGCCGGCGTCGGCTGGACCACCAACCCCGCCGACTACGGCCTACTGGTCCGCGGCGACGACGTGCTCGCCACCGGCCTGTTCGTCGAGCACTTCAAGAAGTACGACGTGCAGTGGTCCGGCGAGCGCGGGCGGACGGTCTTCTTCCAGAACGAGAAGGCCTACGACGCCCCGAACCAGGCCGCGGTGCAGAACGGCGCGACCAAGGGCTTCGCCGCGTACAAGGTCGACGACGGCGTCACCACCCACGAGGGGTGGGGCCTCGGCAGCTACTGCTACTACAACGTGGACCCGACCATCCGGATGGACCACGGCTTCGAGGCGCCGGTCCGGCCGGGCGTGCGGTTCCACGACCTGCTGGTGGTCTCGCTGGGCGGCAACGGCCAGTACGAGCACGTGATCAACGGCACCGGCGCCGCGACCTCGGGGACGTCCACCACCCCGTCGACGGTGGTGTCCTACCCGTGAGCCCGTGAGCCCGTGAGCCCGTGAGCCCGTGAGCTCAGAGCTCACGCGGTGTGCCCCGGTCCCTCCGAGGACCGGGGCACGCCCCCGTTCACGCCCCGGCCAGCACCGCCGGCGTCGGCCCGTCGGGGCGGACGGTGATGCTGTACGCGGCGCCGGCCGGGGTGCTCAGGAACCGGGGCCGGTGCGCGGGGAGCAGGAGTTCGAGCAGCGCGGTGGTCTCCCGGACGGCGAACTGGGTGCCGAGGCAGGCCCGGGCACCCAGACCGAACGGGTAGTACGCGCCCAGGTGCGCCGGGCGGGCGCCGGAGGTGGTGAAGCGGGCCGGGTCGAAGCGCTCCGGGTCGGGCCAGAGGGCCGGGTCGCGGTGGGTCAGGTAGGGGCTGACGATGACGTCCGTGCCCGCCTCGATCCGGTGGCCCACCAGGGTGTCGTCCTCGGCCGCGTGCCGGGGCAGGATCCACGCGGACGGGTAGAGCCGCAGTGTCTCGTTGACCAGTGCCTGCACCGCCTCCCGCCGCTCCGCGGAGTCCGCGGGGCCCGCCGCCAGGACCCACGCGCGTGCCTCGGGGTGGCGGTCGAGCAGCAGGAAGAGCCAGGTCAGCGTGGTGGCGGTGGTCTCGTGACCGGCCACCAGCAGGGTGACCAGCTCGTCGCGGATCAGCCGGTCGGTGTACTCGGGGTGCTCCTCCCCGGCCTCGACCAGGACCCGCAGCAGGCCGTCCCCCTCCGGGGCGCGCCTGGCGGCGTCGATCGCAGCGTGCGCGACGGCGTCGATCCGCGCGAGGTCGGCCCCGACCGCCTCGGGGATGCCGGCGCCGTCCGCGGGCAGCGTCGGCATCGCGGCCACCACGCGGGCCACCGCGGCCAGTTCGCGGTCGGTCCGGTCGTCCAGCGGGTGCCCGGTCAGGGCCCGCCAGATGGTGTCGAGCGCGAAGTACCGCATCTCCTCGGCGACGTCGAACTCCTCGCCGGTGCGGGCGTACTGCGCCCAGCGGTCGGCGGTGCGCCGCGCAGCCTCGGCGATCCGCTGCTCGTAGCGGCGCATCCCGGTGCCGGTGAACTGGGACTGCAGCAGCCGCCGTTGGCGCTTCCACGCCTCGCCGGTCGCGGAGAGCACGCCCTCACCGGCCAGCATCCGGGCCCGGTGCGAGCGCTTCACGTACCGCTCGGGGTGGCGCCCGAGCACGTGCTGGACGGCCTCCGGGCCGGTCACCAGGACGGTCGGCCGCGGCCCGATCCGGATCGCGGCCACCCTGCCGAGCTCGCGCTGCGCCTGCGCGAACAGCTCGACCAGGTCGGCCTTCTCGGCCTGCCACCGCGCGACGGCCTCGGCCGACAGCTCGGGCACGGCCACCGGCGCGGGCTGCCCCGCCCCGGCGGCGGGCGGCGGAACGGGGGCGGGGTGGGCTTCCGTGGCCACGGGGGAACTCCTAGGCGGGCCGGCAGGGGCAGGACACTGTCGCGCCTGACTGTACGTCACCGGGACTTCACCGTCATCGGTCGCCCGAACAGGGGACGGGCGGAGCTTTCCCGGCCCCGTACGCGGCGCTGTTCCACTCGGCCGGCGGACAGGCAAATCGTGTGCGAACGGGTAACCTTCGGCGTGGCCTGCCCGGCCGTCTTCTCGGTTCGCCCCTTCGGATGGGAGATCGCATGCCCGGGACCGCGCTCACCACGCCCCGCAGGACCGCCGGCAGACCAGTCCGGTGGGCGGCCGCGGCGCTGCTGCTGCCGGTGCTGGCAGCCTGTGGCGGTGGAGGCGGATCCGACTCCGGTTCCGGGACGAAGAGCTCGGCGCCCGGCGCCGCCGAGCTGGGGGACACACCCCCGGCCGAGGGCTCGGGGCAGCAGCCCGAGGACAAGCGGACCCAGGCGGGTGGGAACCAGGGTGGGTTCGCCGGCGCGGGCAACGTCTCGGCGAGCGCCACCGGGGTGTGGCCCGACAACATCAACATCACCCTCAAGAGCACGGTGACGAGCACCTTCACGGCCACGTCAAGGGGGTGCACGACTGCGCAGGTGGTTCGAGCTCCCCCGACTCCAAGGACGTGACGTTCATCGGGGGCTCCGCGTACGTCAAATACGAGCTGGGGGAGCCGAAGCCCACGTCCGACTTCCAGATCTGCTTCACCCTGGTCGCCGGAGGGAAGAACCAGTCGGTGAGGGCCGACGGCACGGTGCAGGTCCCGGATGACACCAACGCCAACGGAGGTGGCGGGAACGGCGGCCAGAACGGGGGCACCACGTCCGGAACCACCTCGGGCACCACGTCCGGAAGCAGCGCCGGCAGCGGGAGCACCCCCTGAGCCCTGCCGCGGAGGAGCCGCCCGCCCCCGAACCGCCCCCTGAGCCTGCGCCGGCCTCCGAGCCCTCCACCGGCCGTTCGTGGAGCAGCTGGCTGGGACTGATCGCCTCCTGGATCGGGCCGACCACCCTCGTCACCGCGCTGCTGTTCTTCTTCGGCTTCGCGTACACCGACTCGCTCTACAACTACTTCGGCCTGGACGCCGCGACGCTCGGATTCGGCACCCAGGACCTCCTGCTCCGCAGCTCGCCCGCGCTCTACCTCCCGGCCGGCGTGCTGCTCTGCGGCGCCCTGCTGGCCGCGCTCGCCTACCACCTCGCGACCCGGGCCGTGCGGACCGGGACGGACGGCCGCCGGGTCGTCGGCCGGGCCTGCTGGGCCGTCGCACTGGTGGTCGTCCCGCTGGTGGTGCTCGGCTTCCTGGCCGGGTTCGAGGCGATCGACGCGGGGCCGATGGGCACCCCGCTCCTGTTGGGTGGCGCGCTCCTGCTGGTCGTACTGGCCAGGCTGCTGGCCGTCCGGACCACCGGCGTCCCCTACCCGCTCACCGGGGAGCGGGCGGCGCTGGGCATCAGCGTGGCGCTCATCGTGCTCTGCTCGTTCTGGGCCGCCGGCGGCTTCGCCCACCAGAAGGGGGAGAACGACGCCGAGCGGCTCGCCGACAACCTGGCGCTGCGTCCGGCCGTCGTCCTCGACACCACCGAGCGGCTCTATCTCCAGTGGTCCGGGGTGGACGAGCGAGCCCTGCCGGACGGGGGAGCGGGGCAGCGGTTCCGCTACCGGTACCGCGGCCTCCGGCTGCTGGCACAGGTCAACGGCCGGATGTTCCTGATCCCCCGCAATTGGACGTGGGACGCGGGCAACGTCCTGATCCTCCCGGTCGACGCCAATGTCCGGATCGTATTCCACCCGGGCTGACGCGCCGCGCCCCGTGCGGACACGGCTGTGCCGCGGGTCGTCCCCCTCGACGACTCCGCGGCACAGCCTGTCCCGCCGTCCGGCAGTGGATCCGTCCGCTCAGATCTGCTGCCAGAGCGCCGGGACGATCGGGGGCTCCCAGCCGACCTGGGCCGTGTGGCCCTGGATGCAGCGGTAGCTCACACCGTTGAAGGTGACGACGTCACCCGCCCGGTAGGTGGTGCCCGGCGTCCAGGTGCCGCCCGGGTTGGGGTCGGTGCCGACCACCAGCGAGTAGGTGGTGGTGTGGGTGGCCGCGCCGGTGCCGGTCACGGTGAGGGTGTAGGTGCCGGCCGCGGTGCCGGAGCCGACCGCGACGTTCAGCGTCGCGGACCCGCCGGACTGCACCGAGGAGGGGCTGACCGAGGCCGTGACCCCGCTCGGCGCGCCCGAGACTGCCAGGTTCACCGTCTGCGCCGAACCGGAGGTGGTGGCCGTGGAGACCGTGGCGCTGACCGAGCCGCCCGGGGGGGTGGTGCCGGTGGCCGGGTTCACCGCGATCGAGAAGTCGCTGCTCGGCTGACCGCCGCCCACCGAGGTCTTCCACAGGGTGTACGCGACGCCGTCGGCGCTGCGGTCCAGCGCGGTGGCGTTGATGTTGCCCGTGGTGTCGCACGCCGAGTGGTAGCAGGAGTCGTACGCGCGGCCCGCGGTGCCGCCCCACTTGGCCGCCTGCGCCGAGGACTTGGTGGCGCTGGCGCCGGCCGCGTAGCCGGAGGTGGGGATGCCGGCCTGCTGGAACGAGTAGTCGTCCGAGCGGCCCTGGCCCTCGACGTTCTCCTCGGGCTGCACGCCCAGGGAGTCCCAGTAGGCCTTCATCGGCGCCGAGGCGGCGGAGTTGAGGTTGTTGATGAAGTAGCCGGCGTTGGGCGAGCCGACCATGTCGAAGTTGTAGTAGCCCTTGATCGCGCTGCGCTGGGCGGAGCTCAGCTGGCCGACGTAGTACTGGGAGCCCTGCAGCCCCTGCTCCTCGCCGGTCCACCAGGCGAACCGGACGTGCCGGGTCAGGCCCGGGTTCTGCTGGGCGAGCACCAGCGCGGTCTCCAGCAGGACGGCCGAGCCGGAGCCGTTGTCGTTGATGCCGGGGCCCGCGCCGACGCTGTCCAGGTGGGCGCCGAACATGGTGACCTGGTCGGACGGCCCGCCCGGCCAGTCGGCGACCAGGTTGTTGGACTGGTAGGTGCAGGAGGTGCAGGTCTGCTCGCTGACGGTGTAGCCGGCGGCCTGCAGCTTGCCCTTGACGTAGGCGAGCGACTGGCTGTGTCCGGCCGTGCCGGCCCGGCGGTTGCCGCCGTTCTGCGAGGCGACGGTGTTGAGCTGGGCCAGGTGCGCCTGGACGTTGGCCACGCTGACGTCGGGCGCGTCGCCGCCGGGGTTGCCGCCGCCGACCGTCAGCGTGTACTGCGCGGTGTGGGTGGTGGTGCCGGTGCCGGTCACGGTGATGACGTAGCTGCCCGCGGGGGTGGCGGCCGAGGTCGCGACGGTCATCGTCGCCGAGGAGCCGGCCTGGACCGAGGACGGGCTGAACGAGACGGTGGCGCCCGCGGGCGCGCCGGAGGCGGTCAGGGCGACCGTCTGCGCGGAACCGGAGACGACCGAGGTGTTGACCGTCGCGGTGGCCGAGGAGCCGGGCTGGACCGAGCCGGTGGCCGGGTTCAGCGTCATCGAGAACTCGGGGCCGGTGCTGGTGCAGGTCGGGTCGCCGGTCTGGGCCGGCACGCTGACCGCGTCCCAGGCCGCCTTGGTGCGGGTGAAGAGGTTGCAGCTCGGGTCGAGGCTCTTCGCCGCGGTCAGGGTGGCGGTGCGGTACCGCTTGTAGGTCATGCCGCTGGTCTTGAGCAGCATGCCGCCGTAGAAGATCCGCCCGGCGTCCTTGATGCCGATGCCGGTCACCGAGGAGTTGTTGCAGGTCGGGCTGGTGGGCTTGCCGCCGCCCGGGTTCGAGCCCTCGGCCAGCAGGTAGAACCAGTGGTTCAGCGGGCCGGCCGCGGCGTGCACCTCGGTGCTGGGGATCGAGCTGGAGTAGCAGTTGGGGTCGTTGTTGACCTGGGAGGGGTTGGCCATGTTCCGGATCGGCCCGCGGCCGACCAGGTTGATCATCTCGCCGACGGTGTAGTCCGGACTGTCGTACGGCGACGGCTCGTTGGCGTAGGCCTCGGTGAGTGCGCCGAAGATGTCGCCGGTGCCCTCGCCGAGCCCGTTCTCGTTGTTGGCGCCGCCGGGGGTGTACTGGTCGATGCCGTGGCCGAACTCGTGGCCGACCACGTCGATCGCGGCGATCCACTCGTTGGCGTTGTTGTGGCCGATGGAGACGGACGAGCCGTCCCAGTAGGCGTTGACGTCGTTCAGGCCGACCTTGACCGGCCAGCTGCCGCCGTTGCCGTTGTGCCCGTTGCGGCCCAGCCAGTCGCGGAGCATGTCCCACTCCTTCTGCGCCGCGAACATCACGTCGGCGCAGCCGGTCTCCTTGCTGGTCGGGCTGCCGTTGCCCCAGGAGTCGCTCGACTTGCTGAACACCTGGCCGCTGCTGTAGTCCGCGCAGCTCAGGCCGGGCCGGTTCGGGTCGCGCAGCGAGTACGAGCCGCCGGAGGCGGTGGTGCTGATGGTGACCGGGCTCGGGCCGTTCCACTTGCTGTTCGCGGTACCGGCCTTGACGTCGTCGTAGCTGTCGATCAGCTCGCCGCTGCGGGCGTCGACGAAGACGTGCAGCCGGCTCGGGGCGCCGGCGGAGCGGCCGCCCAGTACGGTCTCCCAGGCGAGCCGGCCGGTGCCGTCCTTGACCCGGACCACCAGGCGGCGCACCTCGACTCCGTCGACCGCGGCCAGCTTGGTACGGGCGGTCTTCTCCGCCCTGGCGGCGCTCACCAGTGGCGTGGTGGAGCCGCCGACCGGCCCGGTCGCGGCGGCCTGCAGGCCCCGGACCCTGCCCTGGCCGTCGGCTATCACGACGGCGTCGCCGCCGACCACCGGCAGACCCCGGTAGCTGCGCTCGTACGCGACCGAGTAGAGGCCGCCCAGCCACGGGGTGACGGACTGGCGCTCGTAGGTCTCGCCCGGCCCCTTGGCCAGGGCGTCCAGGCCCGCCGCGGCCGCCTGGTCGGCGGCGTTGACGGCGGCGGCCAGCGCGCTCGGCGGCGCGGCGGCGGCCGGTCCCGGATCGGCGGCGGCCTGCCCGACCGCGGTGGCGGTGAGCATGCCGGCCAGGACGGTCAGGGTGGTTCCCGCCGTCAGCAGTCTGCGTTTCATTTCCGAGGCTCCTCGAACGTGGGGGTGCTCGACCGCGGACCGCGCCTGACTGGCACTCACCGGAGGCCGCAGGGGGACGGCCGTACGGTGGTCCGCGCTCGGGTGCCGGAACCCTCACACGCCGTCATGCCACCGTCAACGGCTGGAGCACGGCACTCGTGCGGTTGGCAAGTTCTGTCAAGCTGCGGGTTTTGTAGAGAGGTTGAGACCAAGAGGTTGAGACCAGTTGGCGGTATCGGATGTACGCGGCGGCTCCGGTCGAGTACCGTCCTCGGCAGGGCCCTTGGCAACGGATGGACTGGATCGGACCGGAAGAGCGCGCGAAGGATCGACCTGGGAGCGGACTCGGGAGGGCAGCCCCGTGCACCGGAACCACGCCAATGCGCCGGACGCGGCCGACGCACCGCCCGTCGCCGGGCCACCTGTTGCCGGCCCGCCCGTCGACGCACCGCCCGTCACCGGCCCGCCCGTCACCGGCCCGCCGGCCGAACTGCTCCGGCGGGCCTTCGGCGCCCGGCTGCGGCACTGGCGCCGCCGGGCCGGCCTCACCCAGGCGCAGCTCGGCGCCGCGATCGGCTACGACCACACCGCCGTCAGCAAGTTGGAGCACGGCACCCGCCGGGCCGCCCCGCAGCTCGCCGCCCGCCTCGACGACCTGCTCGCCGCCGGCGGCGACCTGCGCGCCGCCTGCCGCCGGGCCGAGGAGTGGGACCGGGAGACGCCCGCCGCACCGGCCGACTGGGCCCGCCCGCCGCTGCCCGGCACGCCCGGCGTCGGCCCCCGGCCGCAGCCCGCGCCGCTGCTCGTACCGCCGCCGCTCGTCGTCGACCCGCCCCGCCGCCTCCCCGACTACGGCCTGCTCTGCCCGCTGCACGGCGCCGACGGCTGCGCCGTCCCCGCGCCCGCCGATGCCGCCGCCCTGCACGCCGCGTTCTGCGCCGCCGACCCCGACACCGCCCCGCCGCTGGACGCCGACACCGCCCACGCCCTGGCCGGCCTGCTCGCCGCCCGGCTCCGCGCCGGCGAGGCACCCGCCGCGCCCGGCACCTCCGCCGTCGAGGAGACCCTGCGGGTCATCCTCCGCCGGCTCGCCCGCACCCGCTCCGCCCGCGACCGCCGCCCGCTCGCCCGGCTCGCCGCCGAGTACGCGCACGCCGCCGGCGGCCTGCGGATGCAGGACGGGCGCAACGCCACCGCGATGGCCTGCTTCGACCGCGCGCTCACCTGGGCCGAACTGGCCGACGACCCGGCCACCCAGGTCGCGGCGCTCAGCGACATGAGCACCCTCGCCCGGCTAGACGGCGACCCGGCCGCCGCCCTCGGCTACGCCGTGGAGATCGGCCGCGCCGCGCCCGGGCGGCACTGGGCCGGTGCGATGTCCCAGGTCGGCCGGGCCCGCGCGTACGCCCTGGCCGGCGACGTCCGGGGGACCGTCCGGCACATCGCCCGCGCCCGGCTCCACCTCGACCACATCGGCGAGCACGACGAGTCCGACGCGCCCTGGCTCTCCATCGCCTCGATGCGCCTGCGGGTCGAGGCCGGCGCCGCGGCCGCGCTGCGCGACGCCGCCGTGGCCGTCGACGACCCCCGGCTGGCGCTGCGCGCCGTCGACGCGGCGCGCACCGCGCTGCGGCTCCTCGGGCCGGACCAACTCCCGTCCGCGCGACTGCTCTTCACCATCCGGATCGCCGACTGCCACCTCTGCGCGCGCGACCCGCGGACGGCCGCGGAGCTGGTCGGACCGCTGCTGGAGGACGCCGCCGCGCTGCCGGCGCTGGTCCGGCACGAGCTGCGCGGACTGCACCGCCGGCTGGCCGCCGCCGGGCTGGCGGGATCTTGACGATCACAGGCGATCACGCCGCTCGCGGGTGGTGCCGGGCGGGCGCGAGGATCGAGGCACCGCCGAACAGGGCGGCCCCCCGGACCCACCGTCGAGGAGCACCCCATGGCTGCCACCACCGCTTCGACCGCCACCGCCACGCCGATGCCCGCTGCCCCGGCCACGGCCGCCGCCCCGGCCACCGGCGTCGCTGCGACCGCGAGCGCCGTGCTGAGCGTCCCCGCCGCCGACCCGGCCGTCGCCGCCGCCCATTACCTCGCCCGCCTCTCCTTCGAGGCCGACGTCTCCGACGTCCACGCCGACCTGGCGGCGGGCGTGCCCGGCGTGGTCGTGGTCGACTCCCGCAACGACGCCGCCTGGTCGCAGGGCCGGATCCCCGGCGCCCTGCACATCCCCACCGCACGGATCGCCGAGCTGGCACCGCAGCTGATCGGCCGTGACACCACCGTGGTCACCTACTGCTGGGGCCCCGGCTGCAACGGCGCCACCCGCGCCGCCCTGGCCTTCGCCCGGCTCGGCTACGCGGTCAAGGAGATGATCGGCGGCTTCGAGTACTGGGCGCGCGAGGGCTTCGCCTACGACACCGACCACGGCACCGACCAGCGCCCGATCGACGACCTGACCGCGCCGCGCTCCGGCATCTCCTGCGCCTGCTGACGCCCGGTTGTCGCAGGCCCGGAGCCCTGTCCAGCCGGCCAGGGGGTGCAGCTACCTGCACCCCTGCCGGGCAGCTGGACGCAATGGCCGCGAGCGGCCGGCGCGGAAGAGTCGACGGTGACAGGTACGGAACCGAGCACCGGAAGGCTGGGCGGCATGCGGGAGTGGAAGGCGGAGGCGGGGGTGTTCCTGTCCGTCGCGTTCGTGGCGGCGGGCGTGTTCGGGGCGGTGCAGCCCGGCACGGGGATACCCACCGAGGTCGTGCAGTTGACGCAGTTCGGGCCCGCCGCCGGGGTGGCGGCGGTGGCGCTGCTCTGGCCCGCGCGGATCCGGCGCAGGCTCGCCGGCGCGCTGCCCGGCCCGCGCGGTTCGGACGGGACCGCCTCGGACGGGAGCGGTTCGGACGGGGGCGGGGCACACGGGACCGGGCGGCGGGAGGCGCTGCTCCTGCTCACCGCGCCACTGATCATCGTGCTGAGCGCGGGCGCGTACGCGCTGGTGGGCGGCGACGCCCGGCTGACCGACCCGCGCACCCTGGAGCACCCGTTCGCCCTGGTCGTGGCGGCCCAACTGGTCGGCGCCTGCGGGGAGGAGATCGGCTGGCGCTGCCTGCTCCAGCCGCTGGCCCGGGCCAGGTTCGGCCCGCTCGCCGCCTCGGCCCTGGTCGGCCTGGTGTGGGGCCTGTGGCACGTGCAGGTCCTCGCGCAGGCCCCGGCCTACGCGGCCGGCTTCCTGGCGGCCACCGTGGCGATGTCCGTGGTGCTCGGCCTCGGCCTGGAAGGCGTGCGGGCCAACCGGCTGCTGCTCGCGGGCGGCTTCCACACCCTGGTCAACCTCGGGATGCTGCTGGCCATGGACGAGGAGTCCGGCGCGGTGCTGCCCATGGTGCTGTTCGGTGCCGCGTGCCTGGTGGCGGCGGTGCCGTGGGTGCTGCGCAGGCCGGCGGTCAGTATTCTGACGGCTGCGCACGGGGCGCGCTGAGGCGAGGGGGCGGCGGGCGGTCATGGCCGAGGGGGACCGGCGGGACGGGCGCCCGGGCGCCGGCGGCTGGGCGGCCGTGTGGCGCTGCCAGCTGATCTCGCTGGCCGGTTTCGCGGTGGTCGCGGTCGGCGGGCTGGTCCTGCTCGTGCTGCTGCTGGTCCCGGTCGGCGCTGGCTTCCCGCTGCTGCCGCCCGCCGCGCGGGCGCTGCGCCGGCTCTCCGACCGCCACCGCTCCTGGACCGCCCGCCGGACGGGCACCCCGGTCAGCCCGCCGGAGCCCTTGGCCGACGCCGGGTCCGGGGCCGACGCCGGTGCCGGGGCCGACGCCGGTGCCGGGGCAGGTGCCGGCTCGGGCGCCGGTGCCGGGAGCCGGCGGCGGGCGGCCGGCATCCTCGGCGACGAGGGCTTCTGGCGCGACCTGCGCTGGGCCTGGCTGGAGCCGTGGGTCGGCGGCCTGCTGGTGGCGGCGCCCCTGGCGCTGGTCGAGTACGGGCTCTTCGGCGCGCTGTTGCAGCCCGTCGTGTGGCGCCTGCTCGGCGACGGCAACTGGTACGCCTTCGTCCCCGTCGACTCCACCGCCACCGCGCTCGCCGCCGCCCTGCTCGGCCTCGGCTTCGTCGCGGCTGGCCTGCGCCTCGCCCCCGTCGCGCTGGATCTGCACGCCGCCTGGAGCCGGCGCCTGCTGTCCGCGCCGCACACCACCGAGCTGGTCCGCCGGATCGAGCACCTGACGGACACCCGGGCCGCGGCCCTGGACACCCAGGCGGCCGAACTCCGGCGCATCGAACGGGACCTGCACGACGGCGCGCAGGCCCGGCTGGTCGCCCTGGGCATGACGCTGGAGGAGGCGACCCTACGGCTCGACACCGATCCGCACGCCGCCCGCGTGCTGCTGCTGGAGGTGCGCGCGACCTCGGAGCGGGCCCTCCAGGACCTCCGCGACCTGGTCCACGGCATCCACCCGCCGATCCTCGCCGACCGCGGCCTCGGCGACGCCGTCCGCTCCCTGGCGCTGGACAGCTTCCTCGACGTCCACGTCGAGGCGCGGCTGCCCGGCCGGCTCCCCGGACCTGTCGAGTCGGCCGCCTACTTCGCCGTCGGCGAGCTCCTCGCCAACGCGGGCAAGCACGCCGGCGCGCGCGAGGTCCGCGTCCGCCTGGAGCACACGGGCCCCGCCCTGCGCGTCACCGTCGCCGACGACGGCCGCGGTGGCGCGGACCCGGCCCGGGGGAGCGGCCTGCACGGCATCCGCCGCCGGCTGAGCGCCTTCGACGGAACCCTCGCCCTGGACAGCCCGCCGGGCGGCCCGACCACTGCCACCCTGGAGATACCGTGCGCGTCGTCCTCGCCGAAGACCTCTTCCTGCTCCGCGACGGGCTGACCCGCACCCTCCGGGAGCACGGCTTCGAGGTGGTCGCGGCCGTGGACAACAGCCCCGCCCTGCTCCGCGCCCTGGAGGAGGAGGCCCCGGACGTCGCCGTGGTCGACATCCGGCTGCCCCCGACCTTCACCGACGAGGGCCTGCAGGCCGCCCTCCACGCCCGCCGCACCCGCCCGGGCCTTCCCGTCCTGATCCTCTCCCAGTACGTCGACCAGCTCTACGCGCACGAGCTGCTGGCCGGCGGCGAGGGCGCGATCGGCTACCTGCTGAAGGACCGCGTCACCCACACCGCCCAGTTCGTCGACGCCGTGCGCACCGTCGCCGCCGGCGGCACGGTGATGGACCCGCAGGTCATCGCCAAGCTCCTGGCCCGCAGCGACGCCCGCGGCACCACCGCCGACCTCACCCCGCGCGAGCACGACGTCCTCAAGCTGATGGCCGAGGGCCGCTCGAACGCCGCCATCATGAGCACCCTGCACATCGGCGAGAGCGCCGTCGCCAAGCACACGGCGAGCATCTTCGCCAAGCTCCGGATCGAGGCCTCCGCCGACGACAACCGCCGCGTCCTGGCCGTCCTCGCCTACCTCAAGCGGTAGGTCCGGCGCGGGCCGACGGGCCGGGTGAATCGCGGTGGCTCAGATCGCCATCGACATGTAGACCGCGCGCGGGCCGTAGCACGCGGGGACGGCGACCTCGCGGTGGGTGCGGTAGCCCAGCATGGCGAGCAGGACGTCGGTCCGGCGGACGGCCACCACGGAGATCCGCTCGAAGCCCTGCCGCTGCGCCTCCGCCCGGACGTGCCGGACGAAGCGCAGGGCCACGTCCCGGCCGCGCAGTTCCTCGGCGATCACCAGGTCGTGCAGGTGCAGGTTGCGCGAGTCGTGGCCCCCCTCCTCGGCCCGGGTGAGGTCCGGACACCGGAAGAGGGGGTAGGGCAGGCTGAGTACGTAACCGCGGACGCGTCCCCGGTGCTCCAGCACGTAGCAGGTGCCGGGGGAGGGGCGGGCCCGGGACTGCAGGGCCTCCCGGCCCTCGGAGAGGCCGTCGGCCGCGTAGGCGTCGTGCTCCAGCTCCACGACCGCGTCCCAGTCGCCCTCGGCGAGCAGGCGGAAGGCGATGTCCTCGCTCATCCGGTCGCCGCCTCGGGGACGGGCGCCGCCGCTTCCGGGAGCTCTTCGGTCCGGGCGGCCGCGACCAGCGGGCCCCAGGCCTCGATCAGACGGGCGAAGTCCTCGGCGTCCGCCTGCGCCTCGTCCAGCAGCCGCTCCCGGATCGGGACCAGGTGCTCGGCGAACTCGGCGTACTTACCGCCCAGTTGCCGGTAGCTGCGGTCGATGACGGTCAGCCGCCGGACGTTCTCCGCCCGGTCGGTGCCCGTGCTGCGCCGGACCATGTCCAGGACGGCGTCGACGCGCACCCGGTGCTGCTCGTCGAGCAGCGCCCCGGCGGTCACCGTCATCCCGCCGTAGACCGGGTACAGGTAGAGCATCGACAGCAGGAACTTGACGAACCGCACCTGGTAGGCGGTGAATCCGGCCCCGGTGCGCCGCTCCGGGGTGTAGTGGTTCACGATGTGGCGGTTGTGCACCACGCCCGGCAGCGTCGCGTCGAGCACGACGTGCAGGAGGAAGTAGTCGCTGCCGATGGTGTCGGTGGCCGGCGGCAGCGGGATGCGCTCGTAGACCTCGTGGTGGAGGCCGAGGTTGCACATGTCGATCCGCCGGATGTCGGGCGCGCCGAGCACGGATTCGTCCCGGGTGAACGGCTCGGTGCCGCCCCCGGTGAAGGAGTCCGCCACCAGCTCGCGCTTCTGCTCCTCCGTCCAGACGGGCGGCGCCCACAGGCTCACCACGTCGTAGTAGACGTCCGGGTCCAGCTCGCGGATCTCGCCGACGTCGACCGAGAGTTCGCCGATGAAGGAGCCGCCGACCAGCGACACCGGCTTGGCCGCGTCGGCCGGCTCCAGCAGGGACTTCGTGACGCCCGGCACCGCGTCTGCCGCCCGCAGACCGAGCGAGCGCAGTTCCTGGCGGATCGGGAACACCGGCTTCCCGTCGAGGAGTTGGTAGGTGCTGTCGGAGTCGCGGCGGTGCACGGAGGTGCAGCCGAGGGCGGCGGCGACCAGGAACGCCCGGTTGGTGCAGGCGCCGTAGGAGACGGCGTCCGGGAGCAGCAGATCGAGCACCCGCTCGGGCTCGGCGACCCCGGCCCGTCGGACGGTCCGCCGCAAGAAGTCCCCCTGCCGTTTCTCGTCCAGGTGGTGCACGACCACGCCCGGGGCGGGAGGCAGCGCACGGACGGTGCGGGTGTGCTCGGCGAGCGCGGCCGGGCCGGAGGAGTCCAGGACCAGCAGGTGCACCTCGACGCCGAACTCCGCGGCCGCGTGGGCGGCTTCCCCGGCGACGTCCGCGATCGCGCCGGCACAGGCCCGGTTGGTGGGGAGGGCCAGGCAGATTCTTCTCATGGCGATGAGCTCCGATGGATCGTCAAGTCGGCATCAGGACAGGGATCATGAGGGGTTTCGGGCATGCCGACGGCGCGTCCGGCGACCGCCGGACGGGTCGAGCACGAGGGGAGGGGGGAGGGAGGTACGAGGAGGCGCCGCCGGCCCTGACCCGGGCGGCGCTCAGGTCGGGTTCCGCACGGCCGCGACCTTGCCTCCGGAACACCGTGGACCAGACCGACTCGCGGTGTCAACGAACGCGCGGAGTGAGGGAGTCGGCGCCCCTCAGCGCTGCCCGATGGGGCACCCCCGGATGCCCCCGGGAGAAGGCAGCGGCCCGGGCACGGGGCGCGCCCGTGGTCCGCAACGGCCATGCCGAATGAGTACGGCTACTCAGGCGTACCGTGCCCGGCCGGGCGAGAATGCCGGACATGATCCCATGGCCGGTGGACGTCCTGCTCGGAGTGCTGCTGCTGGTCCTGGAGGCCGGGGCGGCCCTGCGGTACGTGGTCAAGGTCGCCCTCGCCCAGTGGCACTGGTCGACGGGTGGGCTGCCCCGCTCGAAGGACCCGACGCCGGCGCCCGTCGTTGCCGTCGTGCCCGTCGCACTCCCGGCCGCCCTCGGTGCCGGTCTGCTGTGGGCCGGGCTGCCTGTCTCGGCCGGCATCCAGTTCGCCGTGCCGGGCGTGCTCGTCCTGCTGCTGGCGATCCTCATGTGGAAGGGCGCCGCCAAGAAGCGTCGCGATGAGCGGGATCGGGCGGCAGCGGCCGCACGTGACTCCGCGATGGACGGCCCGCCACCCGGCAGCATCGTCGTCCCCCTGCGCTGGGACCCGGACGAGCGGCGCTACTCAGCCACCCTGGAAGGCTTCCCGTTCCGGCCCGGAAGCCCCGGCGGCTCGGCCGGAGACGCCCCCGACGAGGGGAGCGCCCTCCCAACTGATCAGTAGCGCCGCGCTCCCGGACCGCTTCGTGTGCCGGCCCTCGACCCTGTGGCGCTTCGCTGTCGACCCCGAGCCCGTCATCCGCGTCCTCGGCCGGCGGATGGCGGCGTCAGCCCGGAAGCAGCAGAGAAGCCGCGCCGGTCGAGGCCGGCGCGGCCACTGCTCATCCGTTCGCGTTGCGCCTCAGTTCATCACGCAGAGCGCGCACCGATCGGACCGCCTTCACGAGCTTCTGCGACAGGGGCGGAACCTGATCGAAGAGATAGCCGAGGACCGTGATGCCTCCGGCGATCCCCGCCACGATGGTGGTCACCCATCCGGCAGTTTCCATCTCTGGCCTTCCGAGGAAGAGGGACTGGGTCGCGGTGTCAGCCCGTGACGGGGGATGCACCAGGTGACCACGCCGCTCCCCTGCGGATACCTCCGCAGCCGTTCTTCCTCGGCGCGCCGGTCGGAAGGTCCGCCCTCGCGCGCTCCGACTCCGGCGGGCCTCTTGGGTCCAGCCCGACAAAGGCCATGCCCTGCCCTCCAGCACGTGGCATCCGCGTCCACGTGTCGTCCCCGCACCTACCCCGGTCCACTGACTGTCAACCAGTGGCCGTTCCCCCGGTCCATCCATACGCCCGGCCTTCACCGGCCGCGCCGGTCGAGGCCCGCAGAACGGGGTCGTTCTCCAGGATCACGACCGGATCCTGGAGAACGACGCCGATCAGGTGTGCTCGGCGGTGACGTGCGCCGGCCGGTGCGTCACCGGGCGGGGGTGAAGGGGCGGTCGCGGCGGGCGTCGTGGAGGACGGCGCCCCACCAGAGCAACTGGTCGAGCATCACCTTTGCCGCGCTCTCCGGCTCGGCCGGCTCGCGGAGCGTGCCGTCGGCGTCGAACAGCAGGTAGTAGCGCGGGAAGGACACGTAGTCCCGCACGGTGTGCGCCTGCAGCTCGTTGAAGACCTGCCGCAGCTGCTCGATCGCCAGCAGGCCGCCGCTGGCGCCGCTGTAGCCGACGAAGCCGATCGGCTTGGCCTGCCACTCGGCGTAGTGCCAGTCGACGGCGGCCTTCAGGGAGGCCGGGAAGCTGCGGTTGTAGTCGGGCGTCACGACGACGACCGCGTCGGCGGCCGCCAACTTCCGGGTCAGCTCGGCCATTCCGGCCGGCCGGACCAGGTCAGGGTTCATCGCCGGCGGCATGGCGGGCAGTTCGAGCGGGACGTCGAAGTCTGCGAGGTCGAGCACGTCGACGTCGAACTGGCCGTGCCGCTCCGCCTGTTCGGTGAACCAGCGGGTCACGACCGGGGCGAAGCGGCCCTCCCGGACGCTGCCGACGAGCACGGCGAGCTTCAACGGCCGGGACGGGGAATGCGGCTGGGACTCGGACGGGGAAGGGGCCTGGGACTGGGACATGGTGGTGCTCCTCAACTTGCGGGTCGACAGGGGATGCCATCGGTGTGGCCGCCCCGATCGGGGCCGGCTCCACCAAGCTGCCCGTCCCGCGGAACCGGAGGAAGGCCGGGCCGAGAGTGGTAGTCGCAGGGCCACGATCCGCCCGGGCACGGGTGTTAGGTTCGTCGGGTGAGCGACAACGAACTGGGCCTGTTCCTGCGCCTGCGCCGGGAGGCCGTCACCCCCGCCGAGGTCGGCCTGCCCACCGGCGCCCGCCGCCGCACCCCCGGGCTGCGCCGCGCGGAGCTGGCGACGCTCGCCGGGGTCAGCGTGGAGTACCTCACCAGGCTGGAGCAGGGCCGGGACCGCCGGCCGTCACCGCCGGTGCTCTCCGCGCTGGCGGACGCGTTGCGCCTCACCGCCGCCGAGCGCGTGCACCTGTACCGGCTCACCAAGGGCGCCGACCCCGGCTTCAGCTGCACGGGCGCCTCCGGCCCCAACCGGGTGGTGCGGCCCACCGTGCAGGCGCTGCTCGACCGTCTCGAACCCTCCCCGGCCGTGCTGTTGAACCGGCTGAGCGAGGTGCTGGCCTGCACGGACGGCTACCGCCGGCTCGTCGGGCCGATCGGCCTGCTCGACGGCGCCCGGCCGAACCTCGCCCGCTTCGTCTTCACCGACCTCCGGGCCCGCACCGCCTACCCGGACTGGGTCCGCGTCGCCGACGAGCAGGTCGCCGCGCTCAAGCAGGGCCCGGGCCGCTCCAACCCCCACATGGGCGGCCTGATGGACGAGTTGACCGTCTCCTGCGGCGCGGAGTTCGCCGACCGGCTGGAGTCGCTGCCCGGCCTGCCGAAGGCCAGCGGGATCACCCTACTGGTCCACCCGGAGGCGGGCGAGCTGCGCCTCGCGTACGAGACGCTGGACCTGCCCACCGACGACGACCAGCGCCTCCTCGTCCACCTCCCGGCCGACGAGGCCACCGCGGCCGCGCTCGACCGCCTGACCGGCCTCCGCCCCGGCGCCCTCCGCGCGGTCTGAGCGGCCCCCGCGCGGGCCGGGCGGCCGGGCACCGCGGCCGAGGGGCGGCCCGGAACGCGTGAACGCGCGGTTGCACGCCCGTGAGTCGTGTACGAATATTCACGACAGCGCGCACCGCGCGTGACGGCCCGGCCACCCGGGTGTCCCCGTCGGCATCGCGGCCGGCGGACAGGTGCGTGAGCATGTGGTCATCGCCCGCCACCCGGGGCCCGGCTCGACCGGGACCTCGCCCGGGCCGTCCGATGTCCGGCATCCGTGATCCGCGCGGGCGCCGACCGGGCCGTCACCCGAACGCGGCGGCGTTCGCGCCCAGGCGGCCCTTCCACCGAGCCGGAGCGACCCGCGATGACCGATGCCCCAGTCGTCACCGATGCGACCGACGCCACCGATGCCACCGACTTCCTCGACCTCACCCGCCTCCTGACCGCAGAACCCGCCCCCGACCCGGGGGTCGGCGAGGCCTACCGACAGCGCCTCGCCCTGGCGTTCCCGCACGATCTTCCCCGGCTGCTCGACGCCCACCGGAAGGCCGCCACCCAGCCCGATCCGGCCGCCGCGCTGCATTCCGCGCTGGACGACGACACCGGGCTCGCCCGGGTGGCCCGGGAGACGATCGCGATCTGGTTCACCGCGGAGTTCACCCGCCCCGACGGTGCCATCGATCCGCCCGGCAGCGCCGAGCAGTACCAGTCCGGCCTGATCTGGCAGGTGATCCGGGCCCACCCCATCTCCCACGCGCCCGAGCTGCCGCCCCCGCTCGGCGGCTACGGCTACTGGGCCAACCACCCGTGAGTGCCCGGCCCGCGCCGGGTGCCCGGCCGGCGTCCAGTCCCCGGCGCCGGTCGGGTGCCCGGCCCGCGCCGAGTGCCCGGCCCCGGCCGCACCGGGACCACCGGCCCGAGCCCCGCGGTTCGAGCCCCTCCGACTCGAACACCTCCGACCCGAGGACACGCCCATGGACAGCCCGTACGACGTCGTGATCATCGGCGCGGGGGTGGCCGGCGCACTCTGCGCCTGCGAGCTCAAGAAGGCCAGACCCGACGCCCGCATCCTCCTCCTGGAGGCCGGCGCCAACGGCGTCGACCTCACCGAGCGGGCCGAGTACGTCGAGGCCTACCAGGTCTCCGCCACTCAGCCGACCACCTCCCCCTTCGCCGGCCTGCCCAACAACAGGGACCGCTGGGCGCCCTCCTCCGACGGCACCGGCGATCCGTTCACCATGAACAGCTACTACGTCGAGACCGGGCCCGACCTCTTCAAGAGCGGCTACCAGCGGATGGTCGGCGGCAGCACCTGGGCCTGGCGCGGCAACTGCCCCCGCTTCCTGGCACCGGACTTCGCGCTCAAGTCGACGTACAAGGTCGGCGCGGACTGGCCGCTGGACTACAACGAGCTGGAGCCCTTCTACGCCCGGGCCGAGACGGAGCTGGGCGTCTCAGGCAACCGCGCCGAGTGGGAGGGCCTCACCCCCCGCTCCACCGACTACCCGATGCCCGGCATCGTGCCCAGCTACGGTGACGAGGTGGTGCGGCGTGCCCTGGCAGCGATCCCGGCCATCGACGGCACGCCGGTGACCCTGATCACCAACCCGCAGGCCCGCAACTCCCGGGTGTACCAGGCACGGCCCGCCTGCCGGGGCAACTCCAGCTGCGTCCCGATCTGCCCCTCGGGCGCCAAGTACGACGCCGGGGTGCACACCAGGCAGGCCCGGAAGCTCGGTGTGGAGTTCCGCACCGGCAGCGTGGCCGTCAAGCTGCTCGCCGCCCAGGACGGCGGACCCGCCACCGTGGTCTTCCGTGACTGGACCACGGCCGACCGGGCGGAGCAGCGGGTGGACGGCCGTCAGGTGGTGCTGGCGCTCGGCGCGGTCGAGACGGCCAAGCTCTGGCTGCTCTCCGAGCTGAAGGACGACAGCGACCAGGTCGGCCGCAACCTGATGGACCATCCCACCGAGGAGGTCGTCGGGCTGCTGGGCGAGCCGGTCTTTCCGTTCCGCGGCCCGCAGACCACGCTGAGCATCGAGACCTTCCGCGACGGCGCGTTCCGCAAGGCCACCGGCGGCTTCCGGATGACCGTCGGCAACGACGGCTGGGGGCGCACCGAGTCCCCGGCGGCGGCCCTGGACAGGCTGATGTGGAACGCGGACGCACAGAAGATCAGGACCTTCGGGCAGCCGCTGCGCGACGCGGTGGAGCACAAGGTCACCCGGATGCTGCGCTTCAGCTACTCCACCGAGCAGCTGCCCGACCGGGACAACCGGGTCACCCTCTCGGCCGAGAAGGACGCCCTCGGCGTGCCCCGGCCAAAGATCGCCTACCGGATCGACGACTACTCGAAGCGCTCCCTCGCCTACGCCCACAGCGTGGCGCGCCGGATCTGGCAGCACCTGGAGGACACCGCCGGCGCCGAGCAGGTCGACCCCAAACAGCCGTCCCTCGGCTTCAAGGGCTCCGGCCACACGATGGGCACCATGCGGATGGGCAAGGACCCGAACCGGTCCGTGGTCGACGCGAACGGCCGTGCGCACGGGTACGCCAACGTGTGGGTGATCGGCGCCTCCGTCTTCCCCACCGGCGGAACGGCCAACCCGACCATCACCGTCGCCGCCCTCACGATCCGGACCGCCGAGAAGCTCGCGGCGGCGCTGTAGGACTCCGGGGCCGGCCCGCCGGGAACGGTGGCCGGCCCCACCCCCCTCCGCCGCCCGCGTGCTCAGCGGGGCGGGGCGACCAGCCCCAGCTCGTACGCGGTGATCACGAGCTGCACCCGGTCCCGCGCGCCCAGCTTGGTGAACAGCCGGGACACGTGCGACTTGGCGGTGGCCACCGAGATGACCAGGTCCGCCGCGATCTCGGCGTTCGAGCGCCCGCGCCCGACCAGCGTCAGCACCTCCCGCTCCCGCTCGGTGATGCCCTCGACCGGCTGCGACGAGGCCGCGGGGCCGCGCGAGGCCGCCGGCTGCCGGACGAAGTCCGCGATCAGCCGACGCGTCACGGCCGGCGCGATCAGTGCGTCGCCCGCGGCGACCACCCGGACGGCCGCGAGGATGTCGTCCAGCGCCATGTCCTTGACCACGAAGCCGCTCGCGCCCGCCCGCAGCGCGCCGTGGACGTGGTCGTCCTCGTCGAAGGTGGTCAGGACGAGGACGCGGGCCGTCCCGCCGTCCGCCGTGATCCGGCGGGTGGCCTCGATCCCGTCCATGCCGGGCATCCGGATGTCCATCACCACGACGTCCGGAGCGAGTTCGGCGGCCAGCCGGACCGCCTCGGCGCCGGTCGCGGCCTCCCCGACGACCTCCAGGTCGGGGTGGTCGGCCATCAGCACGCGCAGGCCGGAGCGGACCAGCGGCTGGTCGTCGGCCAGCACGACGCGGACGGGCGTCACCGGGCCGCCTCCGACGTCGTCGCTGTGGCCCGGGCCTGGGCCTTGATCGGAGCGGGGTGGGGCTCGGGCAGCGGAAGCCGCGCCGCCACCCGGAAGCCGCCCTCCGGCCGCGGCCCGACGCTCAGCCGTCCGTTCAGCAGGGCGACCCGCTCCCGCATGCCGACCAGGCCGAATCCGTGCTCCGGACTCCTCCCCGGCACACGCGGCGCGCCGCGCCCGTCGTCGACGACCTCCACGGACAGCTCCTCGTCCCCGTACTCGACGACCACCCGGCAGTGGCCGACGGCCGCGTGGCGGACCACGTTGGTCAGCGCCTCCTGCACGATACGGTAGGCGGACAGGTCGAGTTCGGGCGGCAGCGGCCGCTGCTCCCCGCTGCGGTGGACGTCCACGCGCACGCCCGCGTCGGCGGTCGCCGCCACCAGCCGGTCGAGGTCGGCGAGGCCCGGCGCGGGTGCGGGCGGCTGCTGTCGTGCGGTCGAGGCGCGTGAGCTCTGATCCGCTGGGCTGCGGCCGGTCGAGCTCCGGCCGGTCGCGTCCGGGTCGGTCTGACGGAGTGCCACCAGCGTGCGGCGCAGGCCCGCCAGCGTCTCCCGGCTGGTGGCCTCGATCGCCTCCAACGCCTCTCGGGCCGCCGCCGGCTGGGTGTCGATGACCCGTCTCCCCACGCCGGCCTGGATGGCGACGATGCCGATGCTGTGTGCCACCATGTCGTGCAACTCCCGGGCGATCCGCAGTCGTTCGGCCGTCACCGCCTCGGCCACCTCCTGCGACCGCAGCGCGACCGCGTGGTCACGGCGCTCGCGGCTCAGCAGGCCGGCCGCACCGGCGGCGGCGAGCGCGAGCAGCGCGATCACCACGTTGACGGTCAGGTTGTCCCCGTGCGCGAACGCGGCGACGACGAGGAGCTGCACGGTGAACGACACCGAGCCGGCGACGACGGCCGCCCGCCGCGCGCAGGTGGCGACGATGAAGCCGAGGACGGCGTCCACCGCCAGGTAGGAGAGGAACTGGCCCTGGAACGACACCGGCAGGCGGGCGTGCGCGGGGCCCGGTGTGCTCACCACCACGGCGGTGGCCCCGATGAGGGTGAGGGCCAGCGCCAGTACCGGTCGCCGGCGCAGTACCCCGACGAGCAGGGTCGCGGCCAGCAGTGAGCCGATGGCCGGTACCGTCGCGGGCGCTCGCGTCGAGCCCCCGACCAGCAGGAGGAGCACGAGGAAGTAGAGCATGCCGCCCGCCCAGGCAACGGCCGCACGGCCGGTCAGCGGGGGTGCGCTCCTCCAGCCGGAGGGTCGCGCGGGCTCGGTGGTCGGTGCGGCGTCGTCCATGCGGCGAGACTAGCCAGCCGTCGTGCGTGCGGCATCGGCCCGGGGATGTACGCCCGTGGGCGAATGCCGGCGGGGCAGGTGCCGTCCCCGGTCCGATGCCCGGGCGGGGGCACCGGCGGCAGAGTCGTCGGCGTGATCGAAGTCAACGAACTCACCAAGCGATACGGCGACAGGGCGGCCGTGGACCGGCTCTCCTTCACCGTGCGGCCGGGCCGGGTCACCGGATTCCTCGGCCCCAACGGCGCGGGCAAGACCACCACCCTGCGGATGGTCCTCGGCCTGGACGCCCCCACCGGCGGGGCGGCCACGGTCGGCGGGGTGCCGTTCCGCAGCCACCCGCGCGGGCTCCGGCACGCCGGGGCCCTTCTCGACGCCAACCAGGTGCACGGCGGGCGCAGCGCGACAGCCCACCTGTCGGCGCTGGCGCGCAGCAACGGCATCCCGCTGCGACGGGTGGAGGCAGTGCTGGGGGAGGTGGGCCTGGCGGAGGCGGCGGGTCGCCGGATCGGCGGGTTCTCGCTCGGGATGAAGCAGCGGCTCGGCATCGCCACCGCACTGCTCGGGGACCCTCCGGTGCTGATGTTCGACGAGCCGATCAACGGCATGGACCCGGAAGGTGTGTTGTGGGTGCGCCGGCTGTTCCGGCGGCTGGCCGAGGAGGGGCGGACGGTCTTCCTCTCCAGTCACCTGATGTCGGAGATGGAGAACACCGCCGATGATCTCGTGGTCATCGGCCGGGGGCGGCTGATCGCCGCCGAGCCGGTCCGGGACTTCGCGGCCCGCAGTGCGCGGCGGAGTGTTCTGGTGGGCACGCCGCGGGCCGCCGAGCTGTCGGCGGTGCTGGCCGGCGCGGGCGCGTCGGTCGAGCCGGAGGGCGGCGTGGTGGGCGTGGAGCGGATCGCCGTGACCGGCCTTCCTGCGGACCGGATCGGTGCGCTCGCATTCGAGCACGGCATTCCGCTGACCGAACTGACCACCCGGAAGGCGTCGTTGGAGGAGGCCTTCATGGAACTCACCGCGGACAGCGTCGAATACCTGGCAGGAGATCGTCGATGACTGCGCTTACTGTTGCGCGGCCCGCCCGTTTCGGCGACCTGTTCGCCGCCGAGTGGATCAAGTTGCGGTCCCTGCGCTCGACGGCGTGGACGCTGGTGTTGACCACGGTGTTCGTCGTCGGGTCGGCGGCGGTGGCGGCGCTGGCCGACGTCCGGAATCTGGCGGGCGGGGCGTCGGGTCGGATGCGGCCCGACGGCTTCCTGCCCTTTGACGCCTACCCGCCGGCCGGCTACCTGACGTTGATGCTGGTCGCCGGGAGTGCGGGGGCGTTGACCGTGGTGAGCGAGTACGGCACCGGGTCGATCCGAACGACGACCGTGGCGGTGCCCGCGCGGGGATCGGTGGTGCTGGCGAAGGCGGTTGTGACGGCCGTGGTGTGGACGGCGGCGGGGGCGGTGATCTCGACCGGGTCGTTCCTGGTGTCGCAGGCCATCCTCGACGGGGAGGGGCTGGGTGTCTCGTTCACCCACCCGGGGGTGGCCCGGGCGCTGGTCGCGTCGGCGCTGCTGGCTCCGGTGTGCGGGGTGTTCGGCGTGGGGCTGGGGGTGCTGATCCGGCACAGCGCGATGACGATGGTGAGCAGTGCGTTCCTGTTGCTGATGCTGCCGATGCTCTTCTCGACGAGCCGACGGTGGTCGGCCGATGTGAACCACGCGACGCTCTTTGCGGCGTGGAAGCGCCTGGTCCAGAACTGGGGCGACTCGCCGGACAACCTTGAGTACACGGCCACAGTGCCGGGCTCGTTGGCCGTGTTCGTTCTCTGGCCGTTGGTGGCCGTGGTGAGTGCGGTCGTCACCGTACGCCGCCGGGACGTGTGAGCGGGGGAGAGGGAGAGGGCGAGGGACGGAAGGAGTGGGAAGTCGGCGATTCCGACTTCCCACTCCGGGTCAGACAGCCCCGAACTCGCCACCACAGACGGCATCGACGAAGGACTGCCAGGAGGCAGAGGGGAATACGAGGACAGGGCCGTTTGGGTCCTTTGAATCACGGACTGGCAAGGCACCGTCGAAGCAGTCGGCGACCTCGATGCACTGGCCTGCGTCGCCGCTGTAGCTACTCTTGCGCCAAGTGGCACCGCCAAGGCTCATGTTGATAGATCCTTCCGTGCAGCACGGATCATGTCCAAGGACACGGCCCGCATTGGGGCTTCAACCTGGAGTCGATCGTATCGCCTGCGCCAAATGGCAACTGTGGATCGGTCCCGCTCCAGGAAGCCACGATTCGGAATCTCGCAATAGCCGAGCTGACTCTCATCAGGCATGGTCAGCAGAGTGACGGCTGTTTGAAAGGGGCGGGTGGCCAGCGAGAACGGAACCACCTGCACCAGGACGTTTGGGCGAGTAGCCAAGTCTTCTAGGTGCTGAAGCTGATCTCTCATCACAGATGGTCCACCAAGTGACCAGCGAATGACGCTTTCGGCCAAGGCTGCATACAGCAGCGGAGGTTGAGGGCGATGCAGTAGTTGCTGACGGGCGAGGCGGAAGTTCAATCGTTCGTCGGCTTGATCAGGTGTGATCTCGCCGCGCAGAACAGCTTCGGACAGCTCAGCTTCTGCGTATGCGCGCGTCTGAAGCAGCCCGGGGATGAGCGTGATCTCGAAGAGCCTCAGCTCCTTGGCCTTGGCTTCCAGGCCGGCGAACTCAGTGAACCCCTCGGCAAGGCCGGCCGAGTTCGAGGCCTGCTGCCACATGAGGGCGAGGGTTCCGTGGGTGGCCAGCGCCTGGTCTGCCGAGCGTGCGAACCTCAGCGAGACCTGCTTCGATCCAAGTTCCGCGAAGGACACGGTCGAGTAGTGGAAGCCTATGAGCTTGGCCAGCTGAGACTGTGTGAGACCAGCGGCCTCGCGTGACCTGCGGAGTTGCACGCCGAAGGGCGCCCATCGACCGGACGTGGGATCAAGTTCCTTGCGGTTCACCACTGGTGCTCCAACTTGGGCCTCGGGGAAGTCAAGACCAATTCCATGTCCGAGGGTAACTCTCAGCGGGGCAGGATGGGCACAGGACGTGAAATCCCAACTCCGGAGGGTGTCCATGACGCCGCCTGCTCGCACTCAACCCTCGTCCAGACTCCACGGATACGGGGTGCGCTGGGATCCTGCTGCCCGGGTGTACCGGGTGCGGAACGAGGTCACGGGGGAGTGGCTGTGCAGCCCCTCGGGGGAACTCCTCGGCTTCTCCGTCCTCTCGGCTGCTGCTTCGGCCTGGCGGGCCTTCGAATCCCCCCGCAGGAGTGCCTGATGGGCTCCGTCCTCACCCGCGTGACCGAGGAGCAGCGGCGTGCAGCCGCGTACGCGCTCGAAGACCTCCTCGCCGTCCTCGTGCTGGCCGGTGCCGACCTTCCGAACGCCGAAATCGACTGGCACTACGGCCGGATGACCGGCTCCTACCTGATCGACCTCGGCTGCGCCTCGCCCGACCGCATCGCCCGCATCACGGACCTCCTCCGCAAGGGCCTCCGCTTCGAGCAGCAGGCATGACCCCCACCCTCACCCCCGCCCTCGAACTCGCCGGGCGCCTGCTCTGGTGGTTGCTGTTCGCCGCCTCGCTCCTCGCCGGCCTTCGTCGTCTCACGACCAGAGCCACCCCCACCCCCACCACCGAAAGAGACCGCGACCGTGCGCACCGTCCGTGACCCCCGACTCCTCGCCAAGCCGCCCGTCTGCCGGCTCGGCTGCCTCGCGCTCCTGCGCGACCAGGCCGGTCACGTCCTCCTCGTCGACCCCGACTTCCTCGACGGCCTGATTCTCCCCGGCGGCGCCGCCACCACCAACGAGCCCCCGCACCTCGCCGCCTCCCGCCACCTCCAGGCCCAGACCGGCATCGTCCGCCGGATGACGCACCTGCTCGCCGTCGACTTCTCGCCCGCCGACCGGTACCTCGAACGCCTCAACCTCGTCTTCGACGCGGGCGTCATCACCGGTCCGGCCGCGCAACGCCTCGCCGTGCCGCCGCAGCACCACAGCAATCTCCTCGGTGCGCGCTTCGCCGACCCCGCCCACCTCGGCACCCTCATGAGCCCGGCCCAGAACGCCCGCGTCCAACAGGCCCTCGCCAACCTCGGCCGTTCCCTCCCGCTCCTCACCCACGGCCAGCGCTCTGCCTGACGACACATCAATCATCCGACGCGAAGTGTCAGTCCCTCGCGCCACAATCCCCGCATGGAGAAACCTGCGATCGTCTCGGCCGAGGAATGGCAGCTCGCGCGCGGCGAGCTGCTCAAGGCCGAGAAGGAACTGACCCGCGCGCAGGACGCGCTCGCGGCCCGGCGCCGCCGCCTTCCGATGGTGAAGTTCGCCACCGACTACGCCTTCGACACCCCCACCGGCACCAAGAGCCTGCTCGACCTCTTCGAGGGCCGGAACCAGCTCGTCGTCTACCAGTTCATGAACCGGGGGCCGGGCCATCTCTGCCCGGGCTGCAAGGGATTCACCGACAACATCCCGGTGCCCGCGCTCGGTCTGCTGGCCGAGCGCGGGGTCACCTGGGTGAACGTCTCGAACATGCCGCTCGCGCAGATCGAGGCGCACAAGGAGCACACCGGCTGGACGCTGCCGTTCGTCTCGTCCCACGGCACCACGTTCGCCGAGGACACCGGCGCGGGCGGCGGCTTCCTGCTCAGCGTGTTCCTGCGCGACGGGGACGACGTCTACCGCACCTACAGCACCTACTCGCGCGGGGTGGACCGGCTGGTGTTCCGCAACAACATCCTCGACCTCACCCCGTACGGCCGGCAGGAGGAGTGGGAGGACTCCCCGAACGGCTGGCCGCAGCGGCCCACCTACGGGTAGTCCGGCGGACAGCCGGGGGGGCGCTTCCCGCTGAGCAGCGGAGGACGTTCAGGTGAAATTCCCGCGCGGCGACCGGCGGCATCGGACACCCCGGGAAGCCTCCTGCGTGACGGCCGCTCGCTCGGAGCGGCCGCACCGGATCACGGAGACCTCCCCCATGCGCATTCTCCCCCGCTCCGCTGCGCTCGTCGGCGCCGCCGCGTCCGTCGCCGCCCTGGTCGGCCCGGTCCCGGCCGCCGGCGCGGCCACGGCCCCCCGGCCCCTGGCGGGCCGATACCTGAACCTGCACCAGTGCGTCTTCGACGCCTTCCGGCCGGGGAGCTTCGACCTCATGACCACCGTGGTCCCGAGCGGAGACGGGCGGTTCAGCGCCGGGACGAACGTCTCCGACATCGTGGATCCCAGCCCCGTCTGCGGCGGCGGGGACGGAACCTACGTGCCCAACGTCTACCGGGCATCCCAGGCCTACGACCTGACGGCCGGGCGTTTTCTGAACCTGCACCAGTGCGTGTACTTCAGCCCCTACAACCGGACCCACCTCACCACGGTGGTGGCGACCACCGACCGCAAGTTCACCGCCGGCACCAACGTCGCCGACACCCGTGACACCGCCCCGAGATGCAGCGACGGAGGCCTCGTCGATCCCCCGGTCCCGCTGCTGTCGAGCGCCACGCCCCTGGACCTGACCGTCGGGCGGTACCTGAACCTGCACCAGTGCATGTACTACTTCGACGGCCGCCAGGACCACTTCACGACCGTCGCGCCGAGCGGCGACGGGCGGTTCAGGGCCGGGACGAACATCTCCGACACTCCCGATACCAGACCCTCCTGCGGCGCCGGGGACGGGCAGTACCAGCCCGTCCCGCTGCTGTCGGGCGTCAGGGCCCTGCCCATCGGCTAGGAGCGTGGGTCAGTAACCGGCAACCCGCCTTCGATTCGTGATCATTCGCGACCAGGCACTCTCGCACGCTGAGCGGCATCCTGTTGGTGGACGGCCCGGTTCACGGAAGGTCGGCCGAGGCGAGGAACCCGCAGTCGTGAGCCGGCCCTACACGGCGGTCCGGATGGCCGCCCGGTGGGGCGGCGGCGGTCCGGTCGGTACGCGAGGCGGCGCAGCGCGGGCGTTCGAGCCTCGGCCGGATGTGCTGATGCGGGATCTCGATGGAGTGAGGCTCCGGCGGTTCGTCCACCCACGGATGGGCCGGCGACGGTTGACTGCGGGTCGCCCCGTAGTGCGCGGCGCCTTGTCGGTGCCGCCTTCCAGAGTGGAGTCGAAACCGTGGCACCCGTACCGAACGGCGTCTACGCCATCGCCAAGCCCGGCAGTCAGCTGGTCACGCTCATGGAGCCGAAGGACCTCGCGGTGGTGCTGCCGCCCACCGGACAGCCCGGTGACCAGGAGTGGCAGGTGGAGAGCCGCCCCGACGACACCGTGACCATCAAGAATCTCCGGCACGGAACGTACCTGACGTACGACAGCGACCCGAACATCAACGAGATGATCATGGGGAGCGCCGAGCCCCGTCCTTGGGTGCTCTACCAGGCGGCGGAGCCCTTCACCTTCCACATCGTCGTCCCGGGCGGCCCCATCGACGGGCATGAGCTGGCGCTGGACCTCAGCCTGCTGCGGATCTTCCCGCCGCGGCTCGCCCTGCGGCCGCTGGAGGTCACCGACCAGCGGCTGGCCTGGAAGTTCGAGTTCCACGAGTAGGCGGCCGGGGTCGAGAGCCCTGAACTCGTAAGCCGGCGGCGGCAGGCCCGGGCATGCCCGTACTGGCATGCCCGGGCCGTCCCAGGCGGCCGCGTCAGTGCCCCATGAAGCGGTATTGGCGTACCTGCGTCGTGTACGAGTAGGTGGCTTCCAGTCCCAGGAATTCCCGGACCGCGACGTCGTTGCGGCTGTGGCAGAACGCCGCGATGACCTCGTGGCCGGCGTCGCTCCGCAGGATCTCCCCGATCTGGTCGAACGAGAGATCGGGCGTGTTGTGGATGGCCACCTGGCGCTCCCCGGAGAACCCCGAGGCCTCCCGCGCGGTCGTCGCCCTCATCAGGTCTTCCACGAAGAACCTGGGTGTGGCGGAACGGGCGGTCCGCTCCCCGATCGCACTGCCGTGCGTTCCGCTGAGGATGTGGAGCCTCTTCCCGCTCCGCATCAGGTATTCGGTGTACCGCTTGACCAGGCTGGCGTCGACCTCGTCCTCGGTGAGCCATACCCGCCCGCCCGCGGCGTTGCGGACGGATTCGAAGCGCGGGTACGCCCTGGGCGGGCGGACCACCGGCCGGCCCAGCATCTCGGGACTGTCCTCGGCCACCACACCCGCGCCCTCGGCGGCCTGCTTCGAGAATCCGCAGCCGCGGGCGGCCTCCTCGGCCAGCGCCGGGGAACGGCCGGCCGCCGTCCGGGCGAGGCGCAGGCCGCCCGCCGCGCCCAGTCCGGCTATCCCGGTGCCGAGCGAGACCCACCCGAGGACGGAGGACGCCTTGGGCGAGGCCGTTTCGAGGGCGCCGCCGGCGATGGCGGTGACGTCGGAGGCGACGCCGAGGGCGCCGACGACGAGCGTGGCGGTGGAGGCGGCGCTGATCGCGGCCACCACGCCTCCGGCGGCGGCGACGGCCAGGCCGCCGGTGGCCACGGTCAGGGCGAGGCCTGCGATGCCCAGGCCGATGCCGAGCCAGGCCTGCCAGCTCAGGTGGCCCGAGGGGTCGATCCGGTTGACCGGGTCGCCCTGGCAGTACGCGTAGGGGTTGATGCCGCCCGCGCCGAACGGGCTGAGGGTGTCGGGGGTGTTGAACCGCAGGATGGCCGGGTTGTAGGTGCGGGTGCCGTTGCCGAGATGGTGCGCGCCGGTGACGGGGTCGCTCGGCCGGCCGGTGAAGCCCGGCAGGCTGCGGGTGGCCGCGACGGGACGCTGGCCGTACGGGGTGAAGGCGTAGTGCTCCTGGCCGTCGGCGGTCGCCGCCATGTGCACGGTCTGCGTGCCGTCGGTCGCGAGGAGCGTGGTCTGTCCCCGGCGGTACTGCGCCGCACAGGCGCCGTTGCCGAGTTGGACGAGCCGGGCCGGCCGGTCGTCCTCGACCACGGCGGCGAGGGATTCGCCGCGGTAGTACAGGACGTCGGTCTGCCCGCCCGCCTGCTGGGTGAACAGCCGGTTGAGCGGGTCGTATCCGTACGCGTTCGCCGGGCCCGCCGACTGCAGGCGGCCGAGGGCGTCGTAGCCGAGGGTGCGGCCTGCGTCGTCGGTGGTCAGCCGTCCGGCCGCGTCGTAGCTCAGGTCGATCCGCGACGGGCCCTTCCCGCCCGTGTGGTGGATGCCGGTCAGCTGGCACGGGTCCGACGGGTTCTCGAACAGGTACGTCGCGGTGTCGGAGCCGCTGGTGAACTGCGACCTGCACTGGGTGACGTTGCCGTAGGCGTCGTAGCCGAACGTCTGCCCGGTGATCTCGTTGCCGTGCACGTCCGTCGGAGGGGCCGGTCCGTCGCAGGTGTAGCCGGCGAGCCGGTTGCGGCTGTCGTAGCTGAAGACCTCGTCGCGCAGCAGGTCCGCACCGGCGGTGGACGTCCGGCGGCCGAGGAGGCCGTTGTCCTGCCAGTGCTGGACGAGCGACCAGGTGTTCCCCCGGCTGTCACCGGTCGAGCGGATCACCTCGCGGCCGAAGTCGTCCAGTGTCAGCGTGGTGGTCAGCGTGTACCCGGACTCCTGGTCCTCGGCGGTCCACCCGGTCGGGCGGCCCGCGGTGTCGTAGCTCAGCAGCACCCGCACGGCCGGGTCCGTCACAGCGGTGATCCGGCCGTGGGCGTCGCGCGTGGTCTGCCGGGTGGCGCCGTCCACCCCCGTGTAGCTGTGCTCCAGGCCGCCCAGCGTGAAGCTCCAGCGCGCGACGGCGTCGGACCCGGGCCGGGTCGTGGTCTCGGTGCGCGGCAGGCCCGCGGGGGTGTAGTCGCGCGTGATGGTGACCTCGCCCTCCTGCGCGGTGGTGAGGAAGCCGGAGATCGGGTCGTGGCCCAGGGTCTGGGTGACGGCGCCGGCCTGGACCCCGGAGAGGACGTTGCCGAGCTGTGGCAGGAACGCGTACGTGATCTGCTGCTGGTCGGGCATGGTGACCCGGGTGGGGAGCGGGTCGCTGTCCTGGCCGTACCCGTAGGACCAGGTACGGCCGCCGGAGGTGCCGGCGGTCGGCCGGCCCATGCCGTCGAAGGTCTGTGTGCCGTGCAGCACCCCGTCCACCGTGAGCGCCGTGGCCAGGCCGTCGGCGGAGAACGGCACGTAGTCCCGGGTGGTGACCGTGCCGTCCGGCAGGGTGGTGGAGGTGAGCCGGCCGTGCGCGTCGTAGGCGTAGGACGTGGTGTTCCCCGCCTCGTCGGTCACGCGACGCAGCCTTCCCCAGCCGTCGCGCTCCAGCACGCGCCGGCCCGCGGACGCCCCCTTGAGGTCGAACCGCTCGGCCTCCACCGGTTCGCCGCGCAGGTTGTACGTCGTCACCCACGTGCCGGTGACCGGGATGCCGCCACCAAGCTGCCGGACCGTGGTCGTCAGCGCGACGGGATCGGTCGCGGTGAGCCGGCCCGTGCCGTCGCTGCACGCGGTGGCCTGCACCTGGCCCCAGTCGTCGTAGGAGAGGGTCTGCGTCAGATCGACCACCTTGCCGCCACCACCGGGAAGGTGGTCCGACACCGTGGTGGAGGCCGTGCGGCCCTGCTCGTCGTAGGCCACCTGCTGAACGGTGTACCAGGCGCCGTCGCCGTCGGTGTCCCGGTGCTCGCCCAGGATCGTTCGCCCGGCTCCGTCGAAGCTCTCGCGCAGCTGGTTGCCCAGCGCGTCCGTGGACGTCACCACGAACGGTGCGGACGTGTCCACCTCGTAGGTCCAGGTCTCGGCCGCCTCGTACGGGGTGCCCGGGTTCGTGATGCGGGTGAGCGCGCGCCCCAGGCCGTCGTAGGTCGTGGCCACGGCGCTGCCTTGCGGATCGGTGGCCGACCGGAGCCGCCCGGTGAACCGCGAACGGCGTTGCGAGCGCGTCGTGGTCAACCGGTCGTGCGTCGTCAGCGTATGGGTCTGGACCAGCTCCTCACCGTCCGCCCGGAAGGTGAAGGCGTGGGACGAGGTGTATGCGGCACCGCCCTCGCCGTCCGGGAACTCGACCACGTCCAGCCCGGTGATGCGGCCGAACTCCGCGGCCGAGGTGTCGTAGGCGAAGTCCTCCCGCCGCAGGAGCCGGTCGTCGGCGTACCGCCGCTCCGCGGACTTCACCACGGTGGTGGGCACCCGGGCGTCCGGTGCCGGGTATGAGGTGTAGACGTAGGAGGTCCGGTGGACGGGAGCGTCGAAGTCGGTTTCCGCCGGCGTGCGGATGAGGTTCTTGAGCCACCGGGTGAACCCGTGGGGGTCGGGAGGGCAGTCGGAACCGCTCCCGTCCGCCGGGTAGTACTCCCAGTCGGTCCGGGTGCCGTCGGGATCGGTCCTGCTCTGCGGATTACCCGCGTCGTCGTAGTCGGTCTGCGTGACCTCGCTGCGCGGTTCGCCCGCGGGGCCGGTCCAGGTGACCGTGCGCGTCCTCGGGAGCTGGAACCGGTCGTCCTGCTGGTCGAACGGCAGGCCGACCTTGGCGTAGTAGGCGGTCCGGACGTGCCGGGAGGAGCCGTTCCGGCTCGTCGTCTCGTCCGTCAGCAGGTGGTAGCCGTTGTACGTGCGGGTGGTCCGCGTGGTCCGCCCCCCGCTGGTCCTCGACTCCGTGGACCCGTACGCGTAGTCGCCCAGGACCCCGTACAGCGTGTCCCGGTCGGGGTCCCAGGCGGCGCCGGAGTGGCCGCCGAGGAAGTTGTTGTCGGTGTAGCCGTAGTCCACCTCGATCTGCGGCTGCCCGCCGCCCGGCCGTCGGACGTACCGCTGCACGCAGGGCAGGGCCGGCAGACCGGCGGAGTCCGGGAAGCGGTGACCGGATTCGCCCTGGGTGTAGGAGACCGTCTCGGACATCCCGCCCGGCGCACTCACGCCGGTGATCCACGAGCCCCACGCCCCCTGCGGGCCCATCGGGTCGGCGGAGAGGCTCCACACCAGCGGCGCGTCCGCGCCGAGCCCGAAGTGATGCACACCGGCCAGCAGGCCGTTCTGGAGCCGCAGCTCCACGCGGAAGCCCTCGGACCGGCCGGGCAGCACCGTCAGGGTGGCTTTGAGGCCGGCGGCGTAGTCCACCGTCAGCAAGGTGTCGCTCTCGTCGCGGACCTCCATGAGCCGCGGGATCGGCCCGCTGTTGAAATCCCACCTCAGGCTCAGGGAATGACCGGCGGGTGTCAGCAACGCCTTGGGCACCTTGACGCGGGAGCCGTTCTGAGGCCCGGTCAGAATCTCCACATCGCCGGACTTGTGCACCACGCGGTAGGAGTCGCCGTCCACCGTCACCCGGACCGTGTCGAGCTTCTTCTGCAGCAGGATGAGCCTGGTCCTGGTCTCCTGGACCTTGTACTGCTCGCCGGAGGACAGGGTCAGCAGCCGATTTCCCTGGTCATAGGTGGTCAGCCCGAGCGAGACGCCCAGCCCCAGGCCCGTGTCGGTGGTGCTGAGCGGCGAGTAGCCCAGGGTCAGCGGGAGCGACGGTCCGAGGTTGCGATTGCCGACCGGATTCCCCAGCTCGATCCGCACGTTGAAGAGGCCGGTACGGGGATCCACACCCCCCGACACCGCACTTCCGAAGTTTCCGGCCTGCGTGAAGAACGACGACATGGAACTCATGCTGAGGCCTCCGGGAGAAACCGAGGGCCGGAGCGAACCCGGCCCGTCACGAAGAGCAGTCCCGCACCCGTGCAACACGAACACCCGCCCGCAGGGCGCCGTACACGGACTCGGACTCCGCGCTCTGTGGGCGACCTCCGCGGCTTCCCGTTCACTCTGCCGCAGGGTCGGTCGTCACGTTGCGGGAGCACGGAGAATGGCCGATTCCCGCGCCGGACGGCCGCTCGGCGAACCGGCGCTCCCGAAGGGGCGACGCCCCGGCCCGCCCGGCCGAGGTCCTCGCGCGAGTGTTCGTCATCAGGTTGGGCGTTCGGTGCCGACTACTCGTTGGGGTGGGTCGACGGCGGGTGGTCTGTACCCGCATCGTTCGCTTGGCTTGAATCGACCCACTTCGTCGGGGGGTGGTGCCGCCCCGCGCGGCACCACCCCCGACCTCAGCGTTCACCAGTGAAGTGGAGTCGGCCGTGTCCCCTGTGCACGATGGCGTCTACGCGATCGCCAAGCCCGATGAGCAGTTGCTCACCCTCCAGGCCGCCAAGGAGTTCGTGGTCCTGCTGACCCCGACCGGCGAGCCCGGCGAGCAGGAGTGGGAGGTGAGCGGCGTCCCCAACGGCAACGTGATCATCAAGAACCTCCGGCACGGCAGCTACATCGGCCTGGACGGCCCGGTGGAGGAGAACCAGCAGGTCCGTGGCACCGCCGAGCCGTTCGAGTGGGCGCTGCGCGAGACCACCGAGCGGTTCGCGTTCAACATCGTCGTCCCGGACGGCCCGGTCGAGGGCCACGAACTGGCGCTGGACCTCAGCGTGCTGGACATCTTCCCGCAGCGCACCGCGCTGCGGCCGCTGGAGGCGTACGACCAGGCGCAGGCCTGGCTGTTCCGGTTCCGCGAGTAGGGCCCGGCTCTTCGGGGCCCGCGAGGTGGAGTGCGGCCCGGCGTACCGACGGCGATCCCGTCGGTGCGACCGGCCGGGCCCCTGTTTCAGGTGGGTAGCGGGTACGGAGAGTGCCTGCCGGCCCTTCTGTGTCCGTCCACCGCGCGCTGATCCGACACGATCGACCGGACAGGGCCGGCAGGTGCCTATGCGGCACCCGACCGAACGGGATCCCGGGATTCCCGGTGATCCGACTCACCGGCCCGGGCGGCTGCGTGCAGCGCCGCCTCGACCCGGCGGTTGCCGGTCATGGTCGACGTGACGGCGGTCATCGTGAGGAGGAGGCCGGCGGCGGTGTAGAGCGGGGTGCGCACGTCGTAGGTGGTGGCCAGCCAGCCGCCGAGGAAGGCGCCGAACGGGGCGGCGCACATGGCGAGCATGCGGGAGGTGGAGGCGACCCGGCCCATCAGGTGGGCGGGGACGATCGCCTGCCGGAGGGAGGGGCCGAGCACCATCGTGGCGCCCATGGCCGCTCCGCAGACGGCGAGCGCGAGGCCGGCGACGTACGGGTTCGGGGCGGCGGCGAGGCCCAGGACGGCGAGTCCCTCGACCGCGGCCGTGCAGGTCAGTGCGGTGCCGGTGCCGAGACGTCGGCCGAGGAAGGAGGCGATGCCCGCGCCCAGCAGGCCGCCGGTGGCCTCCGCCGTGAGGAGCAGGCCGAAGCCGAAGGTGCCGATGCCGAGGCGATCGTGCGCGAAGAGGGCGAGTACGGTCTCCACGGCGAGGAAGGCGATGTTCCCGACCGCCGGACGCAGCGCGAGCCCGAGCAGCAACTGATCCCGGAACACGTACGCGGCGCCGGCCCGGGCCTGCCGCAGCAGCGACTCACGGGCCTGCGGTACGGGCCGGGGCACAGCAGGCAGCGACCGGACGAGCAGTGCGGAGAGTGCGAACGACACCGCGTCGGCGAGCAGCGGGACCGCCCGCCCGAGCGCGAGCAGGGCACTGCCGGCAGGCGGCCCCGCGAATCCGGATGCGGTGGTCTGGGTGCCGCGCAGGAGGGAGTTGGCGCGCTCCAGGAGTGCGGGGTCGCGGCCGAGCAGATCCGGCAGATAGGCCGTGGCGGCCGTGTCGAAGAAGAGCCCGCCGAGGCCGAGCAGGAAGGCGACGGCCGCGAGCAGCGGAATGCTCAGCACGTCGAGCGCGGCCGCTGCCGCCGGTGTCGTGAGCAGTACCGCACGCGCCGCGTCCGTGACCCACATCGTGCGCCGACGGTCCCAGCGGTCCACCAGTGCACCGCCGAGCACCCCGAAGAGCAGCCACGGCAGCGTTCCGGCGGCCGTGACGACGGCGAGCGCCATCGGGTCCCGCGTCAACGTCAGTGCGAGCAGCGGCAGCGCGGCGTGCGACACCCCGTCACCGAGCGAGGATACCGTCTGTGCGGTCCACAGCCGACCGAATCCGGTCGGCAACTTGCTTCGTTCCGAGGTCACTTGGCGTCCCCCTCGGCCTGCTCGCGCCGCGCCGGGTGGAACAGTGCGAAGACGAGTGACGCGTCCGGCAGCGACGGGTCGGACAGCTCCCGGTACTCGTCCGCCAGTGCCTGCAGCCGCGCCCCCAGCTCGGCGAACTGCTCCTCGGTGAGCCGTAGATGCGCCATCCGTACGTGCCGCTCGCCGTCCACCGGCGCTGCCTCCAGGTCCGCCACCGCGTGGCGCATCAGCACATCCGGCTCTCCCTCGCCGCGATCCGGCAGCACGATCGCCCGCGCGGCCATGGCGTAGTACCGCTCGGTGACCCCCCGGACCTTCCGTGTCCGTACCACCTTCACCAGGCCGGCCCGTTCGAGCAGCCGCACGTGGTAGCTGGAACTCCCCTTCGCGAGGCCCACTCGCTCGGCGATCTGCGTGATCGTCGCGGGCTCGAAGCGAAGCACGGCCATGATCCGGTGACGCGTGAGATTGGAGACGGCGCGCAGCTGCTCGTCGGTGGCGACGTGGACCGTCTCGGGAAGATCGTCGGTAGGCATGCGCTCAATGGTCAACGTTTCTTGACCATTGGTCAAGGGGTTTCGGACGCCAGGCTTTCGCTCCTGCAACCGCCCGCCCCGGCCTCGTCCGGCCCGGCGGCGGGACCGCCCGGGATCCGTCGGTCGCGGGGGCCGGTGGAATGATCGGCTCACCAGAGACGCAACCCCCGGGAAGGAACCATGCACTTCACCCTCGTCGCCGTTCTCCCCTCCACCGCGCCGGGCGGCATCGACGCCGCGCTCGCGACGGCGCTCGCCCCGTTCGACAGCGAGCGGGAGGTGGCGGAGTACCCGGCCTACGAGGCCGCCGCCCCGGGTGGCACCGCGTGGGTCGAGGCCGCCCGGCGCCGTGGTGAGCTGCCGGATCGGGACGACCTGACGTGGCCGCAGGTCGCCGAGACCATCAACCGCGTCCGCGGCTACCGGCCGGGCAGTGAGAACCACCTCCACGTCGACGACGAGGGCCGCGCCTACTTCCTGAGCACCTACAACCGCAACGGGAAGTGGGACGGCTACCGGATCGGGGGCCCGCGGTCGGCCCACTTCCTGCACCGCCCGGACGCGCTCGGCGACCCGCGGCTGATCACCGTGCAGTACGAAGACACCGGCGAGGAGGGCGAGGTCGCCGCGCTGCGCTGCGACGGCGGGCCGCGTGCCCTGCTCGACTTCGATGCGCTGCGCGAGGACGAGGGGCGCCGAGCGGGCGAACGCCACGACTGGTGGACGGCCCTCGTCGACGGACTGCCCGAGGCCCGGCCCTGGGGCGACTTCCTCGCCCGGAACCGGGCCGACGGGAGCGGCTATCCGCTCGACCGCGCGCGGGAGGACTACAACGCCCAGGCAAGGTGCCGGGCGGCGCTGGGCAGCGAGGAGTTCGGGCACTGGCCCGGCGAGTTCGCGGTGAGCCGTGAGCAGTACGTGGCACGGGCCCGCGACGCGGCCGTGCCGGGGGACGCCCTGCTGCGGCCCGACGGCACGTGGCTGGAGCCGGGCGCGGCAGCGGAGGACGACCGCGCCGCCTACCTGCGGGCCGCGAACGCGTTCCTGGACGGACTCGACGGCGACGCCGTTCTGGTCGCGGTGCACTGTCACGGCTGACCTCACCCGGCCTCGGGGAGCCCCCGGCGTCGCACGCCCGGCGGGAGTTGTCAGACACGCCGTAGCAGGCGACGAACCTCCGTCCGGAGGCGGAACCAGCCGCCGACGGCGACGATCGCGCCGGCGGCCAGGGTGGCCGCGGTGTAGCCGACGAGGGCGAGCAGCGGGTGGTCGGCGATCTCGCCGGTGCTCGGGCTCATCCACACCTCCTGCCGGTGGCCGTCGGGTGCGCTGTCGGCGGCCTCGCGGCGCTCGCTGCGCTGCTCGCCGCGGAAGGTCCAGTGGTAGACGCAGCTGTGGTGCTCGGAGCCAGGGGTGTCGGGGCCGTGGAAGGCGCCGTCGAGCCGGCACTCGGTGAGGGTGGCGGTGATCGCCTGCGGGGTGCGGACCCAGTCGCGGACGCCGGTGACGGAGAGGTCGGCGGTGGCCGCGCCGACCCAGAGTGTCAGGATGAGCAGGGCCGTGCCGATGGTGGGCAGCGGGGTGCCGTCGCCGTCCCGGACGCCGAGGGAGGCGGCCACCGCGACCGCGAGGCCCACGGCGCCCGTGATCCAGAGCGGGAGCACCGGTAGGACGGCCAGGGGTGAGCCCCAGGACCAGAAGAACAGCGCTCCGCCGACGCCGGCGGTGAGCGCCCCGCCCACGGTGAGCGCTCGCCAGAACACCGTCGATCCCCCGGACAACGCCTCGCCCTCCCCGTGCCGAACGGAACCCCCGTACCCCTTCGGCTACCCCGATGCTCCCGGGAGCGGCAACGGTTCCCGCGCGCTGCCGCCGGGCCTCACACGCCGAGCGTGCCCACGGCGGGAAGCCCGAACCGCACCCCGGTCAGGCGCTCCGAGAGGTCCCAGAGCCGGCGGCCCGTCGCGGCGTCGGTGGCGGCGGGCGCAAGCTCCACCCGGGCCGGGGCGCCGCACAGCTCGCCCGGGCCGTCCGGGCCGATGAACTCGCCGCTCCGCACGCCCGGACGGGTGGCCGCGTAGAGCTGTGGCAGCGCGCCCCGGTCCGGACTCTGGGCGAGCGGCCGGGCGAGGACGCCGAACAGCAGGCGGTAGAGCGGGGTGGGTGCGCCGGTCACGATGTGGGTGGCGCTGTAGCCGGGGTGGGCCAGCAGGCTGCGCACCGGGCTGGCCGCCGCGGTGAGCCGCAGGTGCAGCTCGTGGCCGAAGACGGCGTTGGCGAGCTTGGACTGGTTGTAGAAGGCCATCGGCCGGTAGCCGCGGTTGCCGTCGAGGTCGTCGAAGCGGATCCGCGCGCGCCGGTGGTTGATCGAGGTCACCGTGACGACCCGCGGATCGCGCCCCGCGGCGAGCAGGTCGAGCAGCAGTCCGGTGAGCGCGAAGTGGCCGAGGTGGTGGGCGGCGAACTGGAGTTCGTGGCCCTGCGGGCTGAGCGTGTGCGGCGGGGCCATGATGCCGGCGTTGTTGACCAGGACGTCCAGTCGGGGGTGGTCGGCTCGCACGCCGTGGGCGAAGGCGCGGACCGAGTCGAGGTCGGCGAGGTCGAGCCGGCGGACCTCCAGCCGGGCGTCCGGCTGTTCGGCGGTGAGCTCCCGCGCGGCTCGGCGGCCCTTCTGCTCGTCGCGCACCGCGAGGACGACGGTGGCGCCGCGGTGGACCAGGGCGCGCGTGGTGGCCAGACCGAGGCCGCTGTTGGCGCCGGTGACGACGAAGACCCGTCCGGTCTGGTCCGGGATGTGTGCGGAGGTCCACTTCTGAGGCTCAGTCATGCGTCACATGCTGACCGGTATGGCACTTGGTGTCAACATGCCTCCGAGTGCCACTCGGGGCATCGCGCTACCATGGCGCGGTGAGCCAGGTGACCTCCCGCCCCGAACCGCCCATGACCATGGCCGAGCGCAAGCGCCGGCTCGTCGCCGAGGAGTTGGCCGCGGCGGCCCTGCAACTGCTGGCCCAGAAGGGGTTCGACGCCGTCACCATCGACGAGATCGCGGCCGCCGCGGGTGTCTCGAAGCGGACCTTCTTCCGGTACTTCGCGTCCAAGGAGGACGTGGTCGTCCAGGTGCTGGCCGACCTCGGCCCCGTGATGCGCACGGAGCTGGCGGCCCGGCCGGCCGGGGAACGGCCCTCGCTCGCGCTGCGGAACGCCGTCTGGATCTCCGTCGCGGCCTGCGCCGACGGGGCGGGGCGCGGCGGGGCCTCCGAACGCGCCCTGCGCGTGGTGCAGTTGATCCTCGGGACGCCCGCACTGCTGGCCCGCTTCCTGGAGCGGCAGGCGCAGTGGCGCGAGGAGCTGGCGGCCGAACTGGCGCACCGCCTCGGGCTCGACCCGGCCACTGCGATGTATCCGCCGCTCGCGGCCGGGATGGCGCTGTCCGCCTTCGACGCGGTGCTGCGCCGGTGGAGCGGGAGCGACGGGGCCGAGGACCCGGCGGCCCTGCTGGAGCAGGCCTTCGCCGTGCTCGCCCCGGCGCTGGACGCGGTCGCCGGGCCGGCTTCCTGACGCGCCGGTGCCGGACAGGCGCGCCGGCACCCGCCGATGCGCCGAGCCCGCCGATGCGCCGAGCCCGCCTCGGCGGTAGGGCCGAAGGCGGGCTCGGAGGCGAAAGGCTCGGAGGCGAAGTGCGCGGGAGGGGGCGCAGGGCGAACGGTCAGGCGAGGTCGGCGTCCGCGATCCACGAGCCGTGGATCATCGCCGGCACGCGGCGCGGCAGGTGGACGGTGGCGACCGGCGGGACGGACAGGTCGGAGGCGTCCAGCACCAGCAGCTTCGAGGCGTTCAGGTTGAGGTCGCTGACGACGGTGAGCAGGTAGCCGGCGTCCTCGTCGGCGGCGTCCGCGGCCGGGACGAACACGGCCTCGCTGGGCAGCTGCCCGGTGCCGACCGGCAGCAACTGCCGGGCGCCGGTGCGGCGGTCGTACTTGACCAGGGTGTGGTTGCCGACGCCGCGGTCGTCCGGGAAGGAGAGCGCGTACTGGTAGCGGTGCTCGCGGCCGGTGAAGGCGTCGTTGATGGTCGGGAACTCGACGGTGAGGTCGTCGGTCTGTTCCTCCCGGACGGTGCCCGCGGTCAGGTCGACCGTCCACCGGCGGCTGCGCGAGCCGGAGTTGGGCTCGGCGCCGCGGTCGGGCGCGCCGACCCACCAGTTCCAGGAGCGCTGCCAGCCGTCCCGCCCGACGCTCGGACCCTCGACCACGATCCGGCCGGCGCCGTCCTCGTAGGCGTTGGCCAGGTGCATGGCGTAGCCGGGCAGGAGCGGGAACCAGCGGACCTTCGCCGCGCCGTCGGCGCCGCGCGGCATGACGCCGATCCGTGCGGCCTGTGCGTCGTCCCAGGCGTAGGGGATGCCCGAGTGCTCGGACGGGTCGAAGATGACCGAGCCCTCCAGGAAGACCACGTGGTTCTCGGTGATGGCGAAGTCGTGCTTCAGCGCGGCGCTCGCGCCGGGGACCTCCTGGCTGGTGAGCACGGTTCCGTCGGGGGAGGAGACGTGGTGGATCAGGTAGGGCGGGAACGGGGACGAGGCGAAGAAGTGCAGTTCGCCGGTGGCCGGGTCCTCCTTGGGGTGGGCGGTCATCGCCGAGGTGAGGCGGCCGTTCCAGTCGAAGGCGCCGACGGTCTCCAGCTCGGGGGTGAGCTCGAACGGGAGGGCGGACTCGCAGAGGGCGAGCAGGCGGCCGCCGTGCTCGATGACGTGGGTGCCGGCGGTGGAGGCGGTGAGGTCGGGGCCGTGCTCGGTCAGGTAGGGGGCGCCGTCGAGGGCGGGGGTGTCCACCCAGCGGTTGCGGTACCACTCCGCCCGGCCCTCCCGGAGCCGGATGCCGTGCACCATGCCGCTGCCCTTGAACCAGTGGGTGGGGGTGATGCCGGGCTTGGGGTTGTGGCTGTTGCGGACCAGCCGGCCGGCCAGCTCGGGCGGCAGGGTGCCCTCGACGGTGAGCCCGGTGGCGGTGAGCTCGTCGGCGACGGGGGCGTAGTGGCCGGTCAGGTAGGGCTTGGCGGTGGCGGTCATGGCGCAGTCCTCGGTGGTCGGTTCGGGCGGCGGGGTTCGGGAGGAGGGGCCGGCGGCGGGCGTGAAGGGGCCTGCGGGCGGGGCCTGCGGCGGGGTCAGCGGCGCTCGGCCGCGGTCTTGAGGTGGTCGAGCCAGGCCTCCAGGGACGCCCGCAGCGCGGCCTCCAGCTCGGCCGGCTGCGCCTCGACCGGCGCCCCGGCCCAGGACTCCTCGGTGCGGACGGTCACCGCGCCGTCCGTCTCCTCGAAGGTCCAGACGTGGACGCCGTCGATGCCGTTGGCCGGGCCGCCCCAGACGATCCGCCGGCCGGGGACGAGCTCCAGGACGGTGGAGGTGATGTCCAGGCCGTGGGTCAGCCACCGGAAGGAGGCGCCGGGGGTGAGCGGGCCGTCCAGGCGGGCCCGGTCGACGTCCGGGAGCCAGGCGGCCCAGGAGTCGATGTCGGTGTGCAGAGACCAGACGACGGCGAGCGGCGCGTGGATCGTGGTGCTCAGGCGGACGATGGCGGGGGCGTTCTCGTCGATGGTGTGGACGGTCATGACGGGCTCTCCTTCAGTGGATCGGGCGTGCCGGCGAGTGCGGCGCCGGGCCGTGAAGCGCTGTTCGTGCCGATTTCCGTGCGGGGTGCGACCGCTCGGATCGTAATGTGTGATTGACCACTCACTCTTGCGGCCAAAAGGTGGGCGAGGCGGCGGCCCGCCGGGGGAGTGCGGGCCGCCGCCCCGCCGCGGCGGGGTGTGGCTGTGGGGGCTCGGGGCCCGGTTCTGCGGTGCTGTGGCGCTGCGGTGCGTCAGTAGTGCGTGATCCCGGCCGACAGGGTGCGCGTCCAGGGTGCGTCGACCTCCTCGGCGGCCATCGACACCAGCAGGTGGCAGAGCATGCCGGTGGCGAAGAACTCCTGGATCTGCCGCTCGTCGCCCCCGGAGGCGCCGCGGACGTACTCGACCGTGCGGGCGTAGCCCGTGCGGACGGCGTCCCGGATCGCCGGCTCGGAGACCGCCGCCGCCTGGGCGTGCAGCTGGACGAGCATCAGGTCGTTGTCGCTGATCAGCTTGGCGTAGGCGTCCCCCATGGCGTGCAGGACGGCCTCCGGCGCGCTGCTCGCGGCCTGCGCCGCGCCCTCCTCCAGGCTGGCCCGGACCTGGGTGAAGCAGTGCTCGACGACGGCGACGAACAGCGACTCCTTGTTGGGGAAGAGGCGGTAGACGTAGGCCTGCGAGATGCCGGCGGCCTTGCCGACCTCGGTGGTCGTGGTGCCGAAATACCCCCGCGAGGCGAAGGCTCCGATCGCGGTGCGGAGCACCGTCTCCCGGCGCTCCTCGGCCGTGGACAACTGGCGGGGGCGTTCGTTCTTCATGTGAGTACTCAATCACTCACACCGGCGCGAGTCAACCCTCCGTCAGTTCCGGTGGCGCTCCGGCGGCCAGCTGGTCCAGAACATTGACGCTCGGCCCCGGCGACCGGCCCCACGGCGGGGGGCGGTGCGGTGCCACCGGCCCGGGCCGCGTGGCCCGGGCCGGGCCGGGCAGCCTCTCAGGGCGAGCGGGTCACCGTGCAGCGCAGGCCGCGGAAGGTGGACGAGCCCATCTCCGGGTTCTCGTCCTCGTTGGTGGTCAGCAGGTTGACGTTGGCCTCGCGCCAGCCGCCGTCGGCGCCGCGCTCGGGGTACCACCAGGCGGCCGGCGCCACCACCACGTCCGGGGCGATCTTGTCGGTGACCCGAACCCGCAGCCGGATCCGCCCGGTGCGGGTGGCGAGTTCGGCCCAGTCGCCGTCCGCCAGGCCCTCGCGGGCGGCGGCCTCCGGGTGCATGTCGAGCAGGGGTTCGGGCTCCTTGCTGCGCAGCGAGGGCAGGTCGCGGAACTCGGAGTTGAAGTAGAACGGCGAGTGCGCGGAGGTCAGCAGGTAGGGGCCGTCCTCGGGGCTGCCGACCGGTGGGCCGGCGACCGGCAGCGGCGGGTAGCCGAAGGCCCGGAGGGCGTCGCAGCGCAGGCCGACCTTGCCGCTGCGGGTGCCGAAGCCGCGCTCGCGGTACTTGTGGTAGACCAGCGGGGTGGCCCGGTAGTGGAGCTCGGCCAGCTGCCGCCAGTCCATCCCGATCGGCTCCAGCCGGGTGTCCAGGGACTCCCGGGCGTCCGGCCAGAAGTCGGCGGACAGGCCCAGCCGGTGGGCGAGTTCGGTGAGGATCCACTCGTCCGAGCGGCTGTCGCCGACCCGGGCGAAGGCCCGCCGGGCCGCGACGTAGTGGGCGTGCTCGACGATCTGGTCCCGCTCCAGCCAGCCGCCGACCGGGAGCACCACGTCGGCCATGGCCGTGGTCGGGGTGAGTCTCAGGTCGGCCGCGGCGAGGAAGTCCAGCCGCTCCAGGGCCTTCCGGATGCGGTCGGAGTCGGCGTAGTTGAGCAGCAGGTTGCTGCCGTGCACCAGCATCGTGGTGACGCGGTGCGGGGCTGCCGGGTCGAGCGCGGCGTCCCAGACCGAGCCGGGGTGCGCCCAGCCCGACATGGCGAGGATCCGGTGCCGGTCACCGCCGAGCCGCTTGGAGGCCTGCTCCGGCGGCAGCAGCTCGGCGCGCGGGAAGGAGCGCCGGCCGTCGATGCCGGGCGGGTCCCAGAGGACGTCGCCGCCGGGCCGGTCGAGGTTGCCGCAGATCGCCGAGAGCAGCAGGACGGCCCGGCAGGTGTGGAAGGAGTCGCGGTGCTGCTGCGGACCGGTGCCCAGCTCGATGGCGGCGCTCGGCGCGGCCGCGTACGCGAGGGCGGTGGCCCGGATCTCCTCGGCGGGTATGCCGGTCCGCTCGGCGACCGCCTCCGGGGTGTAGTCGGCGACGTGGGCGGCGAGGTCCTCGAAGCCGACGGTGAACTTCTCGACGAACTCGTGGTCGTAGGCGTCGGCCTCGATCACGGTGTGGATCATCGCGAGCGCCAGGGCGGCGTCCCCGCCGGGCCGGACCTGGAGGAACTTCTCGGCGCGCGAGGCCAGTTGGGTGCGCCGCGGGTCGATCACGATCATCCGGGTGCCGTCCCGGACGGCGGCGAGCAGCCGGGTGCCGATCACGCCGTCGCCGTGGGTGAGTGCCTTGTTGGAGCCCCAGACCAGCACCAGGTCGGGCCGGCCCTCGTAGTCGCAGAAGGTGAAGCCGCCCGCGGTGAGGATGCCGGCCATCACCCGCGGGTAGAAGCAGACGTGCGCCGGCCCGAGCACATTGGGTGTGCCGAAGCTGTTGGCGAACCGGAAGACCCACTCCTGGTAGTTGCGGTCGGTGCCCTGGGCCAGCACCACCGACTCGGGACCGTGCTCGGTCCGGGCCCGGTCGAGGGCGGCGGCGATCCGGTCCAGCGCCTCGTCCCAGCCGATCTCGCGGAACTCGCCGCTGCCGCGCGGTCCGGTGCGCAGCAGCGGCGTGGTCAGCCGGTCCGGGTGCTTGAGGTGTTCCAGCGAGGCCCGCCCCTTGGCGCAGAGGAACCCGTGGTTGTTCGGGTTCTCCGGGTCGCCCTCGATCGCCGTGAGGTGGCCCCCGTCGACGGTCACGATGGCGCCGCAGCCGCCGTGGCACATCCGGCAGATCGTCCGGTGCCGGCCGTCCTCGGCGAGCACCTGGACGACCGGGAGCGGCCGGCGGTGCCGGTCGGCGGGACTCTGCGTGGTCATGCGGTCCTCCGGGGTCTGGGTCGGGGGCGGGGAGCGGACGGCGCGGGGCGGAGAACGGGCCGGTGGCGACGGTCAGCTGCGCGGGCGCCGCCCGGTGTGGACGGCGTGGTCCGCCAGCAGCGCCCGGCAGGTCTCGTCGTCGATCGGGCGGATCGCCTCGCGCAGGGTGAGCCCGGAGACCCGCGGCAGCCGTTCGCGCAGCCAGCCGGCGACCTCCTCCGGGTGGTGCTTGGCGCCCTCGCGCAGCGCCCAGCCGAGCGCCTTGCGCACGAAGAACCGGGTGTCGGTCAGCAGCGGGTCGGCGAGTTCGCCGAAGTCCTGGAAGTAGTGCGGGAATTCGCCCTGGTCGCGCAGCGCCAGCAGGTAGGAGAGGATGCCGCCGCGCCGCACCCACTGGTGGTCGTCCCGGCTCCAGCGCAGGAAGTCCTCGCCCGTCTCGGGCAGCCGCAGCAGCAGGGCGCCGGCGCCCTTCGGGGCGATCAGGTCGACGTGCGCCCACGTCCCGCACTCGCGCAGCAGCTGCTCCAGGTAGACGACGTCCTCGCGGACGAGCAGGTCGGCGCGGTTCTCCAGGAGGAGGGCGGCGCAGGAGCGGGACTCGTGGACGGGCGGGGCCCAGAGCTCCTCGGTGAGTTCCAGCAGGGTCTCGCGGTCGAGGCCGGGGTGGCGGCGGACGAAGTTCCGCACCAGGGTGCGCATGGCGGGCAGGGGCACCCCGAGGTGCTCCAACTCGCTCTTCAGATAGGCCTTCTCGCCTTCGGCCCGGCCGGGCACGGCGCTGTCCTCCAGCTCGGACCGGAGCCGGTCGGCGAGCACGGGGGCGGGCGGGGCGGCGAGGGACTGCGGGGGCTTGCGGGTCACCGATGGTACTCCGGGTCGGACGGGGCCGGACGGGCCGGGCGCTGGGGCCCGACCCGTCCGGACGCGGGTGGTTCTGATTCCCTGACGTTACGTCAATTCGGTGCGGACGCGGGCGTCCGCACGGATCGGACGCCGAGTCAGCCGGCGTCGTGGAAGGGGTACTTGAGCTCGCCCGCCCACAGGTACTCGGAGGCCGGGCGGCCGCTGCGGCCCTCGGTGTAGCGGAAGACGTCCTGCCAGATCGCGCTGACCTTGTCGTTGCGGTAGGCGATGCTGGGGCCCTGCTGGTCGTACCAGCGGACGATCTCCAGGAAGAACGGGCCGGTGGCGTCCTCGCCGAAGTAGACGACCGCGCGGTCGCCGGTGGTGAGCTTCTCGTCCCGCAGGGTCGGCCAGTCGCGGGCCATCAGCTCGTGGAACTCGGCGACCTTGTCCGGGCGGACCAGGTAGTGGGCGAGCCCGGTGTAGGCGTCCTCCTCCGGGAGGTCGGGCTCGTCCTGGTGGTAGCCCATCCGGTGGACGATCGGGTAGTCGACCGGCGGCCGGCCCTCGCGGGCCTCGGTGATGGCCGCCATCTCCTGCCAGATCGCGTTCACCTCGGGTGTGTTGAAGGCGCGGCTGACCGCGTTCTCGTCCACCCAGGTGACGATCTCGAAGAACACCGGGCCGTGCTCACTCTCGCTGTGGTACACGGTCGCGGGCTCGTCGGTGACCAGCCCGTGGGCCTTCAGGGTGGGCCAGTGCTTGGCGATGATGTCACGGGCCTGCTCGGCGCAGCCGGGCTTGACCATGTACGTCGCCATCATGTGGGTGGACAGCACCACGGGGGACTGGGACATCGGATGACTCCTTGGTTCTGGTGACTACAGGTGCGGAGATGGTTCCGGGGGCGGCGCGGTGCCGCCGGTGGGCCGGCCGTCAGGCCGTTCCGGGCTGCTGGGCCGGTCCGGCCGGTCCGGTCTTCTCGGCCTTCCCGGCGCTCTCGGGCTGCTTGGCCGGCGCCGACTTCTCGGCCGCCGGGGCGCTGGCCGTGGTCCTGGCGGGGGGAGGCTTCGGCGGCCCGAAGGTCGGTGCGGGAACGTCGCGGATCAGCAGCAGGGCGGTCACCCAGCCGAGCGCCAGCAGGCCCACCGGCAGCAGGAGCCCGCTGTGCATGGCGCTGGTGAAGGCGTCCGCGAAGGCGTCCTGCACCTTGGCGGCCTGCGCCGGGTCGGCGCCGGCCATGGCGGGCGGCGGGCCGCCGCTGCCGATCTTCACGGCGCCGTCGGTGAGCGGCGCGAAGGCCTGCTTGAAGCCCTCCCGCGCCTCCGCGGGCAGCGCCGCGGCCTGGTCGTTCACCCAGCTGCGCAGCCCGCTGGTGAGCCGCATCGAGAGGACGGCGCCGATCGCCGCGCTGGCCAGCAGCCCGCCGACCTCCTGCGAGGTGTTGACCAGCCCGGACGCCACCCCGGCCTGCGGCGGCGGGACCTGCCGCATCCCGACGCTGAACAGCGGGGAGAAGACCAGGCCCATCCCGAGGCCGGCCAGCAGGAACGGGCCGATCAGGTCGAGGGTGCCGGTGTCCGTCCCGGTGACCAGGATGAACGAGCCGAGGCCGGCGGTGAAGCAGGCCAGCCCGGTGAGGATGACCGCCTTGCCCGAGCCACGGTCGGAGAGCTTGCCGCCGATGCCGGCGACCAGCGCCGAGGTGAGCGGCATCACCGCGATGGTGAAGCCGGCCCGCAGCGGGGTCATCCCGAGCACGGTCTGCAGGTAGAGCGAGATCGGCAGGAAGGCCCCGAGCATCGAGAAGCCCATGACCGCGGCGACGATGTTGGCCGAGGCGAAGTTGCGCAGCTTCAGCAGGTCGAAGGGGAGCAGCGGGCCGGAGCGCTGGTGCCGCCGCTGGTCGAAGCCGAAGTAGACCAGGATCAGCAGGCCGGCGGTGATCGAGGCCCAGGCGGTGACGTCCCAGTCCAGCCGCTCGCCCTCGATCAGCCCGAAGGCCAGTGCGCTGAGGCCGAGGATGAGCAGCGCGGTCGGCACCAGGGCGAGCGGCTGCCGCTTGCCGGGCCGGTAGTCGTGGACGTGCTTGAGCACCAGGTAGGCGGTGGCGAGGCCGATCGGCAGGTTGAGGTAGAAGATCCAGCGCCAGTCCAGGTAGCTGACGATGACCCCGCCCAGCGTCGGGCCGGTCAGCACCGCGAGCCCGGAGAGCGCGCCGGTGAAGCCGAAGGCCGCACCCCACTTGGACGGCGGGAAGACCATGGTGACGATCGGGAGGATCTGCGGGGCGAGCATCGCGCCGCCGACGCCCTGGGCGAAGCGGGCGCCGATCAGGACGCCGGCGTTGGGCGCCACCCCGCACAGGCAGGAGGCGGCCACGAACAGCGCCAGGCCGTAGAGGTAGACCCGGCGGGGTCCGAAGAGGTCGCCGAGGCGGCCGGCGACGACGAGCAGGGTGGCGTAGCCGAGGATGTAGGCGCTGAAGACCCACAGACCCTCGTCGAGGGACGCGTGCAGGCCGGACATCACATGGGGCAGCGCGATATTGACGATCGTCATGTCGAGCAGCGTCATGAAGAAGCCCATGCTGAGCACGCCGAGAATCAGCCAGGGACTTTTGTCCCCGGTCTGCCGGTCGGGCATAGGTGGCTCATTTCTTGGAGCGCCGGAAGCCGTCGGCCGGAATGCGGGCACCGGGCTTCGGGAATGGGGAAGCGCGGAATGTCCGCCGGCTCGGCAGGGCCGGCGCGGAGCGGTCGCGGCGGTGAGGCCGCGAATGGGACGGACGGGACGGGGTCAGTCGGCGCGCCGCAGGAGCACCGCGTTGGCGTCGACCTTGAGCACGTCGGTGTGGAGCTGGAAGGGCAGCAGCGGGCCGCTGCTGAACAGGTCGGCCGGGAAGTGGCGCTCGATCGAGGGCGCGTCCACCGGCTTGAACGGGAACATCTCCTGGCGGCTGCCGCGCAGGTACAGCAGGCCGCCCGGGTGGAGCAGCCGGGCCACCTCGGCCGCGTAGCGGTCGCGGTCCTCCGGGCCCAGGTGGTGGAAGCAGCCGCGGTCCACCAGCAGGTCGAACTCCTCGTCGGGCAGGTCGAGTTCACGGACGTCGCCGACCCGCAGCTCGACCTCCAGGCCGAGCCCGGCGACCCGCTCGCCGGCGAGCGAGACCGCCTCGGCGCTGATGTCCACGCCGGTGGCGCGGTAGCCGGCGCGGGCCAGCGCGACGGTGTCCCAGCCGGTGCCGCAGCCGAGGTCGAGGGCGCGGGCGCCGGGGGCGGGCGGGGTGGCGGCGAGGAATCCGACCAGGTCGGGGGAGGGGGCGCTGAGCTCCCAGTACTGGTGGTGGTCCCCGGCCTTGTAGGCCCGGTCCCAGTCCAGGGTGGTCGTGGTGGTCATGGTCGTAGACCCCTTCCGGAGGCGCGCCGGACCGCACCGTGCGGTCGGCGGGGCACGCCGGCCGGCGTGCGCGGGGGGAGGTGGCCGCCGCCCGGGCCGCCCACGGTGCCGCCGAGGGCGGTGGCCGAGGGGGTCGCGGTGGCGTACCAGCCGACCACCTCGGGGCGCCCGGGCGTCAGCACCGGCGAGCCCCGGTAGACCTCGTAGCGCGGCCAGTTGGCGCGCAGTTCGAGGCCGGCCGCCGGGGTGACGTGGCGGTGGCGGACGGGCGGTTCGGCCTGGGCCGAACCGCCCTGCCAGAGCATCAGCCGCTCGCTCAGGACGGGCAGCACGCGGATGCCCAGGCTGTCCCGGCGCGGATCGAGCAGGGACAGCCCGGCGACCCGGTCCCGGGGCACCGACAGGCAGGCGTCGAAACGCCGGCGGTCGGGCGCCGTGGACTCCGGGTCGTCGTACAGGATTTCGATGCCGACGGTGCGGTCGTCGGAAATCCCGCGATTGAACAGGAATGCGGTGAGGCGAAGCCAGGTCGCCTCCCGCGGAGTTCCGTTCGCCGGATGCCGGAGGCTGATCACGAGAAGTGGTCGGGGGAGCACCGGGAACCATTCTCCGGTCCCCTGGAATTGCCCGCCCAATGTCTGCGGCCTATTCACAGGGGTGACGCTACCAACGGGTCAGTGTTCGCGTTTGACTGTCCTGGACACGTTCAGGGTGGATTCCGGACCGGGCAGCTCCGCTCCCGGGCCGTCGGTGCGGGGCCGCAGCAGCGCCGCCGCCCTGGCCACGCTCCGGGCCAGCTCGTCCACCCGGGCCCCGAGCTCGGGATCGGCCGGCTCGCCGCCCGGCATGGCACTGCGGGCCTGCGGGACGGCGACCTGCTCGGGCACCATCCAGGCCCGGTACCAGCGGACCACCAGGCGCAGGTGGTTGAGGGCGTTGGAGTTGCTGCGGCCGCCGAGCGCGCAGATGGCGCCGAAGACCTTCCCCTCGACGTGCTCGAAGTCCAGCAGGTCGAGCGCGTTCTTCAGGGCCCCGCCGATCGTCCCGTGGTACTCCGGGCCGGCCAGGATGACGCCGTCGGCGGCGCGGAACTCCTCCCGCAGCAGCTTGACGTCCGGGCGGCTCGGCCACGGGTCCTGCTTGTCGCCGTTGCAGAACGGCAGGTCCAGCTCGCGCAGGTCCAGCAGGGACGTCCGGCAGCCGTCCGCCTCCAGCAGGGAGACGGCGCGGCGAAGCAGCAGCTGGCTGGTCGAGCCGGGGCGCAGGGAGCCGCCCAGGCCGAGGATCCGGGGCGGGGCGGCGCTCACGCGTCCTCCTCGCAGATGGCGTCCGCCGGGCAGCAGTCCATCGCCTCGTAGACCAGCTCCTCCTCGTCCTCGTCGACCGGCTGGCGGGCCACGTAGGTGTAGCCGGCCTGGTCGTTGCGGACGAAGGAGTCGGGCGCGATGCACCGGCAGGTGTCGCAGTCGGTGCACTCGGCGTTGACGAAGAACCGCCCGGGCACGTTGTCCGGCAGCCTGGCCGGCACGGGAAACCCGCTCATGCGCCCACCTCGCTCCGCTCGGCGGCCCCTTCGCGGAACGCGCACCTCTTGATGATGAGCTCGCTGCGCTCGCTCATGCGTGACTCCGTCCCGCGTGGACCAGCTCCAGGACCCGCTCGGTGTCGGTGCGCAACAGGTGGCCGTAGGTGTGGCCGAGCTCGTCCTCCGGCGCGTACGCCAGCAGCTCGACGCTGTCGAAGCCGGCCAGGTAGTCGAGCACCCGGCGGACCTGGTCCGCGGTGTCGACGCTCAGCCCCAGGTGCGACATCAGCGAGCGCTTGCGGTCGGCCGGCAGGCCGGCCCACTCGCCGTAGGCGCGGCAGGTGAAGAACTCCACCTCGGTACCGTGCTCGGTGGTCAGGTTGATCCAGTGGCCGGGGGTGCCGTGCACCCGCGGGGCGATGTGCGAGGGGCCGGAGGAGACACGGCTGAGGCCCGGGTGCTCCCGGACGGTCTCCAGCCAGGCCTCGAACTCCTCCTCGCGCCGGTAGTCGCCCAGGTAGACGGCGACGTGGTGCAGGCCGGTCAGCCGCAGGGTGCGGCCGTCCAGCGGCTGGCCGAAGAAGGAGAGCAGCGCGTCGTCGGTGGTGGTGTCGGCCGCCCGGTCGGCCCAGTCGAGGACCTCCTTGAGCGCGGGCTCGCGAGCCGTCCCGGTCGGCAGGTACTCGGCGGCGGGGAACAACAGGCTGGGTGCCATGGCGAATCAGCTCCGTCGGGCGGTCAGGTAGTCCGTGATCAGGGTCTCCAGGTCCTGGTGGCCGGCGTAGGGCTTCAGCAGGTCCTGGTAGAGCTCGGGGCGGCGGCCGTGCAGGCAGAAGTAGAGGCTCTTGCGGAACGAGAGGTCGACCTCGCGCAGGTCGCGCACCCGGTCGAGGTCGAGCTCGGCGATCAGCACGCCCTCCTCCTCGTCCAGCGAGCCGACCAGCTGCTCGGGAGCGGCGACGGTGCTGTGGCCGGCCACCGAGATGGACACCTGCCGGCCGGCCCGCTCGCCGGTGACCTCGCCGACGGCGCTGGCCAGCAGGGTGTAGCAGACGTTGAAGGAGGAGTTGGCCTGGATGCACGGCCGGGTGATCTGGATGTTGCCGCGCAGCGCCGCGCCGGGCACCGCGATGATCTCGGCGCCGCGCATGGCGAGCGTCCGCGGCACCTCGGGGATCCAGAAGTCGGAGCAGACGCAGATGCCCAGCCGCCCGAACGGCGTGTCCACGATGACGAGTTCGTCGCTGGGCGAGACGGTGACCATCTCGGCGGCGAACCGGTGGGTCTTGCGGGCCTTGGCGGCGATCCGGCCCTGGTCGTCCAGCAGCACCGAGGTGTTGTAGTAGTGGTCGCCCTCCCGCTCGACGACCGTGCCGCAGAGCAGGTAGCAGCCCTTGGCCCGGGCCACCTCGCCGAGCCGGTCGAAGACCGGGCCCGGCACCGGCTGGTCGATGACGCCCTTCAGGTGGGCGCGGCCGGGGAAGTAGAACGGCGGGCCGAGGAAGAACTCCGGCAGGATGATCAGCTCGACGTCCTGGACGGTGTCCAGCAGGGCGAGCGTGCGGGCCAGGTTGACCTCGGGGTCGTGGTCCCAGAGGGTCTGGATCAGCGCGACCCTGGGCCGGCTGGTGGCGAGCGTGCGGTCGGTCATCAGGTCAGGCTCCATCCGGGGCTTACGGGGTGTCCGGCGTGTCCGGGGTGTCCGGGGCCGACGCGTCGTCCGGGTCCTGCCCGGCCGCCGCGGCCCAGTCGGGCAGCGGCCCGTCCGGGTGGGTGGCGGCGGTCAGCGCCAGGCCCAGCGGCGAGCGGCGGAAGTCGGCGGCGAACGGTGCGGCCTCGCGCATCCGGCGCAGCTCGTGCAGGTCCAGGTCGGCGGTGAGCAGCACCTCCTCACGGTCCGCCTCGGCGAGCACCGGCTGCTGCTTGCGGAAGTCCCGCGAGTAGGCGCCGATCGCCAGCGGACTGCGCAGGATCGCGCTGCGGCCCATGTAGGTGAGGCCGGCCAGGGTGTTCTCGCCGGTGGCGCTGGCGAACAGCACGTACGCGCAGTTCTCCGCGGCCCGGGCGAGCAGCATCTGGCGCACCGGTTCGGCGAACGGCCGCAGCAGCACCGAGGGCGCGACGATGATCTCCGCCGAGTCCGCGAACAGGCCGCGCAGCACCTCGGGGAACTGCACGTCGTAGCCGAGCGCGAAGCCGATCCGGCCGAGCGGGGTGTCGAAGACGCGGGCGCCGGTGACGCCGGTGATGAAGTGCGCCTCCAGGTCGTACACCATGGTGCGCCGCGCGGTGCCGGCGAGCTCCCCGGTGTCGTCCAGCAGCACGGCGGTGCTGTGCACGTGCTCGCCGGAGCGCTCCAGCACGCCGGCGGCGATCCAGATGCCGAGCTCGCGGGCCAGGCCGGCCAGCCACTCGGTGAGCGGGCCGGGCACCGGCTCGGCGATCTCGTGGCTCTTCGGCAGGTTCAGTGCGGTGGCGAACACCTCGGGCAGGACGACGAGTCGGCAGTCGTCGTCGGCCGCGGCGCGCACCAGCTTCTCGGCCCGCTCCAGGTTCTCCGCCCGGCGGTTGGTGGCGACGGACAGCTGGACGACGCCGACCCGGTACCGGCGAAGGTCTGCGGTGGGCATGGTCGTGCTCCTTCCGGTGTCGGGTGCGGTCGGGACGGCGGGCCGGGCGCGGTGCCCGCACGGGGGCGGGCCCCCCCCCCCGCCCGTGGCCGGCGGACACTCACTAGAAGATAAACT